>NZ_JBNRMG010000013.1:0-14624 GCF_050379435.1 Marinobacter sp. DUT-3
CCCGAGCCATGAACCCCAAAACAACTTCCTTATAAGCCGGAATCACAAACGTCGCCGCATGGGGCGTATCGGTGGGAAGAAACTGTTTGGGCTCATTCGCCGCCTCATACAACGCCTCTCCATGATGAAATGGGATAATCCCGTCTCGTTGGCTGTGAATCACTATCAACGGCACCGGACTGATGCGGTCGATATGGTCCACTCCCTCGTACTCGTCGGTAATAGTCCAGCTCAGTGGTATCTGGAACGGCCAGGTCAGCCAGAAGCTGCCGAGTTTTTCCCGGGCAATGCCGCGGAAGCCGGAAAAGGTGCCGTCGAGTATGACGCCGTCGAGGGGCGGTTGCTCCTGCCGTTGTACCCATTCGCTGGCCAGGGCGATGCCGAGGGCGCCCCCGAGGCTCTGGCCGAGGAGGAAAAGCGGCCCGCCCTCGGTTTGCTGTTGTTCCACCAGCCAGCGCAGGCCGGTTTCGCTGTCGTGCAGGGTGCCTTCTATGTCGGGTGCACCGGTGGAGCGGCCATAACCCCGGTAGTCGATGAGGAAGACGTTGTAGCCTTTCTCGGGCAGCCAGGCGACGTTCATCAGGTGGCTGCTGATGTTCTGGGCATTGCCGTGCAGGAAGTAAATTGTGCCTTTAGCAGTGCTCTCAGGGGCGTCTGCGGGCAGCCACCAGCCATGAAGTGTTTCTCCGTCGGCGGTGTCCAGGAACACGTCGTCGTACTCCAGATTTAGGCGGTCAGGGGTGATGTAGGTGACCTTGTCTGGATAAAAGAACACGCTGCTGCAACCAGATTGCAGCAGCAGTGTCGCGGTCAGAGCGGCGCCGGTGAGCGCCTTCAGAAGTAGGCGTGCAGTCCCAGTTGCCATGTGGTGCGGTACCTGTCGTAGTGGTCTTCCCGGCTGTATTCGCCGAACAGGCTGAAGTCCCGTCCGAAGTGCCAGCCGGCTCTGGTGTAGAGTTGATCCTGGCGGTGTTGGTTGCCGACGATCCAGGCTTTGGTTTTTACCCCGGCCATCAGGCTGAAGCGGCTGTTCTGGTGCAGCAACCCGAGATCAGCCCCCGGTGCGGCGTCATAGCCTTTGCCGAGGTCGTCGTCGATTTCCAGGTCGGCGGTGGCCAGGGCAAAGGCCTGTACGTGTGCGCCGAGGTTCCAGCTGCCACCGGCGCCGCCTTCCAGGTAGGGGGTGAAGACTCGTTGGGTTTCGGTGTCGGAGCGGCGTCCGCCGAAGCCGACCTGCCAGGACAGTGGTGAGAAGAACTGGTTGCGGGGAGACAGCGAGCGGATCTCTACGCCAATAAGCTGCTCCACCTGTAGTTCGTCGTTGTCCGTGTAATAGCGGGCGTCAAACCGCAGGAACTGCAATTGGGCACCGCCCCGGTATCCAGCGGGCGGGTCGAGGACATCGTGGTAGGCCGGGCGCAGGGTCAACTGGCTGAAGTTGCGGTCTCCCATCCGGCCACCGGCGAGGCTGAAGCGGAAGGTGTCGTGGCCCTGGTCGTCCCTTACTTCTGGCTCGGGCGGTTTGTCCGGAGCCGGTACATCACGTATCTGGCTGCGAGTCCTCAGCAGGTCATGGGACAGTGGCGCCGCGTGTTCTCGCGGCCAGGCTTCGGCTTCGCTCTGGTAGCGCACGTAATCGTAAGTGGCATCCAGCAGGTGCGCCTTTTCTTCGTCGGGCAGCCGCGCGACTTCTTCGGAATCCACGGGGACGTAGCCGTTGGCAATCGCTGCGGCCAGCGTCTGGTGGTCATCGGGCAGGGTGTCCAGTGAATGGGTCACGCTGGTTGCCGCCGAGGGGCGGTATTTCACTTCTTCCACCAGTTCCTTGTCCACCACCCAGCGCACGGTATCGGAGGGGATGGCATGAGTGCTGACTTCGTCGAGCAGGTCTGTGCCCGGTCGCGCCACGTCGATCAGTGCCAGCAGCCGATAGGCGCAGTTTTCGTCGAAGAAGTAGTAATCGAAGTTGATTTCCCGCAGTTCCCAGGCGTGGGCGAGCATGACGTCTACCTCGTCCTGGGTCAGGTTGAGCTGGTATTCCCACAGGTCCCGGTGTTCGATGTCGGAATACAGGCGGACCATCTCGTAATAAGGTTTGATGGAGGTAATGCCGGGGTAGCCGCCAAAGATGCCTTTGTAGGCGAACAGGATTTCGCTGTCGTGGGCCTCGGCGTCTGCCGCGTAGGAGATGGTATCCGCCAATAGCAGATCGGTTTCCTCGTCGTCCTGGGGCGGATCCAGCCGGATAAAAGTGTGACCAAACATCGAGGACGGGCTGTTGAGGTAGGAAGCGGCAAACACCAGGGTGACGGTTTCGGTGTTCAGGGTGTCTTTCCACTCATCGTATCCGGGGCAGTCGATCTCGTTTCGGGGCAGCTCCAGCTGTTCTCTCAGCCAGCGATCCCTGGCGGGGAAGCGGCAACGGGCATGAGCATCGCCTTCGCCGGGGGCAGTGATGGCCTCCAGGGTGGCCTGTAGTTCTGCTTCGGGGGAGTGCTTGCCGTTCTCGCTGAGAAAAAAGGCATCATCGTCGGCCTGGCTGGTATGCCCGTCGGTATAACGGTTAGGTTGATAGTGGATCAGGGTTAGCCAGTCGGGGTGTGCGTGAAGCTGTCCTGTATCGGGTAATGGGGTGGCGGATGTGTGGGTGCCTGCTGCCAGCCAGATCAAGGCCAGCCCGTACTGAAGCATAGTGCGCATGGATAGTCGGTCGAATCCGGATTGGGCGGATGGGTGAGTCAGGGAAGTGCGCCGTCCCTGGCGCAGTGGGTCCCTTGATGTTGAAAGATCAGGCAGCCACGTACTTGCTGAGAGCCTCATCTTTTTCCAGCAGCGCTACGATAGCGTCTACCGCTTCGCCGGAGGTGGTTTCGGAGTTCGGGAAGATGGTTGCGAAGTTGTCCTGGAGGATCTGGCGGAACGAATCACGGTCCGCTTCGTCTACGCCCAGCAGGACTGCCAGGGTATCCAGGTTCTCGCCGGAACCGCGAGACATGTCACGGGCAACCTTGTCGATGTTGCTGTCCATGTACATGGCCATGGATTGAACGGACTGGTTGGTTTGGCAGCCCAGCGTACCGGTGGTCATACCAAAGGTCTGGTTACCGAATGTGCCGTTAGTGGTGGCAGCCAGAACGTGAGGGGCAATGCCGGACTGGCCCTTCCAGATCATGGCACCTACGCCGCAACCAGGCTGAGCAAAAGCCATGGATGAAGCACCCAGAAGAATTGCACCTGCGATCAGTTTTTTCATTATCCACTCCTTGTTGTGGTCGAGCTTTCGTCGCTTGCCGCGCCGGCGTGTACGCCTTTTTGATGCCGGTACGGTAACGGCCCTGACTGATTTCCCGTGGAGACAGGTTGACCGTTCAGTTGAGTATAGTCCAAATCCGTGAAAGACAAGTTTGCAGGGGTGTGAGTTATTGATTTGTCCCGGAAAGAGAAAAAAATATGACCATGTGTTCATATTCTAAAAAGAGCTAATAAAAATAAAAAATGATCAATATTGTTATATAGACGTTCTTTGGGTATAGTGCGCGCGGCCATGAAGGCTCACACACAACACATGGAGATAATTCTGTGAAAAAAGCACTTATCGCATCCAGCCTGCTGCTGGCCGGCGCAATGACCGGCTGCTCCTCCCTGAACGTCAGCTCCAGCCCGGTTCCGCTCAACGGTTCCGTAGCTACTGATATCAAGGCCGATATCGAAGTTGGCGAGAAAATTACCGGCCAGTCTTCCGCCACCAAGGTTCTGTTCTTCACCATGAGTGATGACAACGAATTTGCGGACGGCATGGAATACGGTAACGGTGGCGGCAGCGCCTTTGGTCTGGGTGGTCTGGACCCGGTATCCGCTGTTAAATCAGCAGCTGCCTACAACGCCATCTCTGCATCCGGTGCTGACGTGATTGTGGCTCCTCGCTACACCGTCAAGAAGAACGACTACGTAGTGTACGGCACCATTGATGTAACTGTTGAAGGTTACAAGGGCACCATCAAGAGTGTGAAGTAAGCACTGCATTGATTGCCCAATACAGAAAAGCCGGAGTGTGTTGTCACGCTCCGGCTTTTCTGGTTTAAGCTAGCCACCAAGATAAGCATTCTGAACATCCGGATTGGCCAGCAAATTCTTCCCTGTGTCGTGCAGCCGGATCTTGCCGGTTTCCAGGACGTACCCCCGATCAGCCAGATTCAGTGCCTGGTGAGCGTTTTGCTCCACCAGAAACACGGTGATCCCTTCTTCCCTCAAGTGACCAATGATCTCGAAGATCTGCTTGATTACCAGTGGTGCCAACCCCAGGGAAGGCTCGTCAAGAATGATCATATTGGGCTTGCTCATCAGCGCACGACCGATTGCCAGCATTTGTTGTTCCCCTCCAGACATGGTGCCGGCACGCTGGTGCTCGCGCTCTTTCAGGCGGGGAAACAGTTCATAGACGTGATCCTGGCTTTTGCGGATTTCGGCCTTGGTGTTGAAGAATCCCCCCATATGAAGGTTTTCCTCTACGGTCAGGCCGGAGAAAACACGCCGCCCCTCCGGTACGATTGAAATGCCGGAGCGCATGATGGTGGCGGTGGGTTCGCGGGTAATATCCCGTCCTTCCAGAATGATCCGGCCAGAAGTGGCCTGGGGGTTGCCGCATACCGTCATCAACAGGGTTGTCTTGCCAGCGCCATTGGCGCCGATCAGCGAAACGATCTCACCTTTCTTAACTTCGACGGACACCCCGTGCAGGGCTTCGATCTTGCCGTAGTGGGTATGGACATCCTCTAGTACTAGCATTGACATGGTTCAGGCCTCACCCAGGTAAGCTTTGATGACGTCGTCGTTGTTGCGGATTTCGTCCGGCGTGCCACTGGCCAGGGGGCGGCCCTGGTTGATGACGTTGATCCGGTCGGAAATATCCATCACCAGGCTCATGTCGTGCTCGATAAGCACGACGGACACGTTGTAGTCTTCCTTCAGGCTGACGATCAGCTGGTTCAGTTCCCGGGTTTCCGCCGGGTTAAGGCCGGCCGCTGGTTCGTCCAGCATAAGCAGTTTGGGTTCGGTGACCATACAGCGTGCAATTTCCAGGCGTCTTTGTTGCCCGTAGGCGAGGTTGCCGGCATCCCGGTTGGCCATGTCCAGCAGGCCAACCCGATCCAGCCAATAACTGGCACGATCCAGGGATTTCTGTTCCCGCTCACGGTAGCTGGGTGTTTTCAGCAGCCCGGATATCAGGTTGGTATTCAGGTGTCGGTGCTGGGCGACCAGCAGGTTCTCTACTACTGTCATCCGGTTGAACAGGCGCACGTGCTGGAAGGTGCGGACCATTCCCAGGCGGGAAATCCGGAAATCCGGTTTGCCCTGAATCTCACTGCCTTCGAACAGGATTTTGCCGCCGCTGGGTTTGTAAAAGCCACTCATGCAATTGAACACGGTGGTTTTCCCGGCCCCATTGGGGCCGATAATGGATACGATTTCGTGTTCCTGAACGTCCAGGGAAACCTGATCGACCGCCAGGAGTCCGCCAAAGCGCATGGACAGATTCTGTACTTCAAGCATCGTCCGTTACTCCTGTTTTTGCAGCTCGATATGGATGCGGCGCATGGGCATCAGACCCTGCGGGCGCCAGACCATCATCAGTACCATGGCGGCGCCGAAGATCAGCATCCGGTATTCGGAGAACTCCCGGGCCAGTTCCGGCAGGATGGTGACCGCAATGGCGGCGAGAATAACGCCGATCTGCGAGCCCATCCCGCCGAGTACCACGATGGCCAGGATGATGGCGGACTCCAGGAAGACGAACGATTCCGGGCTGATAAAGCCCTGCTTGGAGGCAAACACGGTCCCGGCGAACCCGGCAAAGAACGCACCGATAGTGAACGCGGACAGCTTCACGGCGGTACGGCTCAGTCCCAGCGAGCGGGCAGCGATTTCGTCCTCCCGCAGGGCTTCCCAGGCGCGACCGACGGGCATGCGCATGAGGCGGCGGATGACCAGGGCGGTAATCACGGCCAGCACCAGGGCAATCAGGTACAGGAAGATGATCTTGTGCTCACTGCTGTAGGCAATGCCGAAGGTTTCGTGGAACGAGGTGTTGCCTTCCTCCTTCACCCGGCGACCGAACTCCATGCCGAACAGTGTGGGGTCGGGGATGCCGCCGATGCCGTTGGGCCCCCCGGTGAGGCTGGTCATGTTGTTCAGCAGGATACGGATGATTTCGCCAAACCCGAGCGTCACAATCGCCAGATAGTCCCCCCTGAGCCGGAGTACCGGGAACCCCAGTACCAGTCCAAACAGGGCGGCCAGCAGTGCGCCAATGGGGAGTGCAAACCAGAAGGAGACCCCGTAATACTGGGACAGCATGGCAAAGGTGTAGGCACCGACCGCATAGAAGGCCACGTAGCCCAGATCCAGCAGCCCGGCGAGTCCGACCACCACGTTGAGGCCCAGCGCCAGCATGACGTAGATCAGCACCAGAGTGGCCAGATCGACAGCGCCCCTCGACATGAAGAACGGCCAGATCAATGCCCCGATGATGATCAGCGTCAGGAAGGTGGATTCCAGCTTCAGGCGTTTGCTCTGTTCCATGGGCTGGCGATTGGTCAGGGGGTTGAGTGCCGGGGCTTTGCCGAGCAATCCCATGATGTTGTCGCGGAACAGTTGGAAAAGAAAGACCACCACCGCAGCCAGCAGAACCGAGATCATCGTCCGGGTAGTGGCGCCCTCCAGAATGATATTGGTTCCCGAGGCGACCAGGTTAAAGCCAAGGATTGGATATGCAATGATCAACGTGACAATGGCGCAGAACAGCGCGTGTTTCAGATTATGTGCAGCCATCAGATCTTTTCCACCTCCGGTTTACCAAGGAGCCCGGTAGGCTTGAAGAGAAGAATGAGTATCAGCAGTCCGAAAGACACCACGTCCTTGTATTCGCCACTGAGATATCCGGAGGTCATGCTCTCGGCCACGCCGAGGATCAGGCCGCCCAGCATGGCGCCAGGGATGCTGCCGATGCCGCCCAGTACTGCCGCTGTAAACGCCTTCAGCCCGGCAATAAACCCGAACAGTGGGTCGATGGAACCGTAATACATGCCCAGCAGCAGACCGGCGACCGCTGCCAGCGCAGCGCCGATGACAAAGGTGGCGGAGATGATGCGGTTGGTATCGATGCCCAGCAGGCTGGCCATCCCCAGGTCCTGGGAGACGGCGCGGCAGGCGCGGCCTGTACGAGAGCGGGATATAAACAGGGACAGCAGGGTCATGCAGATCAGCGTGGTGATGAAGATCGTAATCTGCATGTAGGAGATCGATGTCTGAAAGGAGTCCGCGCTGCCGAAGCGGAAGCCGCCTTCAATCAGAGCTGGAAAGCCAATATTGCGGGAGCCCTGGGCCAGATGGACGTAGTTCTGCAGGAAAATGGACATGCCGATGGCGGAGATCAGTGGAATCAGCCGGTGGCGCCCACGAACCGGCCGGTAGGCGACTCTCTCCACAGCCCAGCCCATGGAACTGGAGACAATCATCGCGCAGACCAGCGCAACAATAAGTATCAGTGGAAGCCAGGCAACACCCAGGGCGGCAAGCCCGGTGATGGCGATCAGTGCGGTGTAGGCGCCGATCATGTAGATCTCACCATGGGCAAAGTTGATCATGCCGATGATGCCGTAAACCATCGTGTAGCCGATGGCGATCAGGGCATAGGTGCTCCCGATCGTCAGCCCGTTAATGAGCTGCTGCAGGAAATAAAGGAGATCTTGCATTGTTATGGGACTCCGAAAGCCTGCCCCCTCCACTGGCCACACCTGACGCTCCGGGGTGCCGGCGCGGGTGCGGGAAGGATCAACAGGAGCCTAGAAAAACACCTTCTCCCGGATCGCGGTGAGAAGGTGCTCTCATTATTACCGTTTTTTAACGATTTCGGCTCAGTTTACCGGAGTTTTGCTGCCATCTGAATGCCATTCGTACACAATGAACTCAAATGACTTCATGTCGCCTTTTTCGTCGTACTCAACAGTGCCTATTGGGGTCTCGTAGGAGCCACTGCGGAGGGCTTCGGCGACATCGAAGGGGTCTTTTGAGCCGGCTTCTTCAATGCCCTCGGCAATCAGTTGCACCGCGGTATAGGAGGTCAACACGAACGGACCGGAGGGATCCTCGCCTTTGTCCTCGAAGGCCTTGACCAGATCCTGGTTTTCTTCCTGTTGGTCGAAACTGGGAGGAAGCGTGACCAGGAGGCCTTCAGAGGCATCGCCGGCGATGGTGTTAATGTCTTTGTTGCCCACGCCTTCAGGGCCCATGAAGACGGTATCCAGCTTTGCCTGCTCTGCCTGGCGCAGGATCAGCCCCAGTTCCGGGTGATAGCCACCGTAATAGACGTAGTCGACATCGGCTTGCTTGAGTTTGGTGATCAGAGACGAGAAGTCCTTGTCACCGGCGGTAATGCCCTCAAACATGGCGATTTCGACGCCGGCGTTCTTCAGGGTGTCACGAACTGCCGTGGCAATGCCTTCACCGTACTGCTGTTTGTCGTGGACAATCGCGACACGTTCGGGGTTGAGACTGGCGAGGTATTCCCCGGCAACCGGGCCCTGCATGCTGTCGAGGCCGATGGTGCGGAATACCAGTTCGTATCCGCGTTCGGTGATGTCCGGGCTTGTGGAGGCCGGGGTCACCATCAGGATACCTTCGTCCTCGTAGATGTCAGACGCCGGCTGGGTGGAGCTGGAACACAGGTGGCCGACCACAAAGCGAACGCCCTCGTTCACCAGGCGGTTCGCCACGGTGACCGCCTGCTTGGGATCGCAGACATCGTCCACTTCCACGGCTTCCAGCATTTCGCCGTTGACGCCGCCTGCGGCATTGATACGCTCAATCGCCATGCGGGCGCCGGAAAACTGCATATCGCCGTACTGGGCAACGGGGCCGGTCATCGGTCCGGCAATACCAACCTTGATTTCAGCGGCGGCGTGGCCAGCGCCCATCAGGGCAATGGAGGTGCTAACAGCGGTTACGAGTTTCTTTACTGAAGTTCTCATTGGGTCCGTCCTGTTTTGTTCAGGGTTATTCTTATGTTCTCAGATAGTTAAACAAACACCACACCTCGCTGCTTGTCAAGCGGGTTGGGCCAGTCTTTGCTCAGGAACATCAAGCCTTGAATATACAGGAGCAAAGACTGTGCCGGTGTCGGATTAATCGTCGAGGTGGTTCTCTTCTGTGTCCGGGAAAATGAGGGTCTTGAAGCTGTCGTGGTCCCGTAGTTGCTCGAAACTGGGATCCACGGAGGCATCGTCGCGATAGGCCTCGGAAATGTCGATGGCCTTCTGCAGGGTGGCGACAGCGTCTTCCCAGCGGCCGATTTCGGCGTAGGCGCATGCCAGCTGATAGTGCGCGTGGCCGTTGTCCGGCGCCAGCTTCAGGGCGCGCTGACACAGGCTGATGGCCCACAGCGGTTCCTGCATTTCCAGCACTGCATCGGCCTTATAGCTCAGAGCTTCCACATCGTCCGGGCGTAAATCGAGGATATGGTCGTAGGCGGAAATTTTGTTCTGCTGGGACGTTTCCTGGCTGGCTTTCAGCCACAGGGAGTGCACTTCGTTGGTGCGCTCAATTTCTGCCTGGTTCTGGTGGATAATGTCGGATTTCTGCTGCAGCTGCTCTTCGATGGACTTCAGCCGTTTTTCGTATTCAACCACCAGTTCGTTGACCCGTTTTTCGGCCAGGCTGGTGAGCTGATTACGCATGTCCCGGATGGAGTTCCAGCCAATGACCACCAGAATCGAGGTAGCGCCGGCGATCAGATAGAAGAAGTAAGTGACCGTGTCGGTGGCGTAGGACATGGTCTTGTCGGCAACGGACAGTTCCTTGTCCACCACCTTTTCAATGAGTTCCGCCCGGGTGTTCTGCATCTCCTTGCGCAGGGCTTTGCTCTCTTCCAGCAGGTAGAGCTCCACGAACGGGGTGTACATGGGTTTTTCAAGAGTCTCAATGCGCTGTTCAACATCTTCTGCGCTGAGGTCATCGGGCGGCTCCGTGGGTTGCTGTGCCTGGGCGCTGGTGGCAATAAGCGCAGCGAGCAGGAAGCCTGTGAGTAAAGGCAGTAGCCGGGAATTTGCCAGAAGTGTCTGTCGGATAAAATGCGTGGTCATTGAACCTTGTCCGTGTACGGGATTGCTGAAAACAGTGACCTTAGCATAGTGGCTGGCGGAAAAAATGCAGGAAGACCGACAGGATGGGTAAAAACGCCGACTTGCAATTGCAGGAGTAAAGACCTCTAATAGTTAGTGGTATAAATAAATGACGTGCAGGAACAGTGAGGCTTCAGCCGATGGCGGGTAACAAAGTGCTTTACTCGAAACAGCTCAATGCCTCCGATTTCAACCAGAATGGGGCAGCGGGCCCGGATCGGAGTAGTGCCGTGAACAACTATGAACAGGTACTGGTAGCATTGAGACGTGTTATCCGTGCAACTGACCTGCATTCCAAGCGCCTGAGCAAGCACGCGGGCCTGACCGGGCCGCAACTGCTGATCATGCGGACGATCCGCGATCTGGGCGAAGTGACCATTGGCACGATTGCTGACAAGGTCAGCCTCAGTCAGGCGACGGTGACCACCATCCTGGATCGCCTGGAGCATCGTCAACTGGTCTATCGGGTCCGCAGTACCCGGGACAAGCGCAAGGTGCATGCGCACCTGACCGAGGGTGGCGCAGATATTCTGGCCCGTGCGCCTCAGCCCCTGCAGGAGGATTTCATCAAGAAGTTCCAGAGTCTGCACGAGTGGGAGCAGACCATGATCATTGCGTCGCTGCAGCGGGTGGCCAACATGATGGACGCCGACGATATCGATGCTTCGCCGGTGCTTGATGTAGGGCCGGTGCTGAAGGACGACGGCTGGAAGGAGAAGGCCTGAGTCGTTGGCTGGAGTCTGGTGTCAGGGTGGGGTGCCTTTTCTTTCGGGAAAAGAACTCGCTGCGCTCAGACACCTTTGTCCCTGCAGAAAAGGCACCCCACCCTGACACCGATCGGACTCTCAGTTGTCCTCCCGTGGCCAGCCTTCAATGCACCGACGACCCCTTCTTCGGCTTATCCCCGAAACACACCTGATAAACATCGCTGTACTGCTTGGCGAAGTTCACCGTCAGGCCTTCCTTCAGGTAGTCCGGTAGTTCCTCGTAATCCCCCCGGTTCGCATCCGGCAGGATCAGGTTGCTGATTTTTTGCCGGCGGGCGGCAATCACTTTTTCGCGGATACCACCCACCGGTAGCACCTGGCCCGTCAGCGTCAGCTCGCCGGTCATGGCGATGTTCTGTTGTGGCGCTTCCTTGCGTGCGATGGACAGCAGGGCGGTGGCCATGGTGACGCCGGCGCTTGGGCCATCCTTCGGTGTTGCCCCTTCCGGTACGTGCAGGTGCACGAAGGATTTGTCGAAGAACGTGGGGTCGCCCTTGAAGCGCTTGAGGTTCGACGACACGTAGCTGTAGGCGATTTCCGCCGATTCCTTCATAACGTCCCCGAGTTGCCCGGTCAGCTTAAAGCCGCGCTGGGAGCTGTGAATGCGGGACGCTTCGATGCTCAATGTGGCGCCCCCCATGGCGGTCCAGGCCAGGCCTGTGACCACGCCGGTGCCCCTGAGGGATTTTTCCTTGCGGAAGGAAGGCTGGCCGAGGTAGGTCGCCAGGTCCGCAACGCCAACTTTTACGGGTGTGTCCGGATTGTCCAGTAAGCGCACGATGCCCTTGCGGATAATCTTGTGCAGCATCTTTTCCAGGTTCCGCACCCCGGCTTCACGGGCGTAGCCTTCAATGACCTGTTTCACCGCCGCATCGCTGATATTCAGCTGTTTTTTCAACAATCCCACCCGTTTCAGCAGGCGGGGTATCAGGAAGTGCTTGGCGATGGCCAGTTTTTCCTCGGCGATGTAGCCGGACAGCCGGATCACGTCCATCCGGTCCAGCAGGGGGCGGGGAATGGTGTCCAGTTGGTTGGCGGTGCAGATGAAGAGGACTTTCGACAGATCCATGCGAACGTCCAGGTAGTGGTCCAGGAACTCGCGGTTCTGTTCCGGATCCAGGGTTTCCAATAGGGCAGAGGCGGGGTCACCCTGAAAGGACGCGCCGATCTTGTCGATCTCGTCCAGCATGATCACCGGGTTGGATACTTTGCAGTCCTTGAGCGCCTGTACAAATTTGCCAGGCATGGCGCCAATGTAAGTGCGGCGGTGGCCCTTGATCTCGGCTTCGTCCCTCATGCCGCCGACGCTGAAGCGATAGAACTTGCGGCCAAGGGCATCCGCCACCGAATGGCCGATGGAGGTTTTGCCCACGCCGGGAGGCCCGACCAGCAGCAGGATCGAGCCGCTGACTTCGCCTTTGAAAGTGCCTTCGGCAAGGAATTCGACAATGCGATTCTTGACGTCATCCAGCCCGTCATGGTCACGATCCAGTATCCGTCGGGCTTCGGCGAGGTCGAAGTGGTCCTCGGAGGTCTGTCCCCAGGGTACCTGGGTCAGCCAGTCCAGGTAGTTACGGGTGACGCCATACTCCGGTGAACCCTGTTCCAGCACCTGCAATTTTTCGATCTCGTCGTTGAAGCGTTCGCTGACCTGGTCAGGCGGGCTCAGTTTTTCCATGCGGGCCTGGAAGCGCTCCACGTCGGCGGTCTTGTCGTCCTTGGCCATGCCCAGTTCACGCTGGATCACTTTCAGCTGTTCCCGCAGGAAGAACTCGCGCTGGTGCTTCTGCACCTTGTCGTTTACTTCTTCGCTGATTTCCGCTTGCAGCCGTGCGACCTCCTGTTCCTTGCGCATGAGCAGCAACACTTTCTCCATGCGGCGGAGCAGGGGAACGGTGTCCAGCACTTCCTGGAGTTCCTGTCCCTTGGCGCTGGTCATCGAGGCGCCGAAATCGGCCAGGGGGGAGCTGTCGTCCGGACCGAAGCGGGACAGGTATTGCTTTACCTCTTCTCCATACAGCGGATTGGTGCGCAGAAGATCCTTGATGGCGCTGATGATGGCGAGGGTGTAAGCCTTGAGTTCGTCGGCCTCCTCCTCCGGCTCATTGGGATATTCCACCTCCACCAGGTAGGGCGGTTTCCGACGCAGCCACTGGACAATGCGGAACCGTTGCAGGCCCTGGGCAATAAACTGGACCTTGCCGTTCTCCTGCTGGGCGTGGTGAACCCTGACGGCGCAGCCCATGGTTTCCAGCTCTTCGCTGGCGGGGATGTTGCGTTCCGGGTCCGGGCCGTCGACAAAACAGATGCCGAGAACCTTGTGGTCGGTTTCCCCCACACGCTTGAGGGTTTCGTTCCAGGGATCCAGATTGACCACCACCGGCTGGACCTGGGCCGGGAAGAATGGACGGTTGGACACCGGCAGCACGTACATGCGCCGGGGCATCATCTGTTGGGGCAGAGCCAGGTTCTTACTGTTCTCGTCTTTACCAATGTACTCGGTGACGTCTTCCTCGAATTCTTCCAGAGAGTCGTTACGGTTGTCTTCATTCATACCGTGCAAGCATCCATTCGGAAAGTTTGGCAGGAGAGGCTATTGCCCCGATGTCTCACATATTAGGTTATGTAACGTCGGTTAAGGGTATTTCAAGGATGTCCCGTTAAGATGTGCGTAAACCTTGAAATCCGACGGTTTGCCCCCACAACCATGGCAAACTCAACGAACTTTCCCAACCTGTTCAGGTGCTACTGATGAGCGATTCGCCTTACATCTTTGAAGCCAACATGGAGAATTTCCAACAGAAAGTGATGGAAGCCTCCTCAACCACTCCTGTCCTCGTTGATGTGTGGGCGGAATGGTGCGCACCCTGCAAGCAACTGATGCCGGTGCTGGAAAAGCTGGCGGAGGAGTACCAGGGCGCTTTCCTTTTGGCCAAGGTGAATGCAGACGAGCAGCAGCAACTGACGGGGTCGCTCGGCGTACGCAGCCTGCCGACCATTATCCTTGTAAAAGACGGCCAGGCCGTGGACGGCTTCAATGGCGCGCTGCCGGAGAGTGAGATTCGCAAGGTGCTGGACAAGCACGTGGAAGCCCCTGAGGAGGATCCCTACGAAAAAGCTCACCGCCTCTGGGAGGGTGGCGACGTCGAGGGCGCATTGGCGATCCTGACGGAAATGAACCAGAAAGATCCGGAGGACCTCAAGGTCCTGATTGACCTGGCGCAGCTGAAAGCGGAAATGGGTGATCTGGAAACCGCCGAGCAGGTGCTTGAGAGCCTTCCGCCGGAAGAGAAGTTGCAATTCCAGGCCAAGCAGCTGGCGGCCCGCATCAAGTTTCTGAAGCAGTCCGCGGAGTTGCCGCCCGTCAAGGATCTGGAAATGGCGCTGGAGCAGGATCCGAAAGATCCCCATGCCCTGCATCAATTGGCGCTGCACCATATCCTGCAGGAAAACAACGCCGAGGCGATGGAATTGCTGATCCGCCTGATGCAGTCGGACAGCAAATACAAGGACGAGGTCGCCAAAACCACCTTGATCGAGCTGTTCGACAAGCTGGGCAACAACAACCCGGATGTGCGGACCTATCGGCGTAAGCTGTATACGCTGATGCATTGATCTGTGCGGGCAGCGGGGGGGGCGGTTGGGGTTCCGATGTCCGGTGGCTCTTTTTCAAAAGCTCCCT
>NZ_JBNRMG010000014.1:0-104876 GCF_050379435.1 Marinobacter sp. DUT-3
GGAGGTGGGGGAGGTGGGGGCGTGGGTTTGGGGGGGAAGCGGGATCTCTTGTGGGCCCCCCGCTGCCCGGCGCTTCTCTGCAGAAGCTTCCGTGTAAAAGCGGTTCCCCCTCAGGAAAGTTCCGTAGTCGTTAAAGCGAACCCCCATCTCTCGCATCACCTTGTGGGCAGCCGGTGCCGTCCATTGCCGGATATAGAAAGGTTCCCGCACCGCAAAGTGGTGAATCGCATGGGTGCTGCCGAAGTTAAAGCAGAAAACCTGCATCGGCATCAGCCACCAGGGGTTGAGGACCTGGCATTGCTGCATCACGTTTCGGGCTTCAACATCGCCATAGTAGTGCATGTTGGAGCTGATGAAGTGCAGGCAGAACGTGCGCAGGAAAGACGGCAGCATGTACACCACGGCAAAGGTGTTCAGAATGCTCATGGCCGCTGACAGCTCGGCAGACAGGGTGAGCGGGTTGCCGCTGATCTGGGCGGTGAACAGGACCACATGGGCGACCACCCAGGTATGAAACAGCAGGTAATAAATGTTGCCCAGCGGTGCATAGGCGAACATCTGCTGCAGGCTCATTTTTCTGGCTTCGCCCCGTGATGCGGGCTTCTGGGAGCGGATGTACTGGCGCACGGCGCGTTGCATGGTAAACGGGCGGAGGAATACCGCCATCATGTTGTCCCCGGTCATCAACAGGCGCCGTAAACCCCAGCGCTCGCCATTGGTAATGCCTCGCTCTTCCAGGTCGCTCTCGGTGCCGCTGAATTTGTGGTGGTGCAGGTGAAGCTTGCGCCGTACAAAGGGACTGACGGTGCTGGCCCGTGCCAGCCAGCCCACAGCCAGCATAAGATCGTTGGCCCAGGGGCGGTTCTTGAAGTACATCAGATGGATCAAGTCGTGTTCCAGCTCATGAATGAAGGAGGCGAAAATGGCCGTTGCCGGAATGCACGCCCACCAGGGTATGTGGCCCATGACGTAGAGCGTTCCACTGGCGATCATGCCCAGCAGCGAAACGATCATGATCATTGCGCCAATCAGGTTCTGGTGTTTCTCAAGCCACGGATGGCGGTGGCGAAGTGCGCGACCCTCTTCAAGGATGGTCTTGCGGATGTAATCGGTTTTCTCCGCATCGGTCATGGTGTTTGGATCAACAGACATGGATTTGACCTTTTTAACGGTTAGGGTTGGCAACCAGGCACCTGTACCTGGTGTTATCTGATGCTATTGTGGCCGTCTCCATACCGAATCCGGGTATGATTGCACGACAAAAAACGATCATTAGACGACAATTACAATGACAACCGTTTCCATTGTTTCCAGTCAGCCTACTGTTCCAGGGACCTACGTTCTGCTGCTGATAGACGTGGTAGAGCGGTGGAATGTCACCGTGGAGCAGCTGTTGTCGGAGGAGGGGCTTGCACTGGAAGACCTGCTGCGCAGCGGCTTCCGCCTGCCGAGAGAAAGTTTTTCACGGCTTATCCAGCGGGCTATCTCGCTCACCGGTGAGCCCGGCATCGGTTTCCTGTTGGGATTACAGATGAAGGTGTCGTGTCATGGAGTGATCGGGCAGGCTGCCATGGTGGCAAAAACGCTGGGCGAAGCGCTCGATATCGCCCAGGCCTATTTCGCCGTCCCATCGTCCAACCTGACATTGTCCCTCGATCGGGAGGGTGACGAGGTTCGTCTCACACTGAGTGAGCGGGATGGGCGCTACCAGCTCGGGGAGGTGGGGGCACAGTTCCTTCTCACCGGGTTTGCCGCCATGGGGGAAGCGCTCACCGGCCGCAGGCTCAAGGGAAAGGGGGTGGTCCGTTTTCCAGAGCCGCCCTACATGGAGCGTTTTGAGCACCTGATCGCGGGGCCGCTCATTTTTGGCGGTGATTTCAATGGCTTCATCTTCGATGCATCGATTCTCGACTACCCCCTGGTCATGGCGGACCCGGTGGCGGCGCGGGTTGCCCGGGAGCAGTGCAAGGAAGAGCTCGGGCGGCTAGGTGGCGGGCGCTCGCTGGTGCAACAGGTGCGGGATCTGGTGTTTGATGAAGAGCTGGGGTTTGCTTCCATGGAGGAGGTAGCGGAAAAGCTGAATGTGACTCCGCGAACGTTGCAGCGCAGGTTACAGGCCGAGGGTGTGGTGTTCCGGGAATTGGTGGAGTCGATCCGGCAGCAACATGCCAGGCGCCTGCTTGCTATCCGGCAAAAGAGTATCGGTCAGGTGTCGGATCTTCTGGGCTACTCCGATGTCACCAATTTCAGTCGTGCATTCCGGCGCTGGACAGGCTGTTCGCCGAGGGATTATATGAAGGCGCCGGACTAGCCGGCGCCTTCCGTTCAGGAGGGGCTGGCCTCAGCCATTCCCCTTCTTCATCTGCTCGTACTCATCCTCAAAGAAGAACTTCTCTTCCCCGAGTGCCGGTTCCAGTTCATGCAGCCAGGTGGCTGTCTCACTGTACTTGGCGAAGAACGGGCGCTGTACCCAGTCCGGGTTGCGGCCCTGCAGGAAGCGCAGAACGAAAACCTTCTCGCCATTGATTTCGGTGATGCCCTGTACCTCTACCTTGCCGGGGCCAGCGCTCATGCTGGGGCCGCGGGCGGTGCGGGCCAGGCCGGAGACCTTTTTCATGGCTTCGCGGTAGATCTGGAAGGCTTCGGCCAGCGGCACTTCGAAGTAGTTTTTCGCGCCGGTGTCCCGCTCCACAAACATGTAGTAGGGAATGATGCCCAGCTGCACTTCTTTCTTCCACAGCTTGGCCCACGCCTCGGCATCGTCATTCACGTGCTTGATCAGCGGGCCCTGGGCGCGAATTTCGGCGCCAGTGGCACGGATGCGACGGATCGCTTCTTCGGCGATGTCGGTGGTGATTTCCTGCCAGTGGTTGTAGTGCGCCATGATCGCCACGTGCTTGCCGGCGTCGACCAGGCGGGCAAACAGGTCGATCAGCTCATCCGCGTCCTTGTCGGTCACGAAGCGATACGGCCAGAAAGTCAGGGCCTTGGTACCGATGCGGATGGTCTGGATGTGGTCGAATTCCGGCTGCAGCAGCGGCTCCAGATATTGCACCAGGCTTTTGGTCTTCATCACCATGGGATCGCCGCCGGTGACCAGTAGGTCAGTGACCTCGGTATGCTCCTGCAGGTAGCCGTGCAGTTTCTCGGCTTCCGTGCTGGACATTTTCAGGTCCTTGTCACCGACGAACTGCGCCCAGCGGAAGCAGAAGGTGCAGTAGGAGTGGCAGGTCTGCCCCTGGGCCGGGAAGAACAAAACGGTTTCACGGTACTTGTGCTGTACGCCGTCCAGAACCTCGCCATCCAGCTCCGGCATGTTCATTTCCATCTGGCCGGCGGGATGCGGGTTCAGCTCGTCACGGATTTCCTTGGCAACGGCCTGAATTTCTTTCTTGTCGGCACCTTCCCGGTGCATCTTTGCCATACGTTCGAAATGTTCGTCCTTCAACATGCCTTTTTGCGGGAAGACAAGTTGATAGATCGGATCGTTAGGTACCTTGTCCCAGTTGATCAGTTCGTTGATTACATACTCGTTGACCCGGAACGGCAGTACGCTGGCGACGACCTTCATCTCGAACAGGGTGTCTTCAGGGAGATTCTGGATAACCTCAATCTTGTCGAGCTGGCGGTCTGTATAGACCTTGAAGCGCCGCTCTTCGAACTCGGCAGTCGGGATGCGGTTCGGGAACGTGACGATGGAGTTCATAGATCGCCCTCTGGTTGAATGCCAATGTCAGGAGGATGGGCGTTGCCAACGCTCCTCTGGTTAAAAAACGGGCAGGCAAGTATACATAAATCGATATTTATTTTCAGGTCTAATTAAAAAATCCTGGCCTAATGGCGGGGATTGTTAAGTAATTTCTGGGAAATTCGTGGAAAGTCATCGAAGTGAGGCGAAAAGTCATTAATGTCAGGCTGGTAATTCTTTTAGCGTGATAAGGATAGGTTGCCCCTGATAGGAATACTACGACCTTGGTCTAGACTTGGTTGTTTGATGCTCGAAAACCCGTCATTATTACGTAAGTAATCGCAAGAAAAGGTTTTGGTAATCCTTAAATAGCCTTTAATGTTGCATGTCTATCTGGTTTTGTAGTAAAAAAACTACATAATGACGAGCGAGATCTGAGCAGTTTCAGGCCGGGCTCATACCTTTTGGCCAAAAGCCGCTAATACAAAGGCGTCCGGGCAGTAAAGTTGGCCAAGCTGTTCTATGCTTGATGACACTAGTCAGGCGGAAATAACCAAAACAACAGGTTCTGCAATACACCGCAGCGAATAACACCGCAGGCGCCAGGCCGCTGATCGTGGCCCGAGCGGCCTTTTTGATGCCAAGGGGAGGGTTTGATGTACCAGGACGATGATCCCATCGAGACCAGTGAATGGCTTGATGCACTGGAATCTCTTATTGAACAGGAAGGCGTGGACCGCGCCAAGTATATTCTGGAAAGGCTCTCCGAACGAGCCAGCCGCGACGGCACCGAGCTACCGTATTCGATCACCACGCCATTCCGTAACTCCATCCCCGTAACCCAGGAAGTTCGCATGCCTGGGGATCTGTTTATGGAGCGCCGTATTCGCTCACTGATCCGCTGGAATGCCATGGCCATGGTGCTTCGAGCCAATCAGCGCCCGGGTGAGCTGGGCGGGCATGTGTCCTCTTTCTCCTCGGCGGCCACGCTGTACGATGTCGGCTTTAACTACTTCTTCCACGGCGGTGATGAAAAACGGGAGTCGGACCTGGTGTATTTCCAGGGGCATTCGGCGCCGGGTATTTACGCCCGTTCCTACCTGGAAGGCCGCTTTGACGAAGCACAGCTGGACAAGTATCGGGAAGAAGTGGATGGCAATGGCTTGTCCTCCTACCCGCACCCCTGGCTGATGCCGGATTACTGGCAGTTCCCCACGGTATCCATGGGCCTTGGCCCGATCCAGGCCATCTACCAGGCCCACGTGATGAAGTACCTGCACAGCCGCGAGCTGATCGATATGGGCGACCGCAAGGTGTGGTGCTTTATCGGTGACGGCGAGTGCGACGAGCCGGAAACCCTGGGCTCCATTTCCATGGCCGGCCGTGAGAACCTGAGCAACCTGATATTTGTTGTTAACTGCAACCTGCAGCGTCTGGACGGTCCGGTGCGAGGCAACGGCAAGATTATCCAGGAGCTGGAAGGCGTGTTCCGTGGTGCTGGCTGGAACGTGCTGAAAGTGGTCTGGGGTCGTATGTGGGATCCGTTGTTCGAGAAGGACGAGGACGGCCTGATGCAGCGGGTGATGGATGAAGCCGTGGACGGTGACCTGCAGAACTTCAAGAGCAACGGTCCGGCCTATACCCGCAAACACTTCTTTGGTAAGTACCCGGAGCTGTCCAAGCTGGTGGAAAACCTCACCGACGAGGACATCAACAAGCTCAACCGCGGTGGCCACGATCCCTATAAGGTATACGCGGCCTACCATCACGCCATTCACAACAATGGCGGACGGCCCACGGTGATCCTCGCCCATACCATCAAAGGTTATGGTTTCGGTTCCGCCGGTGAGGCACAGAACACCGCGCACTCCCTGAAAAAGCTCGATATCGAGCAGCTCAAGGCCTTCCGTGATCGGTTTGCCGTGCCGCTTAAGGACGAAGAGCTCAAGGAAGTGCCGTACTATCGTCCGGCGCCGGACAGCCCGGAAATTGTCTACATGAACAAGCGCCGACAGGAACTGGGTGGTTTCTATCCCAAGCGCCGCAAGGACTGCCAGCCACTGCAGACGCCGCCGCTGGACACCTTCAAGGCATTGCTGGATGGTTCCAATGGCCGCGAAATCTCCACCACCATGGCCTTTGTGCGCCTGCTGACGGCCCTGACCAAGGACAAGCGCATTGGCAAGCGGGTGGTCCCGATTGTGCCGGACGAAGCCCGCACCTTTGGTATGGAAGGCATGTTCCGCCAGTTGGGTATCTACACGTCGGAAGGCCAGAAGTATGTGCCGGAAGATCGTGACCAGATCATGTACTACAAGGAAGACAAGAAAGGTCAGATCCTTGAAGAGGGGATCAACGAGGATGGTTCCATGGCGGCCTGGATGGCGGCAGCGACCTCCTACAGCACCAACAACTTCCCGCTGGTGCCGTTCTACATCTTCTACTCCATGTTCGGCTTCCAGCGTGTGGGCGATCTGGCCTGGGCGTCTGGCGATATTCAGGCCCGTGGCTTCCTGGTTGGTGGTACCGCCGGGCGCACCACGCTCAACGGTGAAGGCCTGCAGCATCAGGACGGCCACAGCCACATCCTGGCGCAGACCATTCCCAGCTGTAAGGCTTACGACCCGGCCTACGGGTACGAGATGGCCGTGGTTATCCAGCATGGCATCAAGGAGATGTTTGAGGACAACCAGAATGTCTTCTACTACCTGACCATCGAGAACGAAAACTACGAACAGCCGGCCATGCCGAAAGGCAAGAAGGTGGAAGACGGGATCATCAAAGGTATGTACCTGCTGGATTCCGTTGAAACCAAAGGGCGCAAGAAAACCCCGCGGGTTCAGTTGCTGGGCTCAGGCGCCATTCTCAACGAGGTGCGTGCCGCTGCTGAACTGCTGAAGGAAGACTTTGGCGTAGCCAGCGATGTCTGGAGCGTGACCAGCTTTAACGAACTGGCCCGCGACGGTCTGCACATTGAGCGCTGGAACCGCCTGCACCCGGATGACACGCCCAAGAAGGCCTACATCACCCAGTGCCTGGAGAAACAGCAGGGGCCGGTGGTGTCGTCCACGGATTACATCAAACTGTTGTCCGAGCAGGTGCGTGCCTATATTCCCAAAACCTACCTGACCCTGGGTACCGACGGTTTTGGTCGCAGCGACACCCGCGAGAAACTGCGGAGTCACTTCGAAGTGGATCGCTATTACGTGGCGGTTACCGCGCTGTCGGCTCTGGCACGGGATGGTGAGATCAAGGAGGACGTGGTTCTCGAAGCCATGCGCAAGTACGGAATCGATCGCAACAAAACGAACCCGGTGCTGAGCTAAGGAGACCGCCATGAGTGAACAGGAAATCAAGGTTCCGGATCTCGGCGGTGCAGACGAGGTCGAGGTTATTGAAGTTCTCGTCAGCCAGGGGGATTCGGTTGAGGAAGAAGATCCGATACTGACGGTAGAGTCTGACAAGGCGTCTGTTGAATTGCCGTCGCCCGGTGCCGGCAAGATCACCAAAATCACCGTCAAAGTGGGTGACAAGGTCAAGGAAGGCGACGTTGTCGGCATGATGGAAGCCAGCGGCGACGCCGGTGGTTCGGATGACGATAAAGACGCAGGTGAAGAAGCCAGCTCCGGCAAGGACGAAAAAGCCGAATCCAAGTCGGAAGACAAAGCTGAAGAGAAAAAGCCGGCACCGAAGAAATCCGGCGGTTCCCGCAAGGAGACCGTTCAGGTTCCGGCTCTGGATGGCTTCGATAACGTACCGGTGATCGAGATCAACGTCAGCGAGGGCGACGAGGTTGAGGCGGATGATCCGCTGGTTACCGTGGAGTCTGACAAGGCCACTATGGAGATCCCGTCTCCCTTTGCCGGCAAGATCGGGAAGATTCTGGTGAAGGAAGGCGACAAGCTTTCCGAAGGCAATGACCTGGTCGAAATGACCGTTGTGGAAGAAGGCAGTGAAGAGGGCGGCGAGGAGGAAGCGTCTTCTGAACCGGCAGAGTCTTCCGGCGGCGACAAGCAGGAAAGCAAAGCCGGGTCGAAAGGCAAGAGTGAGGAACCGAAGTCTGAGCCGGCTTCTGCGACTTACGAGCCGCCCACACCCGGCGCCAAGGTTCACGCCGGCCCGGCGGTGCGCAAGCTGGCCCGCGAATTCGGCGCGGACCTGACCCGCATCAAGGGTTCTGGCCCGAAAAAACGCATCCTGAAAGATGACGTGCAGGCCTATGTGAAGAGCCAGCTGCAGCAGACGCAGCAGGGCAGCACGGTGGCAGGCGGCGGTGGTGCCGGCATTCCCGGCGTGAAACTGCCGGACTTCAGCCAGTTCGGTGACATCGAGCGTGAATCCATGTCGCGCGTGATGTTCGCTACGGCCAACAACATGCAGCGTAGCTGGCTGAACGTGCCCCATGTCACCCAGTTCGAGGATGCGGACATCACTGACATGGAAGACTTCCGCAAGGCGCAGAAAGCGGCCGGCGAGAAGAAGGGTGTGAAGATGACGCCGCTTCCGTTCCTGCTGAAGGCCTGTGCCACGGCGCTGGCGGAGCTGCCGCAGTTCAATGTGTCGCTGGACATGGAGCGCAAGGAGGTTATCCGCAAGCAGTACATTCACATCGGGATTGCGGTGGATACGCCTCACGGGCTGATGGTGCCGGTAATCCGCGATGTGGACAAGAAGGGGCTCTGGGAGCTGGCCGCGGAAAGTGCGGATCTGGCCCAGAAGGCCCGGGACAAGCAGCTGAAGCCGGCGGAGATGCAGGGTGCCTGCTTTACCATTACCAGTCTGGGTGGTATCGGTGGCACGGCGTTTACGCCGATTGTGAATACGCCGGAGGTGGCGATTCTTGGGGTGTCCAAGGCGGCGATGAAGCCGGTCTGGGATGGCAAGGATTTCCAGCCGCGGCTGATGTTGCCGCTGTCGCTGTCCTACGATCACCGTGCGGTGAACGGGGCAGACGCGGCGCGGTTCACGACGCTGCTGAGTCAGCTTCTTGGGGATATTCGGTCCCTGTTGCTTTGAAAGCAGTGAGATCCGCCCCCAGCCTGTGAGTTGTGGGGCGGCGAGAGGCGGGTAATACGCTTCAGGACACGCTACGAGCACATCCATGTGCGCTTGTTTCGGGCCGTCCATGGCTCTCAACAGTCCTGAAGCGTATTACCCGCCTCTCTCGTTTTCGCCATGAGTTATTTCAAGGCCTGGCTCCCAGAGTTCTGCATTTGGCCCTCAACAGTTCTGAACAGGTATACCGGCCTTCGTCGTTCTGGCTCTCAGTAGTCCGCGTTAATGTGCCGTCTTTACCAATCTTGTTCCGTCGCAGGGGCCAATGCCCTTAGTTTCTTTACTGCCCAACATCGTCTCTACGTAACCCGAATCCTAACGATAGAGGCTCCTGATGAATCCCGCCGAAACGCTATCCCAGCCGCTTACCCTCAAGAACGGCTCCGTTATTCCCAATCGCTTTGCCAAGTCCGCCATGAGCGAGACCCTGGGCACCATTGATAACCGGGTCACCCAGGATCTGGTAACGCTGTATCGCACCTGGGCCGAGGGCGGTACCGGGCTGTCGATTACCGGAAACGTGATGGTGGACCGCCGGCACATTGGCGAGCCGCAGAATGTGGTGCTGGAGGATGAGCGGGATCTGGCGTTGCTGAAGGCCTGGGCGGAGGCCGGGAAGGTTGGGGGTAATCAGATCTGGATGCAGCTGAACCATCCGGGCAAGCAGAGTCCGAAGATGCTGAACCGGGATCCGGTGTCTCCCAGTGCTGTGCCGTTTCGCAAAGAAATGCGGAGTATGTTTGCAACCCCCAGGGCGCTGACCGGGCCGGAGATTGAGGACATTATCCGGCGCTTCGCGAAAAGTGCGGCGATTGCGGAGAAGGCGGGTTTCAGTGGGGTGCAGATTCACGGTGCCCATGGGTATCTGGTGAGTCAGTTTTTGTCGCCTCATCACAATCAGCGGACGGATGAGTGGGGTGGCTCGGCTGAGAAGCGGATGCGCTTTGTGCTGGAAGTGTATAAGGCGATTCGGGAGGTGACCGGGGAAGGCTTTAATGTGGGCATTAAGCTGAATTCGGCGGATTTCCAGCGGGGTGGTTTTACCGAGGAAGAATCCCTGGCGGTGATTGAGGTGCTGGCGGATCAGGGGATTGATCTGGTGGAGATCTCCGGGGGGAATTATGAGAATCCGGCGATGGCCAAGGGCGCTGAAGGCGGTGAGGTGAAAGAGAGCACGTTGGCGCGGGAGGCGTATTTCCTGGAGTTTGCCGAGAAGGTGCGAGAGCGGGTGGATGTTCCGTTGATGGTGACCGGTGGGTTCCGTACGGAAACGGGGATGGCGGATGCCATTGCCTCTGGTGCTACGGACCTGGTGGGTATCGCGCGTCCGCTGGCGGTGGAGCCGGATTGTCCGAAGCGGATTATGGCTGGTGAGTCGTTTACCAGTGCGGTGAAGCCGATCAGGACGGGTATTCGTTTGATTGACGATATGGCGTTGATGGAAGTGAGTTGGTATACCCGGCAGCTTGGCCGTATGGGGAAGGGCAAGGCGCCGCGTACCCATGATCGGGGGGTGCTTTCTTTGATGGAGGTGATTGGGGTGATGGCTTCGCGTGGGGTTCGGACTCGGTTGCGGGCCGGGGAGTAAGCCTTTCTTTGGTGGTAGGGCGCGGGTGGGGTGTCTGGCAAAAAACTCCGCTTGAACTCGCTGCGCTCAGACAGGCGGTGTTTTTTGCCAGACACCCCCACCCACACCCTGAAGACCTTGGGAGGGGAGTCCTTTTAATTTGCGAAGTACATTCCTTCGAAGTAGTCGCGGAGATCCTGTATGACGGCGGCTTCGAAGGGGTGGGTCAGTTCGAAGAGCAGGCTGTAGTCGGTTGATGTTTTCATGGTGTCACCTCTGTTGGATTAAAACAGTGGCGGAGTGTGGTCCGTCACTCTGACTTCAATAGATGTACTTGCATCAGATATGCCAAAAGACAAGAGTGCTTGCAGGCTGCTGAATAGAAGGGAAAATTGGGTTTATCGCTGAAGGAAGGGCTGCGGGGGATGCTGCGGTTTGGTGCGGTTGATCCTGGATGGGGCGCCCAAAAGAAACCCCGGCGCTGGGCCGGGGTTTCTCCTGAGTTAACTTCTAAAGGAACTTAGAAGTTGTACTGGGCAGCGAACAGGAGGCGGTTGGCATCGCCGTCGTCGCCGTTGACGTTTTCACGCTGCAGGAACTGGTATTCAACGCCCATCATGACGTTCTGTACCGGAGTCCACTGGTAGTTGGCCATAACGGCTGAGTTGGTTTCGCTTTTGCCAGCAACAATGGCTGAACCGAGATCATCTTCTGCATCATCCCAATCGACTTCGACAATGCCGTAGCCAATATTAACGCTGCGACCGCCGCCAAGGTTGAAGCCAGCACCAACAGAACCGCCGTAACCGGAGATAGTCTCTACGTCACCATCTCCGTCTACGTAGGCGCTTTCTGCACCAAAGTTCTCGCCTGAACGGTACAGGTAACTATTTGCGCCGTCAGAATAGCTGAGTGTGCCTTGAATGGTGATCATGTCGGTCAGTGCCATTTTAGCAGCTACAAAGGTTGCGAAGCCGACACTGCTTTCGTCATTGTCGCCGTCATCGTAGCCAACCTGATGGGCCAGTACAGCTGCTGAGTAGGATAGTCCTCCAGCAGAGTCCTCAAGGCGGGCCGTCAGTGCAGGCATTGAATCCTTGGTATTGTCCAATGCGGTACCTTCAAACTCGCCGGTCCCAACATCGGTAATCACGCCGCCGACTATTTGCTGCTCTTCCACTTCTGCTACGCCCAGAATAGATGCATTTGGATCTTCCAGGGAGATAGAAAGTGGACCTGAGGTGTAACGTGCCTGGGCGCTACGAGCCTGGAAGCCGGCGAGGCCGGGCAGGGAGTCGAAGTCCAGGGTTGAGGTGTTACCAACGAAGCTGCCGAAGTTGGACCAGGTCTGACCCATCAGCACGCCGTTGTACTCACCATAGGCGTGACGAAGGCGCAGTGAACCGCCACCGCTGCCGCGGAAGTCGCCTTCAACGTTAATCTTGACACCCTGAGGCGTCATGGTAGTAACGCCGATACGGCTCTGGAAGGCGTCGGCGCCGAAATGGCCGTCTGCAGCGTCGTCGTTATTTGCGAGGCCATCATAAGAGCCGGAACGCGTGCTCAGTGACTGATCGCTGTCAATGTCGTAGGAAGCGTTAAGACGACCGTAGCCGTATACGCTCATTTCGTAGTCGCCAGCGTTGAAGCTGACTGCTCCGGCTTGTCCAGCTACCCCCAATACCGCTGCTGCTGCCGTTGCACGAATTGCCATTCTCAGTTTGTTGCTTTGCATCGTTGTTGTCTCCACACATTATTTTTGTTGGACCCACTTCAAAGTAGTTACGAATCTGTGACATTTCAAATAAATTTGGTCATTAATTAGACGAATGTCTATACACGTAATTCGTTGCTTTACAGGCATCTGCGATTCGCAGTTCAGAGTAACGTTGCATTATGACCTCCAAAAGTACTGATCTGAGTGCTATAACGCTCGCTTCCCCTGATGTCGGGGGCGTCAGTTGGAAGTCACGGATCGTGATCGGATCGCCGGAATTGATATTATTTTCTGACACGTGGGAGAGGAGTAGGTAACAGTCAGGTGTTGCCCGGGCGGATGTGCTCATGCCCTGAGTGGCGTATGATAAATACAGCTTTCTATCTTTGAACCGTTTTAGAGAGAACCCGACCCGATGAACAGAGAACCCGTCAGTCGCGAACTGTTTGATGAAGTCATGGTACCCAATTACGCTCCCGGCTCGATTATTCCGGTGCGCGGGGAAGGCTCCCGTATCTGGGATCAGGAAGGCCGTGAATTCGTGGATCTTCAGGGCGGCATTGCTGTGACCTGCCTTGGCCATTCCCACCCCGGGCTGGTGGGTGCATTGACGGATCAGGCCGAGAAGCTCTGGCACCTGTCCAACGTCATGACCAACGAGCCCGCTCTTCGCCTGGCCAAAACCCTGTGTGATCTGACCTTTGCCGAGCGGGTGTTTTTCGCCAATTCCGGCGGGGAGGCCAACGAGGCTGCGTTCAAGCTCGCCCGTCGTTATGCCTGGGAACATTTCGGTCCTGAAAAGAACGAGATCATCTCTTTCACCAGTTCCTTCCATGGCCGCACCCTATTTACGGTCAGCGTGGGTGGTCAGCCGAAATACCGGGAAGGATTCGAGCCGGCACCCGGTGGTATTCAGCATGCCACGTTTAATGATCTGGAATCGGTCCGCGAGCTGATCTCCAAAGAGAAAACCTGCGCCATCGTGGTGGAGCCGATCCAGGGTGAGGGTGGTGTTATGCCTGCAGACCCCGAGTTCCTGAAAGGCCTGCGCCAGCTCTGTGACGAGAACGATGCCCTGCTGGTATTCGATGAAGTGCAGAGTGGTGTCGGCCGTACCGGTTACCTCTATGCCTATGAAATGTATGACGTGATTCCCGATATCCTGTCCAGCGCCAAGGGCCTGGGCGGCGGGTTCCCGGTGGCGGCGATGCTGACCACCGCCAAAGTGGCCGCGAGCCTGGGTGTCGGCACCCATGGCAGCACCTACGGCGGCAATGCACTTGCCTGTGCCGTTGCCCAGAAGGTCATCGACACCGTCAGCCAGCCGGAGATTCTCAAAGGCGTCAAAGCCCGCTCCGAGCACTTGCGTAAAGGCATGATGGAAATTGGCGAGCGTTATGGCGTGTTCAGCGAAGTTCGCGGGGCCGGTTTGTTGCTGGGCTGCGTTCTCACCGAGAAGTGGCAGGGCAAGGCCAAGGAGTTTCTGAACGCGGGTCTGGACGAAGGTGTGATGGTGCTGATTGCCGGCGCCAATGTGGTTCGGCTGGCGCCGTCCCTGATCATTCCGGAATCTGATATCGAGGATGCCCTGGCGCGATTTGAGGCGGCCGTAAAGAAGGTGACCAAGACCGATAAATAACACCGCCCCCATAACAGTCAGCTATCAACAAGGGAGGCCTTATGTGGTTGGTCCGTCCGGTTAAAATGGATGACCTGCAAGGTGTACTGGGCATCTCCGGCAAGCAGGGGGCCAGGCTTTCGTCGACCCTGCCAAAACAGGAAGACGCGTTAGCGGCCAAGATTGAACACTCCGTTCGCTCCTTCGCTGGAAAAAGCGGATCTGGCGAGTCCGCGCGCTTTCTGTTTGTGCTTCAGAACACTGACACCGGCAGAATTCATGGCGTGGCCGGTATCGATGCCAGAGCCGGTAATGGTCAGCCTTTCTACAACTACCGCCGGGATGCGCTGATTCACGCGTCCCACGAACTGGGGGTTTCCCGGCGGGTCGAAGTGCTGTACCCGTCCCACGCGTTGACGGACGCCTCACTGCTGTGTGCGTTCGCCATCGATCCCACGCTGAGAGGCACCGAGGCCTTCGAGCTGCTGTCCCGTGCCCGCCTGATGTTTATCGCCGAGCACCGGGAGTGGTTCAGCGGTCGCATGGTGGTGGAAATCCAGGGTGTCCAGACCAGCAGCGGAGAAGTGCCGTTCTGGGACAGTCTCGGTCGGCATTTCTTCAACATGGATTTTGAAACCGCGGACCAGCACTCAGGCCTGCTCAGCAAGACCTTTATTGCGGAGCTGATGCCGCCGAACCCGGTCTACGTCACCCTGCTGTCCAGTGCCGCTCAGGAAGCGCTCGGCCAACCCCATGAACTCACCAGGCCTACCTACGAGCTGCTGCAGCATGAAGGCTTCAGTGCTGGTTGCTACGTGGATATCTTCGATGCCGGCCCGGTGCTTGAGGCCCGTACGGACAGCCTCAGAACTGTGGTCACCAGCCATCGCGCCGTGCTCCATGCCAACCACGATGATGAGGGCGATACCTGTCTGATTTCCGCAGGGCGCGGGGGCACGTTCCGCTGCACCTTGACGCCGGTCGGGGAAACCCTCAGGAAGGAAATCAGGGTGCCGGTGAAAACCTGGAAAAACCTGGAGTGCAGCTCCGGCGATGACGTGAGGATTGCACCGCTATGACCATCCGGAAGTTCACACGTTCAGGGAGGCGTCCATGCTGGTAATCCGTCCGTTGCAGGAATCCGATCTGGATGCGTTGTACGACATGGCCCAGAACGCGGGAAAGGGGTTAACTACCCTGCCTGCCGACAGGGCGTTGCTCGAGCGCAAGATTAACCACGCCAGGGAAACCTTTAACCAGCGGTGTGCCCCCGAAGCGGGCCTGTACCTGTTCGCCCTGGAGGACACCGAGATCGGGCGCTGTGTCGGTATCAGCGGCATCCAGGCCCGGGTGGGACTGGATGAGGTGTTCTATAACTACCGGCTTAGCGTGACGGTCAACGCCTCGCGGGAGATGGGGGTGCACGTGCGCACACCCACGCTGCATCTTTCCAATGACATGACCGACACCACTGAAATCTGTTCGTTGTTGCTGTCCGACAGCCACCGGGGCGGCGGGAATGGGCTGCTGTTGTCGCGCTGTCGCTTCATGTACCTGGACAGCTTCCACAAGCATTTTTCGGAAAAGGTGTTTGCGGAAATGCGTGGCGTGTCGGACAAGCAGGGGCGTAGCCCACTGTGGGATGCCCTGGGCAGCCAGTTTTTTGATATGGAGTTCAGCGAGGCGGACATGTTGTCGGGGCTGGGCAACAAATCCTTTATCGCGGAGCTGATGCCGAAGTACCCGATTTACCTACCGATGCTGCCGGACGCGGCCCGTGCCGTGGTGGGTCGGGTTCACGACAACACTGCGCCGGCCCTGAAAATGTTGCAGGCGGAAGGGTTCAACTTTAACGGCCTGGTGGATATTTTCGATGGCGGGCCCGTGGTGGAGGCCTTCGTCCATAACATCCGCACCGTCAGGGAGACTGTGAGCCGGCACGTGCTGATCAGCCATAAGCCAATGGACCTGGATGTGGCGGAGTCAGGGCGGGTAATGGTGTCCAACGTCTCGTTCCGGGACTTTCGGGTAACCACCATACCCGCGGAGTGTATCGGACCCGATACTGTCACTTTGTCCCGAGAGGTTGCGGACATCCTGCTGGTGGAATCCGGAGATCAGGTTCGTCTCGCCCCGTTAAAAGACAGCACATTCAAGATTCAAGTACCGGGAGGTGCACGTTATGGCAAACCTGACAGGTGAATTGTTTATTGATGGGTTATGGCTGCAAGGCCACGGCCGTCAGTTCGAGTCGATCCAGCCAGTTACCGGGGACACCGTATGGGAGGGTGGAAGCGCCAGCCTGGAGGATGTGGATGCAGCCATTCGCGAGGCTCGCAATGCCTTTGTAAAGTGGCGCCGCAAGTCGTTCGTTGAACGCAAGGCTCTGGTGGAAGCATTCGGAGAGAAGCTGGAGGAGCACAAGGAAGAACTGGCTCACCTGATCGGCCAGGAAACCGGCAAACCGCTGTGGGAGTCCCGCACGGAAGTAGCGGCGATGATCGGCAAGATCGGCATTTCCGTGAAAGCTTACAATGAGCGCACCGGCCATTCGGAGTCCGAAGTGGCCGGCGGTCAGGCGGTGTTGCGTCATCGGCCCCATGGCGTGGTGGCGGTTTTCGGCCCCTACAATTTCCCCGGGCACCTGCCCAATGGCCATATTGTGCCTGCCCTGCTGGCCGGTAACACCGTTGTCTTCAAGCCCAGCGAGTTAACCCCGGGGGTGGCTGAGTTTACGGTGAAAATGTGGGAGCGCGCAGGCGCGCCGGACGGAGTAATCAATCTGGTGCAGGGCGCAGCGGCAACCGGTAAGTCTCTGGCCAGTCACCCGGGCATAGATGGCCTGTTCTTTACCGGTAGTTCCACGGTTGGCCATTTGCTGCACGAGCAGTTCGGAGGTCAGCCGGAGAAAATCCTGGCCCTGGAGATGGGGGGCAACAACCCACTGATTGTTCAGGATGTGGCTGACATGGACGGTGCTGTTCATCATGCTTTGCAGTCCGCGTTCCTGTCGGCGGGGCAGCGTTGTACCTGCGCCCGTCGCTTGCTGGTTCCCAAGGGTACAAAAGGGGATCGCTTTATTGAGCGATTGACGGAAGTCGCCGCCCGTATTCAGGTGGGTGAATTTGATGCCGAACCGCAGCCGTTCATGGGTTCCGTCATCTCCGCCGAAGCGGCTGAGAAACTGTTGGCGGCACAGGGCAACATGATTGAAAAAGGCGCCCGTTCTCTACTGGAGATGAAGCAGCTCAAGCCTGATACCGGCCTGTTGTCTCCTGGTATCCTGGATGCGACTGGCCTGGACGTGAGTGACGAGGAGTTTTTCGGTCCGTTGTTGACGGTCTATCGTTACAAGAGTTTTGACGAGGCACTGGAGCTGGCCAACAATACCCGTTACGGCCTGTCCGCCGGTATTCTCACCGACGATCGCAAACTCTATGAGCGGTTAGCGGATGAAGTGCGGGCCGGTATCGTCAACTGGAACCGCCCGCTGACCGGCGCCAGCAGCGCGGCGCCTTTCGGAGGTGTGGGCGCCAGCGGCAACCATCGCCCCAGCGCCTATTACGCGGCGGATTACTGCGCGTGGCCCATGGCCTCGCTGGAAGCGAAGAAGAGTGAGGTACCGGACAGCCTGGCGCCCGGGTTGAGCTTTGATTAATCAACGATTGATGGACTGACACATGCCCAAGCACGCGGTAGAAGCCAATTTCGATGGTCTGGTTGGCCCCACTCACAATTACGCCGGCTTGTCCTGGGGTAACGTGGCATCCAAGTCTAATGTGAATGCTGCGTCCAACCCCAAAGAGGCAGCGCTTCAGGGCCTGGCCAAAATGAAGCGGCTGGCGGACCGGGGGTACGTTCAGGGCGTTTTGCCTCCCCACGAGCGGCCCCACATTCCCACCCTGAAGGCACTGGGGTTCACCGGATCAGATAAGGCCGTGCTGGAAGCTGTTGCCAGGGAGAATCCCTCAATTCTGGCTGCGGCATCGTCTGCGTCGGCGATGTGGACCGCCAACGCGGCCACCGTGTCACCCAGCGCCGATACCTCCGACCATCGGGTGCACTTCACGCCGGCCAACCTGAGTGCCAAGTTCCACCGTTCCATCGAGCATGTGGTGACCGGCAGGGTACTGAAATCCATTTTTGCTGACGAAGCCTGGTTTGCCCATCATCCGGCCCTGCCTTCGGTCAGCCACTTTGGCGATGAAGGAGCGGCCAACCATACCCGTCTGTGCAGCCGTTACGGTGAGCCGGGCGTAGAATTGTTCGTCTACGGTCAGGTGGCGTTCAACGAACAGGCTCCGGCGCCGGTGAAGTACCCAGCGCGGCAATCCCTGGAGGCCTCCCGGGCTATTGCCCGCCTGCACGGCCTGAATGATAGCCACGTGGTCTTTGCGCAGCAGAATCCGGCGGCGATTGATGCCGGCGTGTTCCATAACGATGTGATTGCCGTGGGCAACGCCAACACCCTGTTCTACCACGAAATGGCCTTTCTGGAGGAAGAGCAGGTGCTGGCGGATATCCAGAGCCGGTTAACCGGCGCCGAATTGCAGGCAGTACGCGTCAGCAGCACCGAAGTGCCCATTGAGGATGCGGTGAAATCGTACCTGTTCAACAGCCAGTTGCTGAATACCGCCGACGGCATGTTGCTGGCGGTTCCGGGAGAGTGCCGTGAGGTGCCGTCTGTCAGCCGTTATCTGGATGACCTGATAAAAGGCGATGGCCCGATCACCTCGGTGGAGGTGTTTGACGTCAAACAGTCCATGCGCAACGGTGGCGGCCCGGCGTGCCTGCGTTTGCGAGTTGCGCTGAACGACGACGAACTGAAAGCCATGCATCACGGCGTGTTGATGAACGATGCTCTGTATGAGCGCCTGACCAGTTGGGTCGAAGCCCATTACCGTGAAGAGCTGGCGACGGAAGATCTGGCGGACCCGATGCTGCTGGATGAAGTCCGCAAGGCCCTGGACGAACTGACCGGTATTCTGGGGCTGGGGTCCATCTACGACTTTCAGATTTGAGTTGTTTTGTCGGATTACGCCTGCGGCTAATCCGACAATATTCTTAAGAGGCAATAGAAGAAGTCAGCATGTCCATCGTGTGACGAATCAGTGCGTCTGCGGAGAAATCCGTAGGCGCGTGCGGGGATTCGTCGCCTTCCCGTTCCGCCATTTCACTCTGACACAACAGGATCACGCCATGGAGGGCGCCGCGAAGGTACAGTGCGGTTTGCTCGGGATTGTGAATCCGGTCGCGATTCAGGGTGCCATCCTCCAGACCCAGGCGGATGGCCCCTTCCATAAGCTCCATCAACCCGGATTCCGAGCACATCATGTCCATGGCTTGTTGTTCATCGGCCTCTGTCATGGCGGTGGAGGCCTTGGTCAGTGCTGAAAAATAATCCGGTTCTTCCAGGTAAAACTGGTAGTAGGCCTCACCCATTGCAGTGATCTGTGCCAGGCCCGTGGTGGCGGTATCCCGCGCTTGCTCGAAACGGCGGCACAGACTTTCCCCTGCACGCAATATGATGCTGCGCTGGATTGCCGCCTTGTCCTTGAAGTACACGTACAGCAACGCCCGGCTCAGGCTGGCAGTGCGGGCGATGTCGTCCATGGATGTGCGGTCGTAACCTTTTTCCGAGAATACCAGCTCAGCGGCATCCAGGATGGCGTCGTAACGGGCCTGCTTTTCCCGCTCCCTGCGTGTTTTCAACTTCTCGCTCATTCTCGTGTCCGGTCGGTGGAAACTGCACTGTCATCATACCTTATGACAGATAAAAACTGATTATTGACAATTTGTCAAAGAATGACATTATGTCTTTTAGCAACGATTGCTTGCAGGGATTCCGGGGCAGACAAACATTACAAACACGGAAGGAAGGGCCGGCCATGAATCCGAATAGAATCATCATCAAACCTTTTCTGATTGCGGCCGTCGTGCTGATCATGGCGGGCTGCAAATCCCAGGAAACTTCACCCGGGAGCGCTGTTCAGGCTGTCTCCGTTCGAACGGCGGAAGTGGCGGGCGGCCAGACCGAGGGAATTCCACTGAGGTTTTCCGGGATTATCCGTGCCACCCAGAGAGCCACCCTGACATTCCAGGTGAGCGGAACCCTGCGTGAGCGCGATGTGGAGCTGGGGCAGGAAGTCTCCGAGGGTGATTTGCTGGCGCGGGTGTATAACCCGGCCCTGGAGCCGGCCCGTGATTCGGCCCGGGCCCGGCTGGACGAACTGAATACCCAGTATGACCAGGCCAAACGGGAGTGGGAGCGCTCCAGTCGGTTGCACGAACGGGGTGTGGTTTCCGAACAGACCCTTGAGCAGCTCGCTGCCCGCCGTGATGGCTTGCGGGCCAGTGTCGCGACCGCCCGCGCTTCTCTGGCGGAGGCGTCGCGGTTACTGGAAGAAAGTGTGCTGAAGGCGCCGTTTAACGGTCGGGTGGAAGCGGTGCTGGTTGAGCGGGATGAGTTTGTAGCTGCCGGCCAGCCAGTGATCAGGCTGTCTTCCCCCAAAGGGCGGGAAGTTGAGGTCCGGGTGCCGGCCTACATGCTGAGCCACGTCAGCCTGGGGCAACTGTTACCGGTATGGTCGGTACAGGACCGGAACCGGGCGCCGGAAACCGGTTCCATTGTTGAAATTGCACAGGCAGGGGGCATGCGGGGCGAGCTGCACCCGGTACTGGTGAGCCTGCCCGCTGATACCCTGGAGCCGGGAGAACCGGTTGAAGTGGGCATCACACCGACCGAGGTGGTGGCCACCACGGTTCCCCTGTTGTCCGTCATGAAATCCCCCAGCGGGGCCAGTGTGTTTCGAGTGGCGGATGGTATTGCGCGCCGCGTGCCAATCAGTGTCCAGCGGGTGATCGGCGAACGCGTGGTGGTGGATGCCGAGGGCCTTGAGCCAGGCGATCAGGTTATATACGCGGGTATGACACGGATAACCGATGGTGACGCCGTGGAGGTGCACTGATGGCTTCCCGCTTGCTGAACTGCCAGCGTTTGCTGGGCATGGTGGTGGTCATGCTGTGCCTGTTGGGCATTGCGGCCTACAGCACTATGCCCCGGCAGGAAGATCCGTCGTTTCCCTATCGTGCCGGGATGGTGACCGTGAACTATCCGGGCGCCAGTGCGGATGCCGTGGAACGCCTGGTGCTGAATCCCCTGGCGGATGAGTTGCGGCAGGTGGAAGAAGTGGACTTCACCCAGGCCACCGCGCGAACCGGGGTCGCCATCGTCCAGGTTCGCCTGAACGACACCATATACGACACCGACTCGGCCTGGGACCGGGTACGTCAGGCCATGGACCGGGCCAGGCTCGACTTCCCCGATGATGTCGGGCAGATGTCCCTGGACGACCGCATGATCGATATCCCCGCCATCGTACTGGCGGTGGGCGGCTCCACCTCGGTGACCGAACTGAGCAAGGTGGCTGAACGCCTGAAGCGGAACCTGGCGGACATCCCCGGTGTTTCCAGGATTGAACTGGAGGGGGATGCCGACGAGCAGATCACCCTGGCCCTGGACGACGCCGCCATGTACCGCCTGGGCATTTCCCCGGCCCGGGTTATGGAAACCCTGTCACGGCGAAACCAGACCATTCCCGGCGGCTTTGTCGTGGTGGATGGCCGTCGCATGTCGGTATTGCCCAACAGTGAATTTGCGGATATCGACGCCATACGCGCGACCCCCATCGAACTTCCGGACGGTTCACAGGTACCACTGGCGGCTGCCGCCGAGGTATGGCGCGGGCCGGAAGAACCACGGCAGCCCGAAACCTGGTTTGACGGTGAGCGGGTAGTGCTGGTTTCCGTCATTATGGAAGAAGACTCCACCGATGCCATTCGCTTCGGTGAGCGGGTGAGGGAACGGCTGGACGCCATACGTGGTGATTTTGCTCCGTACCAGTTACGGGAAATGTTTTTCCAGCCCGACAAGGTGGAGCAGCGCCTGGATAACCTTGCCTGGAGCCTGGTGTTGTCCGTGCTTATTATCGTTGCCGTGGTATTTACCGGCATGGGCATCCGCATGGGGATTCTGGTGGCCTCCATCCTGCCGATGGTGGCGTTGATCAGTATTGGCCTGTATGACCTGGGCGGTGGTGTGCTGCATCAGATCGCCGTAATTGGCATGGTGATCTCCCTCGGTATCCTGATCGACAACGCCATCGTGATCGTCGAGAGCATCCAGGGGCATCTGGATAATGGTATGCGCCGGCTGGATGCCCTCAGGCAATCGGTCCGGGAGCTGGCCGGCCCCCTCGGGGCCTCCACCGGGACCACGCTGGCGGCTTTTGCACCGTTGTTATTGTCCAAGGGTGGTACCGCGGACTTCACCCGGGGCGTCCCGGTGATGATCATGCTGACGCTGTCGGTCAGCTATCTGTTAGCCATTTCCGCCGTGCCATTGCTGGCTGCGCGGTTCCTCAAGCCTCGCAAAGCCGTAGGGCAGGGACGTCTGGTGGGAGTGGCCCGGTTCCTTGGTGGACTGGTCTATCGCATGCCCGGGAAGCTGATGCTGGCGGGCCTGGTTCTGGTGCTTATCAGCCTGGCGTTGACGCCGTTTATGAAGCAGCAGTTTTTCCCCAACGCCGACCGGCCGCAGGTGATTGTGGAACTCTATATGCCGGAAGGTACCGATCAGGAACGCACCTCCGCCGTGGCCGCCGACCTTGAGCGGGCCATCCGTGAGCGACCGGAAGCCGTGCGGATTCACCGCTTCACCGGATTTACCGGACCGAGCTTCTATTACAACCTGCAACGTTCACCCCAGGCGCCCAACCGGGGCCGCATCGTGGTGTCGACACCGACGCTGGCCGACACCACCGAGTTGATTCCGTGGATCCGCGAATACGCCAACAGCCATCTGCCGGAGCTGAACCTGTCCGTGGGTATCCTGGGGCAGGGGCCGCCCCGCGCCGCACCGGTGGAAGTCAGGGTTTATCATGCTGACGATGACACCAGAGCGGAAGCCGTGGAGCGGGTATTTTCGGTTTTGCGACGAGTCGAAGGCACGGTGGACGTGCGTCACGATCTGGATATTGGCGTACCCAGCATTGCTATCAACGTGGATGACGCGAGTGCAGCGCGATACGGTATCAACCGTTCTGATGTTGCCCAGGGGCTTTATGGCCAGAGTTTTGGCGTGGTCGCAGAGCAGTACCGCCAGGAGGAAGATCCTATCCCCCTGGTGTTGCGATCCCGGGAAGGTACCGGCCTGTCGCTGTCACGCCTGTTGTCGATCAACATCTACAACGACCAGGGCGACGCTGTGCCCTTGTCGGCAGTGACGTCGGTGGAAACGTCCTGGGAGCCGGCAGCACGCTATCTGCGCAATGGCGTGCGAATGAACACCGTCACCGCCAACCTGCTGACCGGATACAGCTTCAGTCAGGCCCTGCAGGGGCTGGAAGCAGCACTGGAAGACAACCCGCTGCCGCCGGGGACGCGATTGAGTATGGGCGGTGACGCGGAAGGCTCCGACGATGCCAACAATGCCCTGCTGACAACCGCTCCGATCGGCATCTTGCTGTTGCTGTTCTTCCTGCTGATCCAGTTCAATTCCTTCCGCCGCGTGGGCATCATCCTGCTGACCGTACCGCTGGCGACCGTTGGCATCTTCCCCGGCCTGGTGCTGTCCGGATCGCCGTTCGGGTTCCAGTCACTGCTTGGGGTGATTGCCCTGGTGGGCATCGTGGTGAACAACGCCATCGTGCTGCTGGACGTGATGGACCGACAACTGGAAAAAGGCGAGGGCATTCGTGAGGCGGTACGCACCGCAGTGGAACAGCGCACGCGCCCGATCTTGCTGACCACCGCGACCACCGTAGCGGGCCTGCTGCCGCTGGCATTCTCCAGCTCCACACTGTGGCCGCCCATGGCCTGGGCCATCATCTCCGGCCTGCTGGCCTCCACCGTGCTGACCCTGCTGGTCATACCCGCGGTCTGCAGCAAGGTCATCCGCTGCAGGGTCGCCGAACCCGAGAACGCACCGGCATAAAAGACAACAGGCGGAATCAGGCCCCGAGCGTTTGCCGGGGCCTGATCAACAACCCGACCCGCTGCCCCACCGGCACATTCCGGTTGGGAAACACAATCGACTCCGGCGAAGGCCCCACCCGATACTCCGTTTCCGCATCCTCCCAGATCAACGTTCCGGGAGCGTACTCGGTGAAATTGGACACATCATCCGGAACGTGGAAACGGAAACTGTCGCCAGTATTGATGATCTCATGCACCACTTCGAAGATGGCCAGGTAATCGTGAGGCGGCCTGGGTGGAACCGGTGGTAGTCCACTCATACGACGACGCAGGGCATCGCCAATGCCGGTGAACCGACTCAGATCATTCTGACCAAAGGGCCGGACCTTCCCCAGCTCCACCGTGAAACTCTCCGCCTTCAGCACAGAAGACGAAAACGACGAAAACGTCGTCCCCTCCCGGTGCTGCAGCAGCAACGTCTCAACCCCGGCCTCCAGCAAAAAATCACACTGCGCCTTGGGCGCTTCCCGCCCCGTCACAAACGGGTACAACGCAAACTTCTCCCGCCGGGATGGCCGAATCGCCGTATGCAAATCATAGTGAAACAGATTGTTGGGATGCAGCGTCGCAAACTGCCGACAAACCTCCTCCAGAAACTGCGCCCGGGCCGCCTCGGGCAACCCCTGGTAAGCATCTTTTCCATGAGCGCCATGAAACAGCCGGTTCATATTCGCATCGACAAACCGGTCACCGGACACCATCGCTGGCGGATTGCCCAGAATCAGCAGCACCGGACAGGCCAGCGCCCATTGTCCGTTCAGCAACTCCGTCACCAGACCGTTCAACACCTCAATAGGCGCGGTTTCATTGCCGTGGACCCCGGCAGAGATGATCAATGCCTCATGGTTGGGATTAGGACGGTCTTCCGGAGGGCAGAGTTCGAGAACTCCAGTAGCTCGACGAAGGGCGCGAGTGCCATCTGGCAATTGGGTTTTGATTTCGGGAAGCGGATTAGTGCAGTTGGCGAGTGTATGGGCCAACCAGTCGGGATGAGCATCAAAGAGGCAATCACTGGCTTTCATAGAATCCCCGCAAAGAGTCTGGGGTCAGCCGGCAGGAGCGCCTCCCGGGAATCTTGAAGGCCAGGGACGGCCTGAAAGAAGCGCACATGGATGTGCTCGTAAAAGCTTCCAGGAGGCGCCCCTGCCTGCTGGCCGTACACCTGTGGCCGACATATAGAAAACAAGCCGTCAGGAACCGATCGGCCGCTGATGCTTCAGCAAATGATTTTCCAGCTTGCGGAACGCAAACACCAGCGCAAACGTCAGCAGCATGTAGAGCAAAGCCACAAACAGGAAGGCATCGAACGGCGCATAAAATCGCGAGTAGATATTCCGGGCAGCCCCGGTAAGATCCACAATGGTCACCACGCTGGCAATCGCACTCGCGTGAAGCATGAAAATCACCTCATTCGAGTACGCCTGCACCGCCCGCCGCGCCGCACTCGGCAACACAATACGCCGCATGCGCAGGAACCAGTTCATGCCATAAGCCTTCGCCGCCTCAATCTCACCATGGGGCGTCGATATAATGGCACCGCGGATAATCTCGGTGGTATAGGCCGTCGTATTCAGAACGAACGCCAGCAGGGCAGGGTAAAAAGGCTCGCGGAAAATCTCCCACCAGAAAGTTTCCTGAATACCCTCAATCTGCGCCAGACCGTAGTAGATAATATAAAGCTGAATCAGCAGCGGCGTGCCACGGAACAGGTAGGTATAGAGCCACACCGGGCCCGAGATAAAGGGATTTCTGACCGTACGCATTATCGCCAGCGGAACCGCCAGCAATAAACCAATCACCAGGGACAGAAACACCAGGTGAACCGTCGTGACCAGACCATCCCAGTATTCCATGATGGTCATGGCGGTAAAGATATCGTTCTGGTTCAGCCACTGGGCAATAAAATCAGGCATCACTTACCCCTCCTGAACCACGCCGACGTTGGCCCGTTTATTGAGCCACTTGATAAACAGTTCCGAGCCTGCCGTCAGGGTCAGGTACATAAGCGCCACCGGAATGAAAAAGTGGAAAGGCATCCGCTCCGCCTTGGCGGCTTCCTCGGCCACGCGGACCATGTCCGTCAACCCGATGATGGACACCAGGGCCGTGGTTTTGAGCAGCACTTGCCAGTTGTTGCCGATACCCGGCAGGGCATGGCGCAGCATCTGCGGAAACATGATTCTGCGGAAGGTGTGCCAGCGGGTGAAACCATAGGCGCGGGCTGCCTCTATCTGACCGGAGTCCACGGCCAGGAAGGCCCCGCGGAAGGTTTCGGTCATATAGGCGCCAAAGATCAGCCCGATCGTGATCACCCCGGAGATGAACGGATCGAACTGGAAGAAAAAGTCGATTTCGTAAGCGTCCCAGACATAATCCGAGATCATGTTCACGACGACCTGACCGCCATAGTAAAACAGCAGCATCATCACCAGATCGGGTACACCGCGGATAAGCGTGGTATAGGCCGTGGCAGCACCTTTGGCCGCCCGACTGTTTGATAGCTTGGCAGAGGCGCCGATCAGCCCAAGGGTCACAGAGAGGACAAGGGAGAGGAAGGCCAGTTCAGCGGTGACAACCGCCCCTTCCATCAGGGCCGGGCCATAGCCTTTCAAATCGAGCATGGGAACGTCCGGTAAGCAGGGGGCGGCCGTTGTGGCCGCCCCGAAGCAATTTTACATCTTGATGTCGTAAGCGAAGTACTTCTTCATGATGGTGTCGTAGGTACCATCTTCCTTCAGAGTGGCCAGGGCCGCGTTCACTTCTTCCGCCAGGTCCTTGTCACGCTTGCGCATCGCAACGCCAACGCCTTGGCCCAGCTTGACCGGATCCGCCACTTCCTTGAAGCCTTCCTTACTCAGTACGGTCTGCTCACCCACCGGGTAATCCACGAAGACCACGTCCAGGCGCTGACCTTCCAGATCCAGAACCATGTCGTCTGCTGTGGTGTAGCGCTTGATGGTGACAATACCGCCGAGCTCCTCGGTCACGAAAGTGTCCATGGTGGTGCCGCGCTGAACGCCAACGGTCTTGCCCTGCATGGCTTCTTTGTCGGTGACGTCGGTGTCGAAGCCTTCAGGGGCGAACCAGCCGCCCGGGGTGTTGTAGTACGGCTCGGAGAACAGTACCCGCTCGGCACGTTCCGGAGTGATGGACATGGAAGACATGATCAGGTCGAACTTGCGCGCCAGCAGACCCGGGATCATGCCGTCCCATGCCTGGATAACGAAATCGCAGTTGGCGTTCATTTCTTCGCACATGGCTTCTGCCAGTTCGACTTCGAAACCGGTCAGCTCGCCATTGTCGTCCTTGTATTCGAACGGCTCGTAGGGCACATCAAATGCGATGCGGAGGTTGCGTTCCTGGGCCTGCACGCCGCCTGCGATCATGGCCAGGGCGCAGCTTGCTGCAATAATCAGTTTTTTCATGTGTCACTTCTCCAGTGTTTTGCCTTTTGGGCTTTATTTTTTGATGGAAGTTTGTGGTTCCAACTTTTTATTTCTTCACCGGTTCAAGATAGCACCGAGTGTCAGAAGTTGGGAGCCAGGAACTGTTTCATGCGTTCCGAATCCGGGTTATCAAACACTTTATCGGGTGTACCCTGTTCCTCGATCACGCCCTGATGCAAGAACAGGACCTGACTTGACACATCCCTTGCAAATGCCATCTCGTGGGTGACCACGATCATGGTGCGGCCTTCCTCGGCCAGGCTTTGCATCACCTTCAATACTTCTCCGACCAGTTCCGGATCCAGCGCTGATGTGGGTTCATCAAACAGCATGACCTCGGGCTCCATGGCCAGTGCGCGGGCAATCGCCGCACGCTGTTGCTGGCCGCCGGACATCTGGGCCGGGTAGTAATCCTTGCGCTCGTAGATTCCGACTTTGTTCAGGTAGGCCTCGGCGCGCTCAATGGCTTCCTTTTTGGGAACCTTGAGTACGTTGACGGGCGCTTCAATGATGTTTTCCAGCACGGTCATGTGGGACCAGAGGTTAAAGCTCTGGAACACCATCGACAGCTTGGCGCGGATCAGTTCAACCTGCTTGTTATCGGCGGGGATACGCTCGCCCTTACGATTCTTGGTGAACCGGATTGGGTCGCCGTGCACGATAATGTCGCCGGAGGTCGGGGTTTCGAGCATGTTGATGCAGCGCAGGAATGTACTCTTCCCGGAGCCGGAACTGCCAATCAGGGAAACCACATCACCTTTACGGGTTTCCAGCGAGATACCCTTGAGCACTTCAAGCTGGTCAAAGGTTTTGTGAATATCCCTGCAGATCAAAGGCGCTTGTTCCGCCATGGGCGACTCCTGAGGCTGTCATTCAAAGGCGCATGTTTTACGGACTGTGGCATCGGAAATCAATACCCCTTTCAAAGGGTTTTACCGAGAATTACAACAGATTCCGCCAAATCATTGTGTCGCAATGTTGGTGCAATGCAAGTTTTTTGCGTCGGTCGGACGGGTGACCGACGCCCCCTCTTCTTCAAGGTGCTTCAGGGATGTGATGACAAACCTGACGTGAGATGTCGCCGCTTTTTGCGCTGCGGCGGCACGACCGGAAAGTATCGCCCGGTATAGGCGGTGATGCTGTTTCATGATGGTTTGCCGCATTTCCTCGCGAGGGTTCAGGTTGGCCACGGACGCCTGCACGGTTAACAGCATCATTTTTTTCAATCCGTTCAGAATGTGAACCAGGACCGGATTGTGGGACGCCTCCACAATGGCCTGATGGAAGCCGTGGTCGGGTTCGGCATTGCTGAGTGGGTCGGTCTCTCCCAGCCGTTCGAAGGCACGGGTAATCCGTATCCGGTCCATGTTGGTGGCTCTTTGGGCGGCCAGCCAGGCAGCCTGGCCTTCAAGCTGTTCGCGCACTTCAAGCAGGTCATAAAGCGTGCGGGAGTGCCCGGAATACAGGTGCATCAGGGGGCTGCTGTCATCGGCTTCCGAGCTGCCTGGCAAGATACTGGCTACGAACGATCCCTTACCGTGATACGTTTTGATTACGCCCCGGCCCTGCAGCTCATGCAGCGCTTCACGGACAAGCGCCCTGGATACCCCAAGCCGAAATGCCAGCTGTCTTTCTGACGGAATTTTCTGGCCGGGCGCCAGGCCGCCGTCGAGAATCAGTTGTTCCAGCCGAAAAGAAATGTCTTCCGATTGAGCCATAACCCGCCTTGTTCCGATCACTACCTGTTGCTGACGAATGAACTAGAGTTGGTATACCTGACAGCATAGTCTCCAAAAACTGGTCAGACCAGTGCTCAATAATCTGGACTAACCTGTGCGTGATCCGGACTATGGAAACAGGTTGGGCGTCAGGACTTTGCACGCCCAAATGACTTCACCTGGCAGACATGGGAGCGACCACATATGTTGACGATCAATCGACTGGACTTGGGAGATGCGAGACTCCTGATTGAGGGGGCGGCACAGAAGGCTCGTGACATTGGCGTACCCATGTGTATCGCGATAGTGGATGAGTCCGGCAACCTCATCGCTTTTGAGCGAATGGACGGCGGCAAGATTACCAGTGTGACCATCGCGCAGGACAAGGCGTTTACTGCTGCCGCTGCCAAGAAAGCCACTCACGACTACAACAAGGTCAACGTACCGGGCAGCCTGGCGTTCGGTATTCATACCGAAGTGGGCGGCCGCATCAGTTCCGTCGGTGGCGGACTACCCGTGATTGTTGACGGCGAAGTGGTGGGCGGTATCGGCCTGAGTTCCGGTACCCCGCAGCAGGACATGGACTGTGCCCAGGCAGGTATCGACCATTTTGAAACCAAACGCGGTTAATGGCTGTCACAGCTGAAGCGACACATTCCCAGAGACTGATATGACCATCAAGCCGAAAGTCAGCAAAGCAGACCTGGCGGAGCAGTTCCGGACGTTTATCGACCCGGACTATGTCATTACCGATGACGAAACCATGAAGCCCTACGAATGCGACGGCATGTCCATGTACTGCGAAATGCCGTTGTTGGTGGTGCTGCCGGAAACCGTCGAACAGGTACAGCGGGTGATGCGCATCTGCAATGAAAACGCCGTGCCGGTGGTGGCCCGTGGCGCGGGCACTGGGCTCAGTGCTGGCGCCATGCCCAACAAGGAAGGCGTGGTGCTGTCACTGGCCAAGTTCAATCGTATTCTTAATATCGACCCGCTGGCGCGCACGGCCAGTCTGCAGCCCGGCGTTCGTAACCTGGCGATCAGCGAGGAAGCGGCCCAGTATGGCCTCTATTACGGTCCCGATCCTTCCTCCCAGATTGCCTGCACCATCGGCGGCAATGTGGCGGAAAACTCCGGCGGCGTGCATTGCCTGAAGTACGGCCTGACCGTCCATAACATCCTTAGCGTGGAAATGGTCACCGCCGAAGGTGATGTGGTTACCGTCGGTAGCGATGGTCTCGACAGTTGCGGCATGGACCTGCTGGCGCTGATGACCGGCTCCGAAGGCCTGCTCGGTGTGGTCACCGAGGTCAAGGTCAAACTGCTGCCCAAACCCGAAGTGGCCCAGGTAGTCATGGCCGGTTTTGACAGCGTGCAGAAAGGCGGTGATGCGGTGGGCGGCATCATCGCCCACGGCATCATCCCCGGTGGTCTGGAAATGATGGACGGCCACGCCATTATCGCCGCCGATGACTTTGCCCATGCCGGTTATCCGCGGGATGCCAAGGCCTTGCTGCTGTGCGAAGTGGACGGCACCGAAGAAGAAGTGCATGAACACATCGCCGAAGCGGAAGAGGTCTTCCGCAAACTGGGCGCCACCTCGGTGCGAACCTCCCAGAGTGAAGAAGAGCGCGCACTGCTGTGGAAAGGACGCAAGTCCGCCTTCCCTGCGGTGGGCCGTATCTCGCCGGATTACTACTGCATGGATGGCACCATTCCCCGCCGTGAAATCGCCCACGTGCTGACCGAGATGGAAAAAATGTCGGAAGAATTCGGCCTGCGGGTGGCCAACGTATTCCATGCCGGCGACGGCAACCTGCACCCGCTGATCCTGTTCGATGCCAACGTACCCGGCGAATTCGAACGCACCGAAGCGTTCGGCAGCAGCATCCTTTCCCTTTGTGTGGAAGTGGGCGGCTGTATTACCGGGGAACACGGTGTGGGTGTGGAAAAAGTTCGCCAGATGGCCGTGCAGTTCAACGACGAAGAACTGCAGCAGTTCCACGACATCAAAGCTGCGTTCGACCCCAAGGGCATCCTGAACCCGGGTAAAGCCGTCCCGGCTTTGCGGTTCTGCCAGGAATACCGCTCACTCGAATACAAATTACACAAGCACGACCATACGGATGCCGCCCATGGCTGATAATCTCCAGACACTCCGCGAGCAAGTGCTCCGGGCCCGGGATGGCGGGCAAAAACTCAATATCGTTGGTGGCGGCACCAAAGCCTTCATGGGTCGCGCCGCCGATCCGGATGCCGGCACTCTCAACGTAGGAGAGCATACCGGAATCGTCGACTACCACCCGGTGGAACTGGTGCTCACCGTGCGCGCCGGCACCACCCTGACAGAAATAGAAGCGACCCTGGCCGAAGAAGGGCAGGCGCTGCACTTTGAACCACCCCATTTCGGCGAAGGCTCCACCATCGGCGGTACCCTGGCCTGCAACCTCTCCGGCCCCGGCCGCCCCTGGGCCGGCTCCGTGCGCGACCAGGTGTTGGGTGTACGGCTGATCAACGGCAAAGGCGAACACCTGCGCTTTGGCGGCCAGGTGATGAAAAACGTCGCCGGTTATGACGTTTCCCGCATGCAGGCCGGCGCCATGGGCACCCTCGGCGTGCTGACCGAAATCAGCATGAAAGTCATGCCCAAACCGGCCGCCACCCTGACTTTGGTTCAGGACATGGCAATGGCCGACGTCATCCACTACATGAACAGCCGCGCCGCCGAACCCAAACCCATCACCGCCGCCTGCTGGCTCGACGGCAAGGTCTACGTCCGCCTGTCCGGTGCCCGCTCGGCGGTGGAAGCCACCGCTGAGAAATGGTCCGGCGAGGTAATGGAAAACGGCGACCAGTTCTGGCGCCAGATCCAGGATATGCAGCATGAATTTTTCACCGGTGACGACCCGTTATGGCGCTTCTCCGTGGGCTCCACTGCTGCTAATCCAAAGCTCGACGGCCCCTGGCTGATCGACTGGGCCGGTTCCCAACGCTGGTACCGGGGCGACGCCGAATTGAAACAGATGGAGACGCTGGCGAAAGAGGCCGGAGGACAGGTCAGCCTGTTCCGTGGCGGCGACCGCGAGGGTGAAGTGATGCATCACCAGCCGGATGCCCTGAAAGGTATACAGCGGCGTGTGAAAAATTCGTTCGATCCCGATGGTATATTCAACCCGGGCCGGCTCTACAGCTGGTTGTAACGAATTGAATTGTCCGGAAAAGGAGAGAAGAAGCCCTCTTCGATGTCCGGGAAGCGGGCGGGTAGATCTTCTCTGAAACTGTGCGGAGCCATGGATGGCGGAGCCCAAGCACACATGGATGTGCTTGAAGCGTGTTTCAGAGAAGATCTACCCGCGCGCTTGTGCTCCAAAACATAAAAGCAGGTAAAAAATGCAAACCAATCTAGTCCAACAATTCGCCAACACCAAAGAAGGGCAGGAGGCCGAATCCATCCTGCGGGCCTGCGTCCACTGCGGCTTCTGCACGGCAACCTGTCCCACCTACCAGGAACTCAATGACGAGCGCGACGGCCCCCGTGGCCGCATCTACCTCATGAAAATGTTCCTCGAAGGCCAGGAAGTCACCGAAAAAACCCGCGAACACCTGGACCGCTGCCTCACCTGCCGCAGCTGCGAAACCACCTGCCCCTCCGGCGTCCAGTACGGCCGCCTGATAGATATCAGCCGCGGCCTGATGGAAGAAGAAATGCCCCGCCCGCCAAAAGACAAGTGGGTACGCTGGGCACTGGCGCGCGTCCTCCCCAACCGCAAACTGTTCGGGGTGTTGCTGCGCCTCGGCCAACTGTTTCGCCCGGCGCTGCCGGAAAAACTGCGCACCAAAGTACCACCCAGAAAAGAAGCCAGCCCCTGGCCTGCGGCGAGCCATAGCCGCATCGTGCTGGCATTGGCCGGTTGCGTGCAGCCGTCCGCCACCCCCAACACCAACGCGGCCGCCGCCCGTGTGCTCGACCGCCTCGGCATCACCATGGTGGAAGCGCCGGAAGCCGGTTGCTGTGGCGCAGTGAACTACCACCTGTCCGAACACGAGAAAGGCCTGGAGCGCATGCGCCAGAACATCGACGCCTGGTGGCCCGCCATCGAAGCCGGCGCCGAAGCCATCATCATGACCGCCTCTGGCTGTGGCGCCATGGTGCAGGACTACGGCCACCTGCTGAAGGATGATCCGGTCTACGCCGCCAAGGCCAAAAAGGTGAGTGAGCTGACCATCGACCTGGGCGCATTCCTGCTCAAACAGGACTTGGATAAGCTCAAAGTGCACCAGAATCCGGGCAAGGTGGCCTTCCATTGTCCCTGCACCCTGCAACACGCCATGCAACAGAACGGCGTAGTGGAACAGGTGCTGACCAAAGCGGGCGTGAACCTGGCTGCCACCAAAGACAAGCACTTGTGTTGCGGGTCAGCGGGTACATACTCCGTGCTCCAGCCGGAGCTCAGCCAGAAGCTGCTGGGTAACAAACTCAAGGCACTGACCGTCGATAACCCGGACCGCATCGTCACCGCCAATATCGGTTGCCAGATGCACCTGGAAACCAAAGCCACTGTGCCAGTTCAGCACTGGATCGAATTACTGGACCAATAACCTCTGCTATAGTCCCCGGCTTACAACTGAAACCACAGGGAGTGGAATCGTATGCCAGGGAGTTTGGTAGTCTTGTTTATTGTCTCGCTATTTACCTCAGTATTCGCGTCGTCCGCGTCAGCAGGTGTTTACACCTGGACCGACGTCGACGGTGTGGTTCACTTTACCGACAAACAACCGCCGACCCGCAACCACGACACCGTCACGCTCAGTGAACCTTCGGTGGTGCCTATGTCCGAGAACATCGAGCAGGGTAGGCGGGTAACGACCATCAACCAACAGGTCAGTCGCAGTCTGGAGCGATCAGACTCAGGCCGGCGTTCTGCCGGTGGCAGCAAAAAAACGGACGCGCGTCACCAGAAAACGTGTGAGGGATACCGTAAGCGACTCGACCGGATTCAGCAGAAACTCAGGGCCGGTTACAGTAATGACCAGGGCAACCGCCTGCGGCGTCAGCGCAGAGAGGTGAGCCAGGCCCTGAGCCGTGAATGTCTGTTGCGGTAGGGCCCCTTCACTATTGGAGTCGGGCAGGTTACTGCCCGAATGTGGTGGTCACCAGATAGGCGGTATAGCCGACAAAGCAGGCCATGAGCAGGGTGCCTTCCACTCTGTTGATCCGGCCCGGACCACGGAAGCCATAGCCAAGCACAAACAGCGCAAAGGTAAGGCCAGCCATCACCGGAAGGTCCCGCACCAGAACTTCATCCGCGACCGGCATGGGTGAAATCATGCCGGCGATGCCCACCACCGCAAGTGTGTTGAACAGGTTGGAGCCCAGAATGTTGCCCAGAGCCAGATCGTGCTCACCCTTGCGGGCAGCAATAACAGACGATGCCAGCTCCGGCAACGAGGTTCCAACGGCCACAATGGTCAGGCCGATGATCAGATCGCTTACGCCAAAAGCCGTGGCCAGATCCACCGCCCCCCATACCAGAATGCGGGAGCTGATGATCAGCAGGATCAGCCCGGCTATCAGCCAGAACACCGCCCTGCGAATGGGCATGGCATGGGCTTTTAGCTCCACGCTCACTTCATCCGCGAGTGGGTCATCCGGTTTCTTCATACCTGACCAAATACTCCAGGAAAGTAGTGCCGCAAAGGTCAGCAGCAAGCCAACGGCATCCAGCCGGCTGAGGGAACCATCCAGAATCTGCCAGGCCGCCAGAAGCGTCACCAGGATCAGAATGGGCAGTTCCTTCCGCATGACCTGAGAATGCACAGCAATCGGAGAAATCACTGCGGTGATACCCAGAATCAACGCAATATTGGTGATGTTGGAGCCGTAGGCGTTACCCAGCGCCAGTCCGGGGTTGCCCTGAGAGGCGGCCAGAGCCGAAACCACCATCTCTGGTGCGGATGTGCCAAAACCAACCACCACCATCCCGATCAGCAGCGGCGGCATGCCGAAATGTCCGGCGGTGATTGCAGAGCCCTCAACAAACCGATCAGCACTCCAGACCAGCAGGGCAAGACCGGCAAAAATGGCAAGTAAGGCAATGAGCACGTTAGTGAACTCCTGTGTAAGCGTTGCGATATTTGACGGTACGCGCCTTCTCGGCGCAATTACACACATCTACCTATGCATTCATGGGGATAAATCCGGATTGGCGCATCCGGAATGCCTCGAATGTTTTTTACGAAACTCGGTAGGTGTGCAGCCCTTGAGTTTGCGGAATGCGGTATTAAACGTGGACTTTGAGTTGAACCCCACGTCGTAACAGATTTGTGAAACATTGAGATCGGTACCGGACAGGGCCTTGCAGGCGGCCTGTATGCGATACCCATTCACCCATTCATAGAAATTGGATCCGGAACACAGGTTGATGGCAGCGGATGCGTTGTGGGTGGTTGTACCGCATTGCTCGGCGAGTTTCCCGAGTGTCAGTGAGCTGTTCCTGAAAAGGTCCTTTTCCATGGCAATAGTGAGCTCCCGGAACAGAAGCCGTTCAGCTTGTGCTGCGGCTTCGTCGCCAGACATTTCCGGTAGCGCTGCGGGGAGGCCTTCGTTGTGTACCGGGGCTTCCCTTGGAATATGCATGGGCGGGTGGGCATGAGTCAGCAGCAGGTAAGTCAGGTACGCGGTAGTCGGCGCCAGCACGTAGATGACAGAAAAGCTCTCGCCGAATGCGATATAGATAGCGATGCGGATGGTCATGCTGGCAACGATAATCAGTTGGATCAGCTGCAGGTGACCGATCCACTCCCGCACCGCGGGCTTACGGGTGTTGACCCCCCGCAAGTGCTGTATCCACCAGTAAGTCAGGCTAAGGCCGCCGATGACCGCCAGATACGAATTACCATAGAGAGTGACCGGCTCCCAGAGCGACTCAGATGTACGGGCCTGAAGCATCCAGTGTATCTTGAGTTTGCCCGGCAGGCTCCAGAAGGGAATGGCAAGCAGTGCGACCGCAATCATGGGGGAGGCATGCAGCCACCGATTTTTCTTCCGTGCCAGGACATTTTCACCCTGCAGCGCTCTGATGTATCCGTAGATGCAGAAAGGAATCAGTACTATGACCGGATCTGCCAGCTTCAGGAAAAACGGAACCTGCCGGAACCAGCCGCTGGCATGATAGAGAAACTCGAGAGACTGCAGGACGATAAGGCAGACGAGTGCCAGTAAATAGGCCATGGGCAGCCGATCCTGCTGTCGCTTCACAAACCAGCCCAGACTGGCGAGAAGCAGGATCCCTCCGATGCACAGGCACACCAGTGCTGCAGCAGCCGTCCAGTAATTCATTTTGACCTCGCGTTCGGATAGATCGAGACGAACTCGTAATCTGTTGTTATCAAATAATAAATCATTGTTTTGTCGGGTCCATCGACACGGACGACCAGGGCCTTGTTATGCCGTTAAATGGTTGGCTCCAAACCACAAACATAACAAGAGAGAAACCTGCTATGCGTATACCTGTCGGTATTCTTCTGCTTGGCTCTGCCATATTATCAGGCTGTGGCGGCGGCTCTGACAATTCAAGCCATCAGCCTGCGCCGGAGCCGGATACAGACTATCAGGCGACGATTCGGTATACCGAATCCGGCGTGCCTCACATCACCGCTGAGAACTATGGATCTCTGGGGTATGGCATCGGGTATGACCATGCCCGACACAACCTGTGTACTCTTTCCGAGCAACTGGTCAAGCTCAAATCCCGCAAGTCCCGATACTTCGGCCCGGGTGACAATAACGCAAATCTGTTGATGGATGTGGGCTACAAGGCGCTGGACTATCCCGGCCAGGCCGCTGACCTGTTCGGCCAGTTGTCAGAAAGGTCCACCGAGCTTCTGGAGGGCTATGCAGCCGGATTCAATCGCAACCTCGAAGAGCGGCAGGGGCCAGCGGATTATCCGTCTCCCTGTCGGGGCGCCGAATGGGTTGAGCCGATTTCAGCCCAGGATCTGTTGGCTTACCAGCTGGATCTGGCGGGGCTCTCAAGTGCTCGGAATTTCCTCAGCGCCATTGCTGCTGCGCAGCCGCCCACCGCGAAAGCGCACACTTTGCAGGCCACGCTCGACGTCAGCCAGGTGCTGACCGCCGAAGGTATCGGCAGTAACGGCTGGGCGCTGGGGCGGGACAAAGTGGATGGTGCCAGCAGCCTGCTTCTGGGCAATCCTCATTTTCCATGGGATGGCGAACTCCGGTTTTACCAGAACCATTTGACCATTCCCGGGGAGCTCAACGTCAATGGCGTCACCTTGATCGGGTTGCCAGCTGTTGTTATCGGGTTCAATCATAACCTTGGCTGGACCCATACGGTGTCCCAGTCCAAACGTTTCACGCTTTACCAGTTGACCCTGGACGAGGAAGATCCCGCCCGCTACCTGTACGATGGCTCCTATCGTGATATGACAAAAAAGAACGTCACCATCGAAGTGAAGTTGCCGGACGGCAGCCTGACGGAACATAGCCAGCCGGTCTATTTCAGCCACTACGGGCCGATGGTCAATCTTGCCTCTCTGTCGCCCGCTATGGGCTGGAGCAGCTCGTCCGCCATTACATTCCGAGATGCTAACGTCGGTAACATCCGGATGCTTGATCAGTGGCTGGCCATGGGAAAGGCGGACAACCGCGAGACATTCTTCCAGGCCTTTGAAGATCATCAGGGCATTCCCTGGGTCAATACCGTGATGATTGACAAGGAGGGCACCGCGAACTTTATTGACGGCACTCAGGTCCCGAGGCTCAGTGCCACCGCCGAGCAGTATTGGCGTATGGCGTCTCAGTCTCCTGAGCTGGCTCCGATCTGGCTGGACGGTGCCGGTAGTGTCCTGCTGCCGGGTGATGATTCCGGGTATGAGTGGGTCGATACCGGTAAAGCCGGGGCCCCCGGGCTGGTGCCATTTGCCGATGCTCCGAAACAGACCCGTACGGATTACGTGTTCAATGCCAACAGCAGCCACTGGCTCACCAACCTCGACGAGCCTCTGGAAGGGTTCAGCATTCTCTATGGACCGGAACAGACCGTTCGCAGTACCCGTACCCGTTATAACGCACAGTTGATCAGCGATAACAGTGGCGGCGGACTGGCAGGGCCGGATAGCCTGTTTTCCCTGGAGGAACTTCAGAATGTGCTGACCCACAACGGTTCCCTTTTTAGTGGCGAATGGCGCAATGAGCTGACCCAGCGCTGTACCAACTATCCCACCGTTGACTACCAGGGAGTCGAGTTTGATCTGACGCCGGCCTGCCAGACCCTGATTGACTGGGATGGTCGCTACAACTCTGACAGCGCCGGCGCCCATCTGATGCGCGAATTCCTTGTTGCTTTCAGGGTTTCAGGTCACCGGGCGCTGGCTGACAACCTGTTTGCAGAAGGATTCGATGTGATGGCTCCGGCATCCACGCCTGCAGGCCTGGCTGCCATTGACCCGGCAGCGCCGAAAGAAGATCCGGTTCTCAAAGCGCTCGCAGCCGCTGCGGACCGGCTGACAAGCGCCGGTATTAGCCTCGCCGCGCCTCTGGGCGATTTGCAGTATGTCCTGAAGGCCGAGGGAAAGCAGCCGATTCCGGTATCCGGGGGGTACTCCTTCGAGGGCGTGTTCAACATGGCGGAAACCACGGCAGCCTCCCGGAGCACATCGGATCTGGCCAATACGCTGACCGGAACGCCGGTACCCGACAGTCTGCTATTTGCCCTGGATGAGAATGGGGGCGGTGACGAAGAGTTGGCCTATCGCATCAACTACGGCTCGAGCTTCGTGATGGCGCTGGAGTTCACCGAAGACGGGCCATACGCGGAGATGTTCCTGTCCTACAGCCAGGATCATGATCCGGAAGGCGAGCACTTTGAAGATCAGACCAGAAAGTACAGCGAGCTGGAATGGCGCCCGATGTTGTTTGACAGCAGCGATGTTGAGGCGGCTCTCGTGGACACCATCGAGTTAAGGGAGTAACCGACGCCTGCCGGGAAACTGACCGGGCCGATTAGCGGCCCGGTAGTGTTGTGGTAGGTTCATGCTCGCTTGAAACTGGCCAGGGCAACCGCAGCTGTCACGAACAGGCCGCCGAATACCCGGTTCATCTGCCGCTGGCGGTATGGTGTGGTCATAAAGCGGAAGAGCTGGCTGGCTAGCAGGGCGTAGCCCAGCATGACCAGGCAATCCACCAGGATAAGCGTCGCACCCATGGTGACCAGTTGCGGGCCATGGGGCTGCCCGGCGACCAGGAATTGCGGGAACAATGCCACCAGGAAAACCGTGGCCTTTGGGTTGGTCAGGTTGACCAGGGCCGATTGCCAGAAACGCTTTTGCCCACTCACCATGGGCTGGTTCTCAGCAACGCTCTCAACCACCGGCTCCCGCCATTTCTGGATGCCCAGCCAGATCAGGTAAGCCACCCCCAGCCACTTGATAATCGCCAACGCCCATACTGATGAGGCGACCAGCGCCCCGAGACCGGCGCCAACCAGCAAAATCTGGGCGCCATAACCCAGTTGCAGGCCGAGTATGGCCGGCATAGACTGCTTCACGCCGTAACGTAGTCCGTTACTCATGGTGTTCACTGCACCCGCACCCGGCGAGATGCTGATCAATACCGCTGCCACCATGAAAGTCAGCCAGAGTGTGAGTGACATTCCTTATAGTCCCTTTGCTGAAGTGTGAACGGAAGGTGCTAAACTGGCACCGCAAACCCATGATAGCGCCAACAGGAGAAATCGCCATGGCCAGGAAGCGGGCAAAGCCCATACAACACAGCGCTGTGCAGCGCGAACTGAGAACCCCGAAGTATCACATGCGGGTAGTGGAAGACAAAAGCAAGTACAAGCGCAAGCGCGACAAGACGGTGAGAATCGAGGATTTCCGCAAGGCTGCCTGACGGGTGGTTTTACGAAAATCCTTGATTCTCCCTCCTGTAGAGCTCTCACGTTTTTATGCCCCAGATTCAGCTGGCGATATTATTGGGAATGACGGTCGCACTGGGACCGTTGGCACTGGACGCCTACCTGCCAGCTTTTCCGGACATCTCTGATGGCCTTGGCGTGTCCCACGGACAGATCGGGTTAACCCTCAGTGCCTATGTTGGCGCACTGGGGCTGGCGCAACTTGTCGGTGGGCCGTTATCTGATCGTTATGGCCGCCAGCAGGTTCTGTTGGGCGGGCTCTCCATATTTGCTGCAGCGGCCTTGATGGTTGCCCATGCCGACACGATAGATCAGATGTTGTTCTGGCGGGTCATCCAGGGGATTGGCGGTGCTTTCTGCGCGGTATCGGTTCCGGCTATTGTCCGGGATCAGAGCCAGGGTTCCGAGGCGGCCCGTTTGTTCGGGCTTATCGGGTTAATCATGTTTGTGGCCCCCGCGCTCGCGCCTTCCATCGGTTCCGTGCTGCTGGTAATCAGTGATTGGCCGGCGATCTTCCTGATGTTGACGGTATACGCCGTGTTGCTGGCCATCGTCCTGCACTTTGCATTGTTCCGACGCCTGCCGAAGCGGGAGAGGGAGGCTACCCCTGTCTCCACTCTTGTGACCAACTATCTGCTGGTGCTGCGGCACCCGGTGACCATGAGGTTTATTGGTCTGCAGGCGCTGTGCTTCAGCGCCATGCTGGTGTTCATTACCCATGCGTCCTTCATCTACCAGGAGTGGTTCGGGTTATCCAAGGCCATGTTCTCCGGCCTGTTCGCCGCCAACATCGGGGCCATGGCTTGCATCAACCTGTTGAATCGTCGGCTTCTGAATCGTTTTGAATCCGTCGATATTCTCAGGGTGTCGGTTTTCCTCCAGACCGTTGCAATCATCGCGTTGGTGCTATCCGCCTGGGCCGCCGCTCCCTATTGGGTTGTCGCAGCATGCATCATCGTTGCCGTGGCCTTCATGGGGGCCATCGTGCCCAACAACATGGCCAACGCCCTGGAGTTCTTCCCGCAACTCGGTGGCACTGCAGCCGCCTTGCTGGGCGCAGCGCAATTCACCATCGCTGGCGCCATCAGTGCGATATCAGCCACGCTCAGTGGCGGTTCGCTGCTGCCCATCGTGTTGACCATGGCGGTTTGTGTGGCAGGGGCTGCGGTTCTTGCGGCCGGGGCGCCAACTGCGGTTCGGCGGGAGTTGGCGTTGTCGCGGTGATGTCCGGATACGCCCGCTGTCACACTGGCAATACAAACTCTTAACGGAAAATGCAGTGCTTGGCGAAATCGCCAGCTTCGTTCGTCGTCCAGTCTCCCTTCGGTTTATCTTCCATATCCACGCACCAGGCTTCGCTGCCGACCTCCGGGCTGCAGGCGGTCAGGATGAATGCTGCGGTGGCTGCGGCGAATGCCTTCAAGGCTCTTGTCATGGGAACTCCCCCTGTTGAAAAGGCGGCATTATGGCAATTTTCGGGGAAGGATGGGAGCAGTCTCTCCACTCAAAATGAGTAGGCTCTCGGTCAGGAATTTATCAACAAAGGAGGGGCTGATGGGCAGGGGTATTGAGCGTACAGGCCGATAGGCCAGACGTATGCGGATTCCGGAAACAACAAAGCCCGCGCAAGGCGGGCTTTGTCAGAATTCTTAATGGTGCCCGGAGGCGGAATCGAACCACCGACACGGGGATTTTCAATCCCCTGCTCTACCGACTGAGCTATCCGGGCGTGTTGCGCTACTGCTGTGCAACGGGGCGCTATTAAACCGGTTTCGTTGTTTTGAGTCAAGGCTGAGGGGGAAAAATTTCCGGATCTTTTGCGGATTGCTCAGCCTTTGATCAATAAGGGTTATTTTTCCGGGGGTACGTAGCCTTCGGCTTTGTCGAAGGGCTCGTTGTTGAAGAAGCGCTCCATCTGGGCCTGCAGGTATTTGCGGGTGTTCGGGTCCATCAGGCTCAGGTGTTTTTCGTTGATCAGCATGGTTTGCTGGTTCTGCCATTCTTCCCAGGCTTTCTTCGAGACGGTTTCCCAGATCTCCTGGCCTTTCTTGCCGGGCATGGGCGGGAAATCCAGTCCTTCCAGTTCTTCCTGGTACTTGCGACAGAAAACGGTGCGGCTCATGTCTGCTCCTGTTGGAATTGGCCGTATGGATAGCTGCGCAGATGATAACAGATCGAGGCCCGGCACGGGTCAGTGTGCGGGCTCAGAGCAGGGCGGTCTGCTCTGGGTTGGTTAGCAGCGTGCGTATGGGGGCAGGCAGGCCCAGGGTTAGGGCCTGATCCCGGTGCAGCCAGCGCTGGTTGTCGTTATCGGCGATGGTGTTGCTGGCGGTCACTGAAAGCCTCGCGGGCTGGATGTGCAGGTGATAGTGGCTGAAAGTGTGGCGGAAACCACCAATCAGTTCGGCGTCGCTGCAATCAAAGCCATACGCCTGCTCACAGGCCTCAGGCAGTTCATCCGGACTGAATGCCGGGTCAAGCTCGGGAAGGCTCCACAATCCGCCCCAGATGCCGCTGGGAGGGCGCCTTTCCAGCATGATCCGCCCCTCGCTGTCTTCGAGGATGACCATCCAGGTGGTTTTCTCCGGTTTGGCCTTTTTGGGTTTTGAGCCCGGGTACAGGCTGACTTCGTTATTCCGTTGGGCAAGGCAGCCGCTTTGCAGCGGGCATGACTCACACTTGGGGCGTGAGCGGGTGCAAACCATGGCGCCCAGATCCATGATGGCCTGGGTATAGTCCCGTACCCGGGTGTCCGGGGTGTGTTGTTCTGCATGTTCCCATAAAGTGTTGAGCACTCTGGTCTGTCCCGGCCAGCCCGGTACGGCATGGTAGCGTGCGAGCACGCGTTTCACGTTGCCGTCGAGGATGGCTGCCCGTTTGCCGAACGCCTGGGCCAGGATGGCGGCCGCTGTGGAGCGGCCAATGCCGGTGAGGGATTCCAGTTTCTCCTGGTCTTCCGGGAACTCACCGCCAAAGTCGTTCACCACGGTTCTGGCGGCTTTTTGCAGGTTGCGGGCGCGGGCGTAATAGCCAAGGCCGGACCAGTGGCTGAGTACATCATCCTCCGGCGCCTCCGCCAGGGCCTGCACGTCCGGGAACCTTTGCATGAAGGCCTGGAAGTAAGGGATCACGGTGGCGACCTGGGTTTGCTGCAGCATGATTTCCGACACCCAGACCCGGTAAGGGGTTCGGTTGTGGTGCCACGGCAGGTCATGCCTGCCGTGTTGGTCGTACCATGCGAGGAGATCCCGGGCGAAACCGTTACTCATTAGTTAAACAGCCCCTTCACCGCGTCCTTGATCTTGTCGCCTTCTTCGCCCAGTTGTTCGTCGATTTTTTCCTGAACTTTTTCTTTGGCTTTGTCTTTGGCTCTATCGGTTTCTTCCTTGACCTTTGCCCGTGCGGCGTTGGCGGCGATGTCCTTCAGGGTGTCGCGGAAGCGGGAACCGTCAAAGGAGCACAGGCCGGCGGAGTCTTCGGAGAAGTTGCCACGGCATTCAACGGGGATAACAACGTCTTCAACGTATTCCGTTACGCGGCAGGCCTCATCACGGTGGATTTCACCGACAATCCGCAGGCCCAGTTCGTAATCCAGGTTCGTTTGCTTCAGATCAACCGTGCCGTCGCCCTCCAGACGCATGCCCGCCAGGGCCGCGACCAGGTCGGTATTGTTGAGGGTGTTGCCGTCGATCTTCAGCGTGCCCTTCATGTCGTTAAAGGGCGTGGTGGTTCCCCAGTCACTGGTGCCCAGGCTTTCCTGGTTCGCCAGCGCGATGCCCTGGCACGCCATGCGCGTCAGGTTCATTTTACGGAATTCGCCTTCGGCCAGGTTGAACGCGATTTCGCCATTGGCGTTTTCACGCAGTGCCGAGATGCGATTGCCGGTGGTTTTTACATCCACGGACAGGTTAGCGCCACCGGAAAGCATGTCGATTTCCGCCAGGTCTGTCAGCAGCGGTAACGTCTGCACATTGTTGACCTTGGAGCCGATTGTCCATTTCGGGTTATCCGTGCGGGCGTCCAGAGTAACGTTGGCGCCGAAGCTGCCGTAGTATAGCTTGCCGCTGAACTCGTCCACTTTCAGTACGCCGTTTTTGGCGGTAATGGACGACTTGATCTCGTTGATGTTGAGGTTGCTGATGATCAGCTCGCCCAGGCCGAGGTCAATGTCCAGCAGCAGGGTGCGCAGGGTTTCCAGTGGCAGAAGATCGCTTTCCTCAGCCGATGCCTGCGCTGTACTTCCTGTCTCCTCGGGGGCATCGCTTGTGTCGCTGGCGGCTTCGCTGCCGTCGTCTTCCTTCGCGGGCGGCAGGTAGCGGTCAGCGTTGATTGCATCACCCTGCAGGTTCAGTGCAACGGCGCTGTTGCTCAGGGTGTAGCTACCACCGCCTGAGAATGTGGTGTCATCCAGGCTGATGGACAGGTCGCTCAGTTCAACCGTGCCGGCCGGGCCGCCGATGCTGGTGGAGAAGGCGACAGCCTCGAGTACTTTGGGATCTTCGGTTTCAATAGCTGGCTGGCCGAGAGCTGCCATCAGGCTCTTGAGGGAGAACTCGTCAATGCTGAGGGTGCCGTTGAGCTGTGGCTTGTCGCCAAAGCCATTGACCGTCAGGTCGGTGTTGAGCTTGAGGTCGGCGAGGCTGGCGGTAAAGCCGTTGATGCTGGCGGTTTCGTTTTCGAGGTTGGCCTCGATGGAACCGGCCAGTTCAGCGGTTACTGCTTTGCCACCGAACGGCTCGCCGTTCATGTCGAAAACGGCCTCAAGGTCGGAGATGCCGAACTCGTTGAGGGCTTCGTTCGCGGCGAGACGGGCGCTCAGGCTGCCATCCACCACAAGTTGGGGTTGTTTGGTTTCAACCCGGAAGCTGATGTCCAGTGGAAAGCTGCTGCCCAGGGTGATGTCACTGGCATTCACCGTGAAGTCTTCCAGGGTCACGGACTGGCCGGTGCTCGCATCATTGTAGTGAACCTGGGCATTGCTGATTTCCACGTTCTCGACATTGAAGTTCAGCGGCTCGCCGCCAGCGGCTTCGGTGTCCTCCTGGGCTTGCTCGCTTTGCTGTTCTTCAGCCGGTTCCTGGCTTTCACTCGCTTCACCTTCCGGCATGATGCGGGTCCAGTTGCCATTGCCGTCCTTATCCACGTTCAGGCGCGCATCCAGACCATCCAGCAGGAAGGTATTCACCCGTGGTGACATGGCAATCAGTGACCAGAAGTCCATCTGTGCCACCAGCTGCTCCATCCGCACGAAGCGTTCGCCCTCAAGGGTGGCTTCCACGCCATTGAGCTCCAGGCCGAGGGGAATGAAAGACCAGCCGATGTCACCCTCCAGGATGAGATCGAGGTTGGTGTTGTCTTCGGCGGCTTTCTCGATCTGTGGCTTGTAGTCATTGGGGTCGATGACCATAACAGCGATTGCAACAGCGGCAATGGCCAGAATGATCAGACCGACGATAGCGAAGGCGATATAGCGAACAGCTTTCATAATTCAGGCTTCCTTCCATTTTTATGCGTTCGGGCAGCGCAGGACGAACAGACTTAAGGATAACGCAGGGTTAACAAAATAAAAGCGCGGATGTATGACAATACGTTAGTGATAGGCCAAAATAGGCGTCCTGTTTTCTGACAACTTTCTGACAACAACGTTGTGACAACTTTACAAAGATAAAAAGGAGCTGGCTGTGGCTATCACTGTATCGATCGAGCTGAACCGGGAACTGGACCTGCCGGGCAGTTACGATGAGGTGTTCGACCTCCTGGCCGACGTACCCCGTTCTGCCAGCCACTTCCCGAAAGTGGACAAGTTGGTGGATCTTGGCGATAACGCCTATCGCTGGGAGATGGAGAAGGTGGGTGTCGACAAACACGCCATTCAGTCCGTCTATGCCTGTAAATATTCTGCGGACAAAAGCAGCGGCAGGATTACCTGGGAGCCGGTAAAAGGCGAAGGCAACGGCGTGGTTCGTGGTTCGTGGACGATCACCTCGAAAGGGGATGACGTTACCGCCGTCAAATTCCAGACCAACGCGGAACTCACCGTGCCGTTGCCCGGCATGTTGAAGCTGGCCATCAGCCCGGTTATCAAGCATGAGTTCAACAGCCTGGTGGACACGTACATGAGTAACCTGAAGAAAGCCTTCTGAGGTTCGGGTATCAACCCCATTGAAGGTCATGGTAGGACTCGGGGATGCAGAAAAGGTATAATCTGCAAATAATCAGTTTCCGGCATTTTGCCTATTCATAACCTGGAGTCCCCATGGCCGAACGTAAGGCTCGGGTAGAGAGAAATACCCTTGAAACGCAGATCACCGTCGAGATCAACCTGGACGGTACCGGGCAATCCTCCTTTGATACCGGTGTGCCCTTCCTTGAGCACATGATGGATCAGATTGCCCGCCATGGTCTGGTGGATCTGAACATCGTCTCCAAGGGCGACCTGCACATCGATGATCACCACACCGTGGAAGACATCGGCATCACCCTGGGGCAGGCTTTCAAACAGGCCGTTGGCGACAAGAAAGGTATCCGTCGTTACGGTCACGCCTATGTGCCGCTGGATGAAGCCCTCTCAAGGGTTGTGATCGACCTGTCTGGCCGCCCCGGTCTGATGATGGACGTTCCCTACACCCGGGCTGCCGTAGGTGGCTTTGACGTGGACCTTTTCGAGGAGTTCTTCCATGGCTTCGTTAACCACTCCATGGTGAGCCTCCACATCGATAACCTGAAGGGCAAGAATACCCACCACCAGATCGAGACGGTATTCAAGGCCTTCGGGCGCGCCTTACGTATGGCTATCGAGATGGACGAGCGCATGGCGGGCATTACTCCGTCCACCAAGGGCTCGTTGTAGAAAGGCTCACTGTAACCGGTCATCGAAGGACACCGCATTACCATGAAAACCGTTGCCATTATCGACTACGGCATGGGCAACCTACACTCTGCTAAAAAAGCGGTAGAGCACGTAGCCCCGGACACCACCGTACTGGTTACCGACAACGCCGATCAGATCCGCGAAGCCGACCGGGTGATATTGCCCGGGGTCGGCGCCATTCGTGACTGCATGGCCGAAATCCGCCGTTTGGGCGTGGACAGTCTGGTGCGCGAAGTGTCACAGGATCGCCCGTTCCTGGGCATCTGCGTTGGCATGCAGGCACTGATGTCCCGCAGCGAGGAAAACGGTGGCGTAGACTGCATCGACCTGTTTCCTTCTGAGGTGCGCTACTTCGGCGACAACCTGACAGAAAACGGAGAGCGTCTGAAAGTGCCCCATATGGGCTGGAACGAGGTCTACCAGACCATCGAACACCCGCTCTGGCACAACATTCCGGACGGCGACCGTTTCTACTTTGTGCACAGCTACTACGCCGAAGCCGAAGGCAACGCCGACATCGCCGGCCGCGGCCATTATGGCGTTGATCTGGCGGCCGCGGTGGCGAAAGACAATATCTTTGCAGCGCAGTTCCACCCGGAGAAAAGTGCCCGGGCGGGACTGCAGTTACTGAAGAATTTTACTGAGTGGACTGGAAAATGCTGATTATCCCCGCCATTGATCTGAAAGACGGCAAATGCGTTCGCCTGCGTCAGGGCCGCATGGACGACTCCACGGTATTCGGTGACGATCCCGTCGATATGGCGACCCGCTGGGTGGAAGCCGGCGCCCGCCGCCTGCACCTGGTTGACCTGAACGGCGCCTTCGCGGGTGAGCCGGTCAACGGCGAAATCGTCCAGGCCATTGCCCGTAAATACCCGGACCTGCCCATCCAGATTGGCGGCGGCATCCGCTCGGCGGAGACCATCGAAGCGTACCTGAAAGCGGGCGTGCAATGGGTCATCATCGGCACCAAAGCCGTGAAAGAGCCGGACTTCGTCACTGAAATGTGCAAGAAATTCCCGGGTCATATCATTGTTGGTCTGGACGCCAAAGACGGCCGCGTAGCAACCGATGGCTGGGCGGAAGTCTCCGAAGTGATGGCTACGGATCTGGCGAAGCGCTTTGCCAACGACGGCGTCGACTCCATTGTCTACACCGATATCAGCCGTGACGGCATGATGCAGGGTGTGAACGTTGAAGCGACGGCGGCGCTGGCCGAAGCTGGCGGTATTCCTGTTATCGCCTCCGGTGGCGTCACCAACATGGATGATCTCAAGCGTCTGGCGACCGTGGCGGATAAAGGCATCCTTGGTGCCATCACCGGGCGCGCCATCTACGAGGGCACGCTGGATGTGGCAGAGGCCCAGGCCTACTGCGACAGCCTGAAGGCATAAGGACACATTTATGGGACTGGCCAAACGCATCATTCCCTGCCTGGACGTGGACAAGGGCCGCGTCGTGAAAGGCGTGAACTTTGTTGATATCCGCGACGCGGGTGACCCCGTTGAGGTGGCTCGCAAGTACAACGAGCAGGGCGCGGACGAGATCACCTTTCTGGACATCACCGCCAGCCACGAGAGCCGGGATACCACCTACGAAACCGTTGAGCGCATGGCCAGCCAGGTGTTTATTCCGCTGACCGTTGGTGGTGGTGTACGCACGGTGGAAGATATCCGCAAGCTGCTGAACGCTGGCGCCGACAAGGTGTCCATCAACACCGCTGCGGTGTTTAATCCCGAATTTGTGCGGGAAGCCGCCGATCGCTTTGGCAGCCAGTGCATTGTGGTGGCCATTGACGCCAAGCGGGTGTCAGCGGAAGACGAAGCTCCGCGTTGGGAAATTTTCACCCACGGTGGCCGCAAACCGACCGGCCTGGATGCAGTGGAGTGGGCGCGGAAAATGACCGACATGGGTGCCGGTGAACTGTTGCTGACCAGCATGGACCGGGACGGCACCAAGATCGGTTTTGATCTGGGGCTGACCCGGGCGGTGAGTGATGCGGTATCGGTGCCGGTGATTGCTTCCGGCGGTGTCGGCGAGTTGCAGCATCTGGCGGACGGGGTGACCGAGGGCGGCGCGGATGCGGTGTTGGCGGCCTCAATCTTCCATTTTGGTCAACATACCATTCCTGAAGCCAAGGCGTTTATGAAGGCCCAGGGGATTGAAGTTCGGGAGTAGGTGGCGCGGCCCCAAACACCTATTCGCTCTTGGCGTACGCAGGCCGGATGGCCTGCTTCTCACCTTCCGCAAACATCGGCCGGTTGTTATTCCGAATGGCCCACAGGCCGCTCACCGTTGCGACTGCGATGCCTTGCTCGTCCAGCTTGGGCAGATTTTTCTCCAGATAGTCTACGGTCACCTTGTGCGGGTGGCCAATGCCGACGGCGCTGCCGTTCTTCCGTGCCCGCTCAATCAACAATTTGAACTGCCGATCCACGTATTCTTCCGTCTGCTCATGATCAAGAAAGACATCACGGGTGAGGGCGGGAATGCGATAGGCGTCTGCGACCTTGCCGGCAATCGACGATGCAATGGTGCGGCTGTCTACGAAATACACCGGATAGCGGTCCAGCTCCGACATAACCCAGTCCATGGGTTCCAGCTGTTGGGTCAGCAGGCTGCCCATGTGGTTGTTGACACCCTTGACGTGAGGGATAGACCGGAGGGCGCGGCGAAGCGTGTTCTTCAGGCTTTCCTGATCCATCTCGGGTGTCAGCCCGCCAGGGCCTAGCCCGAAATTACGGGTATTCGCCATAGGCGCGTGGAGCATGATTTCCTTGTGCCTGAGGTGGGCCAGCTTTGCCAGGGCAACGGTGTGTCGTCGATAGGGCAGGAAGGCCAGTGTCACCGGCTGTTCCAGGTTTGCCAGACGCTTGCCTTCGTGGAGGTTGTGGCCCATGTCATCAATGATGATGGCAATCGTCGGCGGCACTTGCCCTTGCGGCGCTGGCCCGGGAGTCTCCGCCCGGGCGGTTGTTGCCAGAAGCGTCGCGGCAATCAGTGAAATCAGCAGTCTCAAGGGCTTTAATCCGCGTTGTTGATGCTGGTCTTGTTGCCGCGCTTATCCAGAATCCGCAGGCCTTTGAGCAGGTTAAGCGCCGAACGCAACTGGTAATCCTGCTCAGCAGCGGACGCGTTCTGACGTTCTTCCTCAGCGCTGTCCTCGCCCTCATCCTGACCTTCCAGGTGGCCGCTCAGGTCTGCTTCCGTAAAGAATGGGCGGCCATCGAGTTCCTGCAGCTCAGCAGGTTTGACTTCGATGTCCGGCTTGATGCCCTTGGCCTGGATGGAGCGCCCGTCCGGGGTATAGTAACGGGCCGTTGTCATCTTGATGGCGTGGGTCTCATCCAGGGGAATGACGGTCTGTACGCTGCCCTTGCCAAAGGATTGGGTGCCCATCACTACTGCACGCTCATGGTCCTGCAGCGCGCCGGCGAGGATTTCCGAAGCGGAAGCGGAGCCGCCGTTAATCAGTACAACAATTGGGGTGCCCCCCACCACATCACCGGCTTTGGCGTTGAAGCGCAGGCGCGAGCTCTGTATGCGGCCCTCGGTATAGACAATCAGGCCTTCATCAAGCAGGGCATCAGCCGCCTCAACCGCGGCCTGCAGAATGCCGCCCGGGTTGTTGCGCACATCGATCACCAGGCCGTCGAGGTCGTTGCCATATTCTTCTTTCAGGTCGTTCAGGGCATCGACAAACTGGGTGCCGGTATCGGCCTGGAACTGGGTGATGCGGACATAGCCATAGCCATTATCAATCAGGCGGGATTTGATGCTGGTTACCTTGATGATGTCCCGCTCAACATCAATCTCGATGGGGGCATTTTCGCCTTCCCGCATGATGGTCAGCGTGAGGATTGTTCCGGGTTTTCCCCGCATCAGTTTGACGGCTTCTTCCAGGGACATGCCTTTCACCGGCTGGTCACCAAGCTTGATGATCAGGTCGCCGGCCTGTACCCCGGCCTTCTGGGCAGGGGTGTCGTCAATCGGCGCAATCACTTTTACAAAACCGTCTTCCATGCCCACTTCGATGCCAAGGCCTCCGAATTCGCCGGAAGTGCTCTCTTCAAGCTGCTCGTAATCCTTGGGGGCCAGGTAGGTGGAATGCGGGTCGAGGTCGGACAGCATGCCCTTGATGGCACTTTCCAGCAGCTGCCGGTCATCGACTTCCTCAACGTAGGCATCCTTGATGCGGCTGAACACTTCGGTGAACTTGCGCAGGTCATCAAGGGGGAGCTGCTCTTCAGGATCGGGGAGCTGGATCTGCACACGTTCGCCATTCTGCACACCTTCCAGGAGTTCTCCGGTACGGTCATCGGTTTCCTGGGCATGGACAAGGCCGGGAAAGGCAACAAAGCAGGTAATCAGAGTCAGTGCGCGGATCGTTGTGGCGTTATGTGTACTTCTGGCCCGTCTCATTCACTTATCCTGTGTATATTCCGATGGTTGAGCAGTCCCCTGCATACCGGGACAGTATGGCGTCACTGGTCGGGTTTGTCAGCCCTTGGCCTCTATAACCGGGAGCCGCGTCTACTTTGCCAGCCAACTGCGGGGATTCACGGGTTTGCCGTTGCGGCGAATTTCGAAATAGAGTGCAGGGTCATCGGTGCCGCCAGTGCGTCCGGCGGCGGCAATGGCCTCACCGGCTTCCACCCAGTCTCCCGGGCTGGTGTAGAGGCTGCTGCTATGACCGTAGAGCGTCATGTAGCCATCGCCATGATCGACAATGGTCATCAGGCCGAACCCTCGCAGCCAGTTGGCAAACACCACCCGGCCATAGTGTATGGCTTTTATGTCTGCATTTTCTTCTGTGTTCATCAGTAGCCCGTTGCGGCGGAGCTTGCCGTCGGCATAGGGTGCGCCAAATCCACTGAAGACCTTGCCTTTGGCAGGCCAGGGCAGTTTGTTCCTCAGTGACTTGAACGGCGCGGACTCGTTGGGCGCCGGGATGTCGGCAATGGCCTCTTCCACCTCGCGCAGCAGTTTCTCCAGGCGTTCCCTGTCAGCTTCCAGCTCCTTGCGTTCATCTTTCCTTTCGCTGATTTCGTTGTCCAGGGCGGCGAGTGTCTGCTTGCGTTGGGCCTTGTTGCTGGTGAGCTTTTCCTGACGTTCAGCCACATCGGCTTCCAGCTTGCCCAGTTGAGCGCGGGCAGCTTCAGCCTCTTTTTGGGTTTCTCTCAGTTGGCGGAGATTCGCATTGAACACCTCAAGGCGCTGGACGGTGTCCCGGCTGAGATATTCGTAATAGGTCATGGTGCGGGCGATCTTGTCCGGATCAATCTCGTTGAGCAGGACTTTGACGGCGGGGGCATCCCCTTCCATCCAGGCGGCGCGAATCTGTTTTTTCAGGCTTTCACGCTGGCTTTCCAGAGTACGATTAAGGTCTTGTTCTTCTTTCTGCAGTTCCCTCAGCCGTTGTTGCTGCTTTTCCGCCTGGCGGCGCAGCTCCCGCCGCTCCCGGGTTAGGCGGCTGATATCCTGCTCGATACCGGTCAGCTGCTGTTCCAGGGATGAGCGATCTTCTTCAGCTTCTGCCAGCCATTGATCAATGTCGGCAATCTGTTCTTTCAGCTCTTCAATCTGGCCGGGAGTCACTTCCTGATCGGCCAGCACTGGCAGCGCACTGAATATCAGTGCGGCTGCCAGTAATCGGGGGAAAAACAATCGATCTCTCAACCGATGGTTACCAGGCTATGCCCAGTCATTTCCGCGGGCTGTTCCAGCCCCATCAGGGCCAGCAGGGAAGGCGCCACATCGCTCAGGCTGCCGTCATCTTTCAGGTTGACCTGGCGCGGGCCGGTGTAGATCAGCGGCACTGGACCAATGGTGTGAGCGGTATGAACCTGGCCGGAATTGGGGTCGGTCATTTGCTCGCAGTTGCCATGGTCTGCAGTGATCAGCGCTTCGCCGCCCACCTCATCCAGGGCTTCGACGATGCGTTTGACGCACTGGTCGATGCACTCCGCGGCCTTGATGGCGGCGTCGAGTTTGCCGGTATGGCCAACCATGTCACCGTTGGCGTAGTTGCACACCACCAGGTCGTACTTGCCGCTCTTGATGGCTTCCACCAGTTTGTCCGTGACTTCCGGTGCGCTCATTTCCGGCTGCAGGTCGTAAGTGGCCACTTTGGGAGACGGCACCAGAATACGGTCTTCGCCTTCAAACGGTGTTTCAAGGCCGCCATTGAAGAAGAAGGTGACGTGGGCGTACTTTTCGGTTTCCGAAATGCGCAGCTGGGTTTTGCCCAGGTTGGAAACGTATTCACCCAGGCCGTTGACCAACTGCTCGGGCGGGTAGGCGCAGGCCGTTTTGATATCGGCGGCGTATTCGGTGAGCATAACGAAATCCGCCAGTTCCGGGTGCTTGCGGCGTTCAAAGCCTTCGAAATCCTTCTCCACGAAGGTGCGGGTCATTTCCCGGGCGCGGTCGGCACGGAAGTTCATGAATACGACAGTGTCACCGTCATTAATGGTGCCTTCAGGTTCGCCCGCTTCGTGGATACGGGTCGGTGTGACGAACTCGTCGTTCTCGCCACGCTCGTAGGCCTGCTCCAGTGCGGAGACGGGGTCCACTGCGGTGAACTCGGATTCGCCCAGGGTCATCAGGTTGTAGGCGGCTTCCACCCGATCCCAGCGGTTATCGCGGTCCATGGCGTAGTAGCGGCCAACAATTGAAGCCACCCGACCCACGCCGAGGCTTTTCAGTTTGGCGGCGGCTTTTTCGAGGGATGGTTTGGCGCTGCGCGGTGGCATGTCGCGGCCATCCAGGAAGGCGTGGATATAGACTTCTTTTGCGCCCCGGGCTTTCGCCAATTCCGCGGCTGCCAGGATGTGTTCCTCGTGACTGTGGACGCCGCCCGGTGACAGCAGGCCCATCAGGTGTACCGCGCGACCGCTGCTGACGGCTTTGTCGATGGCGGCGCAAAGAGTCGGGTTTTCCGCAAAGGTACCGTCTTCCAGGTCCTTGTCGATACGTGTCAGGCTCTGGTACACCACGCGACCGGCGCCCAGATTCATGTGGCCAACTTCGGAGTTGCCCATCTGGCCCTGAGGGAGCCCCACAAACATACCGGAGGTGTTGATCAGGGTTTTGGGCTGTTGCTGCCAGAGCTTGTCCCAGAACGGGGTGTTGGCGTTGCTGATGGCATTGTCTTCAGCCGGGTCACGGTGGCCCCAGCCGTCCAGAATAATCAGTGCAGTCGGCTTACGCGTTGCGGTCATCACTTCATCCGGTATGGTTTTGAAATTTGTAAACGGGAGTGCAGATTCTAACCGTTTTCACGTCATCAGGCCACGCAGGTCTGCCTTCTGTCACTGGTTCAGGGTGTGTATAATCCCGCCAAACTAATTAACTGGGTGTTTTCATGGACAGGTTTATTGAATTTGCCGTCAACCACTACATTCTGGTGTCGCTGTTTGTGGCGTTCCTGCTGGCGATTCTGGTGCTGGAGTCCCGTCGCGGCGGGCAGAAAATTTCAGCCCAGGGCGCAGTAGGGCTGATTAACCGCGATGAGGCCGTGGTAGTGGATATCCGTGACCGCAAGGACTTTACCGAAGGCCGGATCACCGGTTCCGTGAACATCCCGTTGAGCGCCATCAAGAGCCGCGCCGGCGAGCTGAAAAAGTTCAAGGACAAGCAGATTATTGTGGCAGACAAGATGGGTCAGCATTCTGCGATGGCGGTCAAACAGCTGAAAGCTGAAGGATATGAGAACGTGGTCCGCCTAAATGGTGGCATTGCCGACTGGAAAGGCAGTAACCTTCCATTGGTGAAGAAGTAAAAACGTTGAATAATACGAAAAGGATTGAACATGGCTGAGAATCAGCAAGGCGCAGCAGGTAGCGAAAACCAGAACCAGCCGCAATTCGCGCTGCAGCGTATCTATGTGAAGGATCTGTCCTTCGAATCCCCCAACTCGCCGGTGGTTTTCCAGGAGCAGTGGAAGCCGCAGGTGAATCTGGATCTGAACACCTCTCACAACAAGGTCAGCGACAACCAGTACGAAGTGGTGTTGTCCCTGACGGTCACCGCAAAGATGGGTGAGAAGGTGGCGTACATCGTCGAGATCCAGCAGGCCGGTGTGTTCCTGCTGCAGGGCATTGAAGGCCCGCAGCTGGGCCAGATGCTCGGCGCGTACTGCCCGACCATCCTGTTCCCGTATGCGCGTGAAGCTATCGACGGCGTTGTGAACAAGGGCAGCTTCCCGGCTCTGATGCTGGCGCCGGTGAATTTCGACGCCATCTATGCCCAGGCGCTCAAGCGCAAGCAGGAAGAAGCCGAAGGTGAAAGCAAAGAAGAGCAGACTCACTGAAGCATGTTTTCAGGTATCCGCTCCCATAAAAAAACCGGCATTTGCCGGTTTTTTTATGTCTGCCTGAAATAGGTAGCGCTGTTCAGACTGCGCCTTCAAACCCCAATTGCCGCCAGGCTTCATACACCACCAGCGCAGCGGTATTGGACAGGTTCAGGCTTCGGCTATGTGGCCGCATGGGGACCCGCAGGCGGCGTTCCGGCGGCAGGTCGCTCCGGACATCCTCTGGCAGCCCGCGGGTTTCCGGGCCGAACATCAGGTAGTCGCCATCCTCAAAGCGGGCTTCATGATAGTGCTGGCTACCCTTGGTGGTCAGCCCGAACAGCCTTTCCGGCTGCTCGCTATCCAGAAAAGCCTGGTAATCCTTATGGACTTTAACCGTGGCGTATTCGCTGTAATCCAGGCCGGCCCGCCGCATCTGTTTGTCTTCCAGATTAAACCCCAGCGGTTCAATCAGATGCAGCTGGCAGCCTGTATTGGCGCATAGCCGGATAATATTCCCGGTATTGGGGGGAATCTCCGGCTCATACAGCACCACATGCAGCATGCAATCAGCGCTCGACCGCGAGGGCGACGCCCATACCGCCACCAATGCACAGGGTGGCCAGGCCTTTTTTGGCATCCCGGCGAGTCATCTCATGCAGCAGAGTGACCAGAATGCGGCAGCCGGAGGCGCCAATCGGATGGCCGATGGCAATGGCGCCGCCATTCACGTTGACCTTGCTGGTGTCCCAGTTAAGCTCCCGGTTCACGGAAATGGCCTGGGCTGCGAACGCTTCGTTGGCCTCGATCAGGTCGAGATCGTCCACACTCCAGCCGGCCAGTTTCAGGCAGCGCCGGCTGGCGGGAATCGGGCCGGTGCCCATGATGGTGGGATCAACACCTGCATTGGCGTGTGCCTTGATGGTGGCCAGCGGGGTCAGTCCCAGCTCTTTTGCCTTATCAGCACTGCAGACGATCACTGCGGCGGCGCCATCGTTGAGGGACGACGCATTGCCGGCAGTGACTGTGCCGTCTTTCCTGAAGGCCGGGCGCAACTTACCGAGACCATCGGCAGTGACGCCATCACGGGGATTCTCGTCCTTGTCGACGACAATCGGGTCACCCTTGCGCTGGGGAATGCTGATCGGAACGATCTGGCTGTCAAAATAACCGGCATTGCGGGCGGCCACGGCCTTCTGTTGGGACGCGGCGGCAAATTCATCCTGCTCTTCGCGGCTGATGCCGTATTTATCGACAATGTTCTCGGCGGTGACACCCATGTGGTAATCGTTGAAGGCATCCCACAGGCCATCCTTGATCATGGTGTCGACCATGTTCCAGTCACCCATGCGCTGACCGTTGCGGCTGTTGGGCAGCACGTGGGGCGCTTGGCTCATGCTTTCCTGGCCACCGGCGATCATCAGCTCGGCGTCACCGGTGCGAATAGCCTGGACCGCCATGTGAACGGCCTTGAGGCCGGAGCCACAGACCTTGTTGATGGTCATGGCAGGCACGGATGCCGGGATGCCTGCATTGATCGAAGCCTGGCGAGCCGGGTTCTGGCCGCAGCCGGCGGTCAGGACCTGTCCCAGGACAACCTCGTTGATCTGCCCGGCTGGCACACCGGTTTCTTCAAGCAGAGCCTTGATAACGGCGGATCCCAGCTGGTCGGCACGCAGGCTGGAAAGGCCGCCGCCAAAGCTTCCGACGGCGGTACGTTTGGCGGCTACGATGACAACATCACGCATGGATTCTCTCCGGTTCTGAAAGGCGCAAGGCTAACCTGATTGCTTGCGCAGGCAGGATGAAAACTGATTTCATTGTAACGGAAACCCGTTAAGCACCAAAGCAGCTGGTGGCCAGCCGGTGCTTTCAGTGGCGGTGTTTCAGAATCCGTTCGGCAATGCGGCGCAAACGTTCCCGCCGGATCGCCTCTCCCAGTGCCTTGCCCTTATGGCCCTGCGCCATCAGCTCTCTTGCATCGACATCGGCCGCAACACTTGCAGACTCCCGCATCAGGGTGATGGCGGCACCGTACTGGTCGGGCAGGGTGCAGGTGACGGTGGTCAGCAACCGCCGGAATCTTTCTGGCCGCCGCCAGGCGTCCGCCTCGTCGAGCAGGGTAAGGATACCTTGTTCTGTAATCCCGGCATCCGACTGGTCGCGAAGCTGGGGTGCCAGCCGGCTGGTAAGGCGTGCCAGATCCTGGCAATCATTGGGCGCCTTGAGTGCTTGTGCCCGTTGATTGGCCTGCTCTTCGGGCAGGTGGGACAGCAGCGCTGCGAAGCGGGTTGCCGTGTCAGCATCCCCGGTGGAAACGCAGTTCAGGGAAGCCAGGGCTGTTGCCAGCGCGGTGGTTTCGGACAGTTCGGGGACCAGAACTGACAGGGCGTCACAGCCCTGGAGCACCTCGAAGAAGGTGGCGGGATCGTTTTCATGAAGGGCCCGCTGAATTTCCTGCCAGACCCGCTCCGGTACCAGGTGATCCACTTCGCCGGAAGCGGTCATCTGTCGCATCAGTTCCATGGTGCTGTCTGCAACCCGGAACCCCATTGGAGCCAGGCGAGCAGCAAAGCGAGCGGTGCGGAGTATTCTCAGGGGATCTTCTGCGAAGGCGTCTGAAACGTGGCGCAGACGTCGCGCCTTAATATCGGCCTTGCCGTTGAAAGGGTCTGCCAGCTCCCCGGACGTGGACATCGCCATGGCGTTGATGGTGAGGTCGCGGCGCCTGAGGTCGTCCTCCAGAGTGACGTCCGGCGCGCTGTACACCGTAAAGCCATGGTAGCCTCGGCCGGCCTTGCGCTCGGTGCGGGCGAGGGCGTATTCCTCGCGGGTGTCGGGGTGCAGGAATACCGGGAAGTCGGCGCCGACCTGTTTGAAGCCCTGTTTCAGCATCTCCTCAGGGGTGGCGCCAACGACGACCCAGTCGCGGTCCTTGACCTCCAGGCCCAGTAGTTTGTCCCGTACCGCGCCGCCAACCAGATAGGTTTCCATGGGTCCCGAATTGCTCCAATGCCGGAAAATGATCGGGGGATTATCGGCGGTAGCGACGGCCGAGGCAAACCGATTTCCTGATCTAGAAAGAAGCCCCCAGCTCGATGGCAGCACCTACTTCCGAGTCGCTGAACAGTGCGCCGATATCCAGGCGAGCGCCAAATGGCGACAGGCCGATACCGGCGGTGAACTGGGTTTCTTCCTCAATGCCGTCGTTATTGTCGTTGCTTGCCAGGTTCTGGCGAACGCCAGCCCGCAACTGGGCATAGCGGAATACATCAAATTCCGCGCCAACGGCCAGCCATTGGGTATCGTCCTCGTAGCCAAAGGCTTCCTTCTCGGTCAGGTCCAGTTCGGCGGTCAGCACATGGAAGTCGCCTTTGTGGGCAATGCCGGCGGTGACCATGGGGTGGAGTTTGAGTTTTCTCTTCTCTTCACCCAGTTCCGGACGGCTGGCCGCGGACTCCAGATCCATCGGAATGACATTCTTGACGACGGCGCCAGCGCTCCATTCCCTGTTTTCGCCAAAGCCGTAGACCATACCAAGATCGAAGTTCAGTCCGCTTTTCGTGGTTTCAAATTCATTGCTGTCGAAATCATCATCCTCGAAGCCGGATACCCTTTCCGTGTACTGGAAAGTGCGGAGCTGGACGTATTTGGGTGAAAAACCAATCTGCAGCGCGTTTCCATCTGACACTTCAAATGAGCGGGCAAGTGAGACGCCTACCTCAATGACTGCTGATGCGAGGATGCTGCCACGAGACTGCAGGTCCTGATCCAGATCAGCGGTTGCCAGCGTCAGCTCGTCTGCATTTTCCAGCTCTTGCAGGAATGCGTCATCCTGCTCGTCGAGTTCGCCGCGGACGGTTGCCCGCAGGTTGCCGGTGGAGAAAAATCCGACCGAGTACTCTTCGGTCGGTATTGCCGCGGCAATTGCCAGTCCCGCGTCAACCCGAACGGTGTCCTTGTCAAAGTCATTGAGCTGGCGTCGTATATCGCCCGCAATGCGACGGGCCTCGTCGGGATTGGACGTGCGGTTCAATTCCTGAAATCGATCAATGTTGTCCTTGATGTCATCAATCTGGTCCACGGTTTCTTCTTCGTCCGCGAAGCGCGCGTTGACCGAAGGCAGGATCAGGCCGAAATCATCTGACCGCTCATGGTTGTCCGCGGCAAGCATGGCAGGGTTGGTTGCGCCGGCGGCAGCCGGATGTGCTACCGCGATTCCGGTCCCGCCCATGGCAAAGGAGCGGGAAGACATGAACTGTTGGGGGCTCGCCACGGCCGTTGCGGTTGCAACGGACAGTCCGATTGCGATCGACAGCTTGGTCAGGTGATTTGCGGTCATAGGTTTTCCTGTTGTTTTTCGGTAAATTCAATGCCAGACATTACACGTGGGTCAGGTTAGGGGAGTTCCTTTTTTTTCGCATTGGTGAAGCGGTAACGGTTTGTTCTACGGATGTAAATGCCGGTATTTTTTTGCCGCTCCGACCCCGGCGCGCTGCCGTCATGTTGATCGAGTTACGCTTAATCAACGGGTTATAAAACATGGCGTGATTTTTTCATGGCAGGGTGCACATGAGAATTTTCGGAGAATGAACATGACCCTGCGCTGGATAACCGCACCCGTGCTGGCCCTGATGGTTGGTTGTGCCCCGGTGGGCAGCTATCAGACTGGTAACGAGAGTGAGCGGGAGCTGGACCCGATCACGGTTCGGGTAAGCGGTTTTGGTACCTACGAGGATGCTTCCAAAGATCGGCTGAACACCCAGGAGCGCCTGCTGGCCCGCCGTGCCTCCAAGCTGGATGCCTACCGCAACCTGGCGGAGCGGGTCTACGGAACCGTCATTTACGGCAGTTCCACCGTGAACGACTTCGTTCTGCGCAATGACATGTTTCGCACCTACGTGGACAGTTACATTCGCGGTGCAAAAACGGTGGCGGTGAATGAGCACAGTGACGGCGTGATTGAAACGGTGATGGAGCTGAAGCTGGAGCCCCGGTTCCGGTCCTGTGTGGCAAAGGTATCCGACTCACAGGTTCAGAACCTGTGCCCGATCCCTATGCCGCGGGGCAACGACAGCGTCGGGGATGTGCAAAGCCGCAGCGTCGATTCCCTGTACTATCTTGACTGACCTGCTTGACTGACCTGACTGAAAGTCCGACTGGGTGACCGTATCGCCATGAATACTGTTCGTATACTGCTTGTTTTGACTCTGTTGGTGACACCGGCGGCTCAGGCCGTGGTGCTGGAGGGGGTAGGGCACGCAACCATCCATGGTGGTGACGTGGACGCGGCGCGGGAAGAGGCACGTAGAGCAGCGCTGCGGGACGTTGCGCTGCGATATGAAGCACAGATCAGCAGTCGCGACACGGTGGAGAATGGCGTGGTGACGGAATCCCGCCTGCAGGTGGCGTCTTCGGCCCGTGCCCGTGACGCGCGGATAGTAGATGAGTATCGCCGTGGAGACCTGTTGCGGGTGACCGTGCGGGCCGACATGTCTGCAGGCAGCAGTTGTGGAGCCGGCCAGGCGGCTGGTCTGAAGAAACGTGTGGCAGTGGCCGGCTTCCCGATCCTGCATCCGGATCAGGCGCGGGTTGGTCGTATCGATGACGCCGGCGAAATCTTGCCGCAGCAGTTGCAGGCGTCCCTGAGGGAAACTGGTCGCCTTCAGGTATACGGCGCCACCACGTCCAGGCTTTTCCAGGATTTGCTGAACGCGCCTACCCAGCAGAAATTTGATAATCGGCTGACTAACGTCATTCAGGTGGCCCGTGAGCTGGATGTACAGTTTGTGGTGACGGGTGTGATCCGGGATCTGGGCGTTTCCGATCCTTCGGCCTGGGGCACGTCGGTTCTGGACCGGTTGCAGAGGGGGGTTGGCGTTGCCAACCAGAACCGGCGCTTTGTGGCGGATTTGATGGTGTTTGATGGCTTCAGTGGCGCGCCAGTCTATCAGCAGCGGTTTGCCACGGAAGCGCAGTGGGATGCCGGTCCGGGCGCCTCGGCCGGTTTTAATTCCGCCGGCTTTCAGGAAACCGCCTATGGCCAGGCTGTCTCTGGGATCATGGCGGATATGAGTTCCGCGGTTCAGGAAGCGCTGGCCTGCCAGCCGTTTATTACCCGTATTACCCGCGTGGATGGTAACCGGGTTACCCTGGCGTCAGGCGCTACGGCCGGTCTGCGCCCGGGTGATGAGCTGCATCTGTATCGCAGTCAAAGCTTCTTCGATTCACTCGGGGGGACGCCGGAGCTGTCTGACAGCCAGACCCGGATGACTCTGAGAAACGTTCACCCGGATTTCAGCAATGGCGAGATGCCGCTGTCCGGCGGCGAGATCAATATTCAGCGGGATGACGTGGCCATCGTCTGGTAATCAGGCGGCGGCCACCCGGGCAGCGGTATCGCGGATCTTGCCAACCATGGCGCGCAGACCATTGCCCCGGGTCGGGGAGATGTGACGGAACAGGTCCAGTTGCTCGAACAGCTCATCGATGTCGGTGGCCAGCAGATCCCGTGGGGTCTTGCCATTCAGGGCCACCAGGATGATGGCAGCCAGGCCGCGCACGATCATGGCGTCCGAGTCGATCAGCAGAAACAGCTTGCCGCTCTCCTCATCATAGTGATGAGTCAGCCACACCTGGCTCTGGCAGCCATGCACGTAGTTTTCCTCGGTACGGGCTTCATCCGGGAATGATGGCAGCTGCTTGCCAAGGTCAATGATAAAGGCGTAACGCTCTTCCCAGTCGTCCAGAAACTCGAAGCCGTCCAGAACGTCTTCCAGAGTGGTGTCTTTTCCGAGCGGATTGTTCAGAAAGGTCTGTTCGCAGGCAGTCATTTACAACATCCCCAGTTCAAGCTTGGCTTCGTCGGTGAGCATGTCGTTGTTCCAGGGCGGATCAAAGGTCAGGTCCACCGTCACCTTGTCGACATTGGGGACGTACTCGACCTTGCGCTGGACATCATCGGTGATCACCGGACCCATGCCGCAGCCCGCGGCGGTCAGGGTCATTTTGATATAGACGTGGTTGCCATCCTCTGTGCCATTCTCGATCTTGCACTCGTAGATCAGACCGAGGTCCACCACGTTGACCGGAATTTCCGGGTCGTAGCAGTTACGCATGGCTTCCCACACCTGGTTTTCATTAATGGTGCCGTCTTCCGGGGTGTCGAAGCTGCTTTCCAGGGGCTGCTTGCCGAGAGCATCTGCGTCGTGGCCCTCAATACGGGCAAGGTTGCCGTTAACCGCAACGGTAAAGGTGCCGCCCAGTGACTGTGTGATGGTCACGAAGGTATCCGACGGAATCATGATTTCGGTTCCGGCAGGAACAAGGCGGGCTTCCACCTCGCGTTTGGTCAGGACAACTTCCCGTTCTTGCATGCCTGTACTGGCCTCGCTGTTTTCTGTCTTTGGTGTCGAATTACGCTACGGTAAAGCTCTCGCCACATCCGCACTCGGCGGTGGCGTTCGGATTCCGAAACTGGAACATGGAGTTCACGCCCTCGGTAACGAAGTCGATCTCGATCCCGTTCACCAGCGGCAGGTGTTCCTCTTTCACGTACACGTCCACGCCGTCAATGTGAAACACCTTGTCATCGGAGGCGGCTTCTTCCACCCAATGTGTCTCGTACTTGAAACCGGAGCAACCACTTTTCTTGATGGCGAGCCGGATACCCATGGCTTCCGGCTTCTTGTCCAGTTGTTTGCGCACGTGCGTGACCGCGCTTGGCGTCATAGTGACGGCAACGGTCGGGGTGAAGACTTCGGCTGTCATAATTCCACCTCCATCAGGCAAACAGGCGCTGGATTTTTTGCAGGGCTGTGAACAATTGTTCCACCTCATCCAGCGTATTGTAAAATGCAAAGGAAGCCCGGGCTGTACCGGGAACTCCGTAGAAATCCATCAGTGGCATGGCGCAATGGTGGCCGGTGCGGATAGCGATGCCCTGCTGATCCAGCAATGTTCCTATATCACTGGGGTGTAGCCCGGCGATTTTAAAGGACATGACCGGAACCTTGTGCTTCGCGGTGCCGATGATTTCCATGCCGGGCACGGTCTCCACCAGCTGATTGGCACGGTCCAGAAGGGCCTTCTCGGCTGTCTCCATGGCACGGCGGTCCAGGCGACCCACATAGTCGATGGCGGCGCCCAGGCCGACAGCTTCGGCCACCGCCGGTGTGCCAGCCTCAAACTTGTAAGGCAGGGTGTTCCAGGTGGTGCCCTCAAACGACACCCGTTCAATCATCTCACCGCCACCCTGATACGGGGGCATGTCTTCCAGAAGCTGCGCCTTGCCGTAAAGCACGCCGATGCCGGTCGGCCCGAACAGCTTGTGGGCAGAGAACGCGTAAAAATCGCAGCCCAGCGCCTGAACGTCCGGCTGATAATGGGGCACGGCCTGGGCGCCATCCACCAGGGTAATGATGCCACGGGCCTTGGCCTGTTTGATCAGTTCGGCGACCGGATTAACGGTGCCTAGCGCGTTGGATACATGGGTAATGGCAAAAATACGGGTGCGTTCATTCAACAGGCTGTTGAACGAATCCAGATCCAGTTCGCCTTCCGGTGTGATCTGAACCGGTACGACTTTGGCGCCGGTTCTCTCGGCCACCATCTGCCAGGGCACGATGTTGGCGTGGTGTTCCATCTGGCTTACCAGGATCTCATCGCCCGCTTCCAGGCGAGGGGCCAGGCCGTTGGCGACCACGTTAATGGCTTCAGTCGTGCCGCGGGTCCAGATAATTTCCCGGGTGCTCTTGGCATTGAGGAAGTTACGGACGGTTTCCCGTGCGCCTTCAAACGCGGCGGTCGCCCGGTCACCCAGGGTATGGGCGCCACGGTGAACATTGGAGTGCATCTCCCGGTAATAACGATCCATGGCGTCCAGCACGGCCACCGGCTTCTGGGCCGAAGCGCCATTGTCCAGATACACCAGCGGCTTGCCGTTTACCTGCTGTGACAGGATCGGGAAGTCACGGCGAATGGCGTCAACGTCAAACGCGGTTTGCTTGGCTGTGTTGGCCACGGACAGATCAGTCATAACCGGTTATGCCCCCTCGAATGTCTGATCAAAGAACTGGTTCAGTCGGGTGTGGGCGGTATCCCGTACCTGCTCCACCGGAATCTGCTCAACCAGTTCATTGATAAATGCCATGGTCAGCAGAACGTTGGCTTCCCGCCGGCCTATGCCGCGAGACACCAGGTAGAACAACGACACTTCATCCAACTGGCCTATTGTTGCACCGTGAGCACACTTGACGTCGTCCGCATAGATCTCAAGCTCCGGCTTGGTATCTATCTCTGCACCGTTAGACAGCAGCAGGTTCTTGTTGTTCATATCCGCATTGGACTTCTGGGCATCCTGATGGATATGAATGCGGCCATTGAACACGGCGTGTGACTGGTCGGCGGCAATGTTGCGATAGGTTTCCTCGCTGTTGCAGTGCGCCGCCACGTGCTCGATGGTGGTGTGGTTGTCGTAGTGCTGTTTGCCCTGGGTGACCACCACGCCATTGAGCTTGCATTCGGCGCCTTCGCCCTCCAGGCGCACCTGCAGGTCGTGCCGGCGCAGTGGACCGCCAAAGCCTACGCAGTGGCTTTCAAAGCGTGAGCTGCGCTGCTGGCGCACACCGGTTGCACCGATATGCTGAACATTCTCGCCTTCCGTGTTGAGGCGGATGCTGGTGACGTTGGCGCCGTCGCCCAGCGTGAATTCCGTGACGGTATTGACCATGACGGCTTCACTGCCGCTGGAAATGTATTCCTCCACCACGGTGATCTGGCTGTGGCGGCCGGCATCCACGAATATGCGGGGATACGCGGAACCACTGGCGTCGGCGTTGACTTCATGGACGATGAACAGTGGCTGGTCCAGCACGGCGTCCGGCTTCAGGCGGATCAGCAGGCCGTCCTCGAAGCGGGCGGAGTTGAGCCGGGCCAATTGTACGGCCTTGTTGTCCAGAGTGCTGTCCATGCGATCCGCCAGGCTGGCGGCGGCGTCGTCATCCAGGTCGCCAAAGCGTTCAATAGTGATGCCTTCCAGATCCGGGTAATCGCTGGCTTCCGGCATCATCACGCCATTCAGGAAGGCCACTTTATAGCCGGGTACTGCCAACCCGCTGCCGGTTTTGCCATCGGCGGGCAGCGAAATGGCCATGTCGTCGGTCAGCTTCAGGTACTTGCTGGAGTACTTCCAGTTTTCCGTTTTGCGGGTCGGCAGTGGCATATCCACCAAGGCCGTACCCCGTTGTTTGCGCAGCGCCAGCAGCGGCTCAGGCAGTGATTGCCCGGCCGGATGAAGGAACGCGGCGGAAAGTGTTGGTGCTGGTTTCATTCCGCTCTCCCTCAATTGGCTGAGTTGGCTGCTGCTTCTTCTTCGTCTTTGATGCCGAGCCAGCCGTAACCGCGTTCTTCCAGTTCCAGGGCCAGTTCGCGACCACCGGACTTGACGATTCTGCCGCCGGCCAGCACGTGGACGTGGTCTGGAACAATGTGGTTCAGCAGGCGCTGGTAGTGGGTCACCATCAGGATGGCGCGATCTTCGGCACGCAGGGCGTTGACGCCGTTAGAGACGACCTGCAGGGCGTCGATGTCGAGGCCGGAATCGGTTTCGTCCAGGATGGCCAGCTTAGGCTGCAGCAGTAGGGCCTGCATGATCTCGTTCCGTTTTTTCTCGCCACCGGAGAAGCCTTCGTTAACGCCACGCTTGAGGAAGGCCGGGTCCAGATCGACCTGCTTTGATACTTCCTTCGCCAGCTTCATGAACTCCGCGGCGTTCATTTCGGCCTCGCCCTTGTGGTGACGCATGGCGTTCACGGCGGTGCGCAGGAACTGCAGGTTACTGACGCCGGGAATCTCCACCGGGTACTGGAACGCCAGGAAAATACCTTCGCGGGCACGCTCTTCGGTTTCCAGGTCCAGCAGGTTCTCGCCATTCAGGGTCACTTCGCCCTCGGTTACCTCAAATGCCTCGTTGCCTGCCAGCACCTGGGACAGGGTGCTCTTACCAGAGCCGTTAGGGCCCATGATGGCGTGAACTTCCCCGGCCTTGATCTCCAGGTTGATGCCCTTGAGGATTTCTTTGCCCTCGACGGAGGCGTGCAGGTTCTTGATGCTGAGCATTTGTCGGGTTCTCTCTTCTCTAAACTGTATGAATTCGTTTATATACCGGTGCGCGGGCCGCTGTTAACCAACGGAGCCCTCAAGGCTCACTTCCAGCAGCTTGCCGGCTTCCACCGCAAATTCCATCGGGAGCTCTTTGAACACCTCTTTACAGAAGCCGTTCACGATCATGGAAACCGCTTGCTCCGGGTCGATACCACGCTGGCGGCAGAGGAACATCTGTTCGTCGCTGACCTTGGAGGTGGTGGCCTCGTGCTCGACGATGGCGGACTTGTTCTTGCTCTCGATGTACGGGAACGTATGTGCGCCACAGCGGTCGCCGATCAACAGCGAATCACACTGGGTAAAGTTGCGGGCGCCTTCCGCGCCGGGGCCGAATTTCACCAGGCCACGGTAGGCGTTGGAGCTTTTGCCAGCGGAAATGCCCTTGGAGATGATAGTGCTGGAGGTGTTCTTGCCCAGGTGAATCATCTTGGTGCCGGTATCGGCCTGCTGGTGATTGTGGGTCAGTGCCACTGAGTAGAATTCGCCAACACTGTTGTCACCGCGCAGTACGCAGCTCGGATATTTCCAGGTTACGGCGGAGCCGGTTTCAACCTGGGTCCAGGAGATTTTGGAGTTTTTGCCGATGCAGGCGCCGCGCTTGGTGACAAAGTTGAAGATGCCGCCTTTGCCGTTTTCATCGCCCGGGTACCAGTTCTGAACGGTTGAGTACTTGATCTGGGCATCGTCGAGGGCAACCAGTTCGACCACCGCAGCGTGCAGCTGGTTTTCGTCACGCATCGGCGCGGTGCAACCTTCCAGGTAGCTGACGTAGCTGCTGTCTTCAGCAATGATCAGCGTGCGTTCGAACTGGCCGGTGTTGGCCGCGTTGATGCGGAAGTAGGTGGACAGCTCCATGGGGCAGCGTACGCCCTTGGGCACGTAGACAAAGGTGCCGTCGGAGAACACCGCCGAGTTCAGGGCGGCGAAGAAGTTGTCACCGTGGGGCACGACCGAGCCCAGATACTTCTGCACCAGTTCCGGATAATCCTGGATGGCCTCGGAAATGGAGCAGAAAATCACGCCGGCTTTGGCCAGCGGTTCTTTGAAGGTGGTGGCGACGGATACCGAGTCAAATACGGCATCAACGGCAACGCCAGCCAGCTTTTCACGCTCGTGCAGCGGAATACCCAGTTTTTCATAGGTTTTCAGCAGTTCCGGATCCACTTCGTCCAGGCTCTGGGGCATGTCTTCTTTGCGCTTGGGCGCGGAGTAGTAGGAGATGGAGTTGTAATCCACCTTGGGATAACCCACATGAGCCCAGTCCGGCTCGTCCATTTCAAGCCAGCGACGGTAGGCTTTCAGGCGCCATTCCAGCATCCACTCCGGCTCTTTTTTGATCCCGGAAAGGCGGGCGATAACGTCTTCATTCAGTCCGGGCTCGAACGTATCGGATTCGATGTCTGTTACGAAACCGTGTTCGTATTCCCGTTTGATCAGCTCGTTCACCTCTTGGTCGGTGGTCGCCATGATCGTCGCTCCGTATTCTCTCATCGTGGGCTTGTGGCCCTTGGTGTCGCCGCCGGTCGCGTTGTTGGTCTGACGGGCGGATGTCATCTGTCTGGGTGTTGCAGCGGTCGCTCATCCTGTGAGTACGCCCTGCAATCGGTTTTTGGAGACGGATTTTCCTGGCCCGACTGCCGCTCTCGGGCAGCGTAAAGGGGCGGATCCGTTGCTTCTGGCGAGCGATTATACAATACCACAGTAAAATAGTCAGGTATTAAATTGGACTCGTGGTGATTATACCTTAATCGGCCCTTGGGGCACTAAGGGGCTGGCAATCGGGGTAATAGTCTGGTCGTTTTTAGAACTTAATTGGTCGGGGCGAGGGCTCCGGGATGGAAATCTGACCGGGTATTTTGCCTCAACGGAAACTCCATTCCTTGATCCTGCTCAAAGGTCGTATTGATTGTTTTCGGCTAACATGTGTACGCTGTTTGTTATTGGCATATCGGGCCAGAGCCCAGGTTAGGAGGAACAACGAATGTCATCAGAGCCTCTGAGGACGGAGGTAGCGCGGGCGCCGCTCAGCTCAAGAGTGAGTTCGCTGATCAGCGTGCAGCTGACACGCGGTAAGGTGGGGGTTGAGGCGGTGGCCTCGCAGCTGCATATGAGCCGCTATACCTTGCACAAGAAACTGAAGAGAGAGGGGCTGACTTTTGCTCGTCTGCTGGAGGACGTTCGCCGCAAACAGGCGTTGTCTTATATGCAGGACAAAACCAAGCCGCTGGTGGAGATTGCCGAGCAGCTTGGATTCTCGGAACTGAGTGCATTCAGCCGGGCGTTCAAGCGCTGGATGGGCACTTCCCCGGCTGAATACCGCTCAATCAGGTTTTCTTGAACACCAGTGTGCCGTTGGTGCCACCAAAGCCGAAGCTGTTGCTCATGACCAGGTCGAGATTCTGGTTATCCATGCGTTCCCGCACGATGGGATAGCCTTCAGCACCAGCGTCCAGGTTCTGGATGTTGGCGGATGGGGCAATAAATCCTTCCCGTTGCATGATCAGGCTGTAAATGGCCTCATGTACGCCCGCGGCACCCAGGGCATGTCCACACAGGGGCTTGGTGGAACTTAGCGGTGGGATCTTGTCGCCGAAGATTTCTTTCAGGGCTTTCAGCTCGGTCACGTCACCGGCAGGGGTGCTGGTGCCATGGGTATTTACGTAGCTGATTTCGCCTTCCAGGTTTTTCATGGCCTGTTTCATGCAGCGCACAGCACCTTCACCGCTCGGAGCAACCATGTCGGCGCCGTCAGAGGTGGCGCCGAATCCGACGATTTCAGCCAGGATGTTGGCACCGCGTGCTTCCGCGTGCTCAAGGGCCTCCAGGGCCAGAACTCCGCCACCACCGGATATGACGAAGCCGTCCCGGTCCGTATCGTAGGTGCGGGAAGCCAGTTCCGGGGTGTCGTTGTATTTGGTGGACAGTGCTCCCATGGCATCAAACAGCAGGCTCAGGGTCCAGTGGATATCCTCACCGCCGCCGGCAAACATGACGTCTTGGCGGCCGAGAGCGATCAGATCCGCTGCGTGGCCAATGGCGTGCGCGCTGGTGGCACAGGCGGAGGTAATGCCATAGTTGATGCCGCGGATACCAAAGCCTGTCGCGATGGAGGCGTTGATGGCGCTGCCCATGGTGCGCGGCACCCGATAGGGGCCGACACGGCGGAGACCACGGTCACGATGGGTATCGATGGCATCCAGCAGTTCAACCGTAGAGGCGCCACCCTGACCAAAAATGATACCGGTGGTATCGGCCTTGATGTGCTCGTCGGTCAGTCCCGACTGTTCAATGGCCTCCTGCATTGCCAGGTAGGTGTAGCCGGAAGCCGGGCACATGAAGCGCCATAACTTGCGGTCGATCAGTTCCGGCAGGTTGAGATTGATCTGGCCACAGACATGGCTGCGCAGGCCATTGTCCCGCGCTTCTTCACTGAAGCCTATGCCGGGAAGGGATTCCTTCAGGGATCGGGTCACTTCTTTCTGATTGGTACCTAGGCTGGAAACAATGCCCATGCCGGTAATGACAACGCGACGCATCTGGTTAGCTCCTAAAAATCATCGGTCGAGGTGAACATGCCAACCCGGAGGTCCTTGGCAGTGTAGATTTCACGGCCGTCCACTTCCATCCGGCCATCGGCAATCGCCATGGTCAGTTTGCGCCTGATCACGCGTTTGAGATCCAGGCGGTAGGTTACCTTTTTGGCGCTGGGTAGCACCTGACCGGTAAATTTCACTTCACCAGCACCGAGCGCGCGTCCCTTGCCTTCACCTCCACCCCAGGCGAGGAAGAAACCGACCAACTGCCACATGGCGTCCAGTCCCAGACATCCGGGCATAACGGGATCGTCGACAAAGTGCACCTTAAAGAACCAGAGGTCCGGGTTGATGTCGAGTTCGGCTACCAGGCTACCCTTGCCATACAGGCCATCATCGTCTGCGATATGCGTGACGCGGTCGAACATCAGCATTTCATCAATGGGCAGCCGCATGGAGCCTGGGAAGAGTTTGCCGTGGCCGCATTTGATCAGCTCTTCTTTATCAAAATGATCCGGGGACATAGTGCCGTTATCTCTGTTACAGAATGGTTTACTGATACTTTAGCTGTTATTTCGAGAGTCGCTATTGACCTTTAGTGGATGATTTCCGGAAAAAGGATCAGGCGTTTCGGGTGACGTTGACCGTCATCAACGACCGTTGGGGGCGCCACTGTTACTTTGGGTGAAACGCTGAGATAAGCGGTCGATTTGGGAGGGAAAGCCTATGTCCGGTGAGTGTCATGATATTCATGGTGATATCCAGTGTGATGGTGACCGGATCTGTGTGAGATTGCATCGAGAGATTGAGCATTCGCCCGCATCCGTCTGGAGGATGTTGACGGATTCTGTCTGCCTGAGTCAGTGGCTGGCCCCCGGGATTCTTGAGCAGGAGGAAGGTGGGCGAATCAAGCTGGACTTTGGCAACAGCGGCACTCCAATTGATCGTCGTATCAAGGTGTTCGAACCGAACCGGCTGCTTTCCTATTCGTGGAGTGCCGGAGATGATCCGGAAAGGCCGCTGACCTGGGAGCTGAGGGAGCGTCACGGAGGTACGCTGTTGAGCCTCACTCTTTTATTGCCCAACGACCACCTTGTGGCCATTTCCTGCGCTGGCTGGGATGCCCACCTGGAAATGTTGATGGCAGCGCTGGAAGGCATCAGCATTCATTTTCCAGCCGCCCGTTTCCGGGAGGCCAGAGCGGTATTTGCAGAGCAGTTGAAGCAAAAGCTGGTTGCCTGAACAACGACAGCCTTGTCTTTAAAGTAATAAACGGGCCTCTTCGGAGGCCCGTTATTTTTGGGGTTCTATACGGACGAAACTATCAGCCGGGGCGACCGTCCGGCCTGGGACTGGTGAGTATTCCAGTGTACTGGATCAGAAAAATGCCATAGGCAACAAACCACAGGGCTGTACTACTGCCAATGCCCGGGTGCCATGGGATGATGCTGAAAGCTGTCAGAACGCGCACCACCGCAGCCAGATGGATGGCAATGAACGCGATCACCATGCCTTTCGGCAACACCAGTGGTCGCCCGGTATGCCCGAGGGAGACCCGCGCGATAACGCCGAGAATCAGGCCGCCCACGGCCCCGGTGCCGGCGGCATGGGTCCAGGCTGCGGTGGGCCAGTCGGCGAGGATGGAGCCGGCGAGCAGGACAAAGGCAACGGGAACCCAAAGTATGGACAGGTGCAGAATCCAGAGCAGCGGTTCTTTGCGGAGCAGCCAACCTTTCCATCCGGCCAGGCGAACCAGGGTCAAGGTGGCGGCTGTGATGGCGAGAATGGCCGTGATGGTTTGCCAGCCCGTGACCAGCGAAACCAGGAGGAGGGCAATGTTGACAAGCGTTGCCACGTCCAGAGCCGGCACCGTCTTGATTATAGAGCCATCCAGTCCTCGCTGGCGGAGCCATCCGGCAGAGAAGGCGGGGGTAATGCGGCCACCAATGACGCTGATAAGAGCCAACGTAACAATCAACCCACCGTAGCTGAAGGTAGGGTCCAGCCGACTGACGAAACCGATTTGCATAAGCCATAACAAGCCGAGAACGACCAGGATCATCAGTTGCCGTTTCTGCCTGGCCCGCCAGATGCGCCATCCGGCATCCACCATAACCAGCGGCAGAAACGCCAGGTTGACTCCTTGCACCAGCCAACCGGGCAGGTCTGCGCCAAAGGCCAGTAATAAGCGGCCCGCCAGCCAGACGCCCCAGAGCAATGCCAGTCGAATGCCATGGGTACGTTCGGTTTGAGTCCACACGCAGACCGCCGTGAGAAGGAAGCCGGCGATGGCTGCGGAAAGGAATCCAAACAGCATTTCGTGTTGGTGCCAGAACAGCCCCGGCATGGCCAGCGGCAGTTGAATGGTTCCACTGACCTGCAGTACCCAGACAGGAATGGCGAGCAGTGCCAGTACCGTCATTGACAGGAAGAAGATGCGGAAGGGGTAACCGAAAAGCTGGCTGACCCTGCAGATCCGGGCGGGGGCGGGCGTTGAAGTGGCCTGCATGGCGATGGCTCCACTGATGGTGCGTTTATAAGATATATTTTATCTGAATGTTATTGTGAAAGGATATACCCTGTTGGCGGTATCTTTGCGTACAATGCCGCTATCACTTTGATTGACAATGGAATGAACTATGAGTGCCTATCTGATCCTGAAGCACATTCATATGACTACGGCGTATCTCACCGTTGTTCTGTTCGCTTTGCGGCTGTTGCTGGACGCCGTGGGCAAGCCTGACTGGCGACAAACTCCTTTGCGGTGGATTCCTCACGCCAACGACACGGTTTTGCTGGTAGCCGCGATCAGTCTGCTGTTTGTCACCCCCTGGATGCCGTTTGTCCACGGCTGGCTGACGGCAAAGATTTTCCTGTTGGTGGGCTACATTGTGGCGGGCGTGTTCGCAATGAAGCAGACCGCAAGTCTGACAGTCCGGTTGGTGGCATCGGTTCTGGCACTGGTGCAGGTCATGGCCATTTTCCATCTGGCCATGACCAAACCGTTGTGAAGCACTGTTCTGAGGTAAGGTAATCCGGGGCTAGCGCCCCCCGGATTTTTCGGACACCTGGTCGGTCAACTCCTTCAGTTGTTCCTGCACTGCCCGCAACTGGCGGGCAATTTCATCCCGCTCGTCATGGGCCTGCTGTGCCTGCTCGGCGTTCTGTTCCTCGCTCATGACTTCCAGAATGGCGCCGATCATCATGTTCAGGAAGACAAAGGCCGTCAGGAAGATAAACGTCAGGTAGTAAATCCAGCTGAGCGGGTACTGTTCCATGGTTGCGTACATAACATCGGTCCAGTCCTCAAACGTGGCCACGCGAAACAGGGTAAGCATGGCAATGGCCACATCGCCCCACAAGTTCTCATCGACCTTGGCAAAGAACATCGAGCCCATGGCTGCATAGATGTAAAAGATGATGAACATCAGCAGGGCGATGTAGCCCATGCGGGGAATGGCCTTGAGCAGGGAGTTGATCAGGAAGCGCAACTCCGGCACCACCGATACCAGCCGCAATACCCGGAACACCCTCAGCAAACGTCCCAGCAACACGGCCTCGGAGTTATCCAGCGGGATCAGGCTGCCAATAACGACCAGGGTGTCGAACAGATTCCAGCCGTCGAAGAGAAAGCGCTTCTTGTCATTGCACACGCCAAAACGAAAGAGGATCTCAATCAGGAAGAACAGGGTTATGGCGTTATCCAGAACGCTGAGACTCTGCTCGACCCAGGACGGCACATCATAGGTTTTTGCGCCGATGGTGAGCGCCGACAGGATGATGATGGCGATAACCACGCCCTGAAACAGTTTGCTGGACTCAATACGGCGCAGTTGCTCGAAACCGGATGTGGTGCTTAATTCTGACGACATGGCAATCAACGGCTCCAGTTAATTCGCAGGGGCCAGAATTCTAAAGGGCTGGGGGGCGATTGGGTAGCTCGAATTTTATTCAGACGCTGCCGAGCAGGATCTGCCATTGGTCATCAGTGACCGGCATAACGGACAGCCGGTTGCCCCGCTTGATCAGCGGCAGGTCGTCCAGCCCCGCCAGGGTCTTAATTTCATCCAGAGGCAGCAGCCGTGGAAGTTTCCGTAGATACGCCATGTCGACTGCCTGCCAGCGCGGCTTGTCTGGTGTGCTTTTCGGATCGTGGTAGGGCGAATCCGGGTCAAACTGCGTGGGGTCCGGGTAGGCTGACCGGACCACCTTGACGATACCTGCGATGCCGATATGTTTGCAGCTGGAGTGGTAGATGAAAACCTCATCTCCCTCTGCCATATCCGTTAGAAAATTCCGGGCCTGATAGTTGCGTACACCATCCCAGGGGATGGTCTGGTTCGCTGCTTTTGTAAAGTCATCAATGCTGCATTCTGACGGTTCGGTTTTTACCAGCCATTTGGCCATCAGGATCTCCTTCTATCGGCGATGCCCAGTATAACCGAGAACGGTTTCCCCGGCAGGCGCCAGGGAAACCGTGAATGCCTGTCTCAGCAAGGAGACGGCGCATTCTTTCTGGCGTAGAACCACCAGGTGACCACCAGGCAGCTCGCATAGAAGGCAACAAATGCCAGCAATGCAGCAGAGACCCCTCCGGTGAGGTCAATGGAGGTACCGTAGGATTTGGGGATAAAGAAGCCGCCGTAAGCCGCAAAGGCGGAGATGAAGCCCAGCACCGCAGCGGACTCGCGATTGGCCGCTTTGTTGGCTTCCTCGGGCTTGTCCGGTTGCTCTTTCATCAGCAGGTTTCTGAAGATCACCGGTACCATGCGGAAGGTGGAGCCGTTACCTATCCCAGTGGCCACAAAAAGCACCAGGAAGCAGCCAAAGAAGCCCCAGAAGCTCCCATCATTGAGGTCGTTTGGCAGGAATGACATCACCCCGAAGACGCCAGCAATCATGACCGCAAAGGTCCAGAGCGTTACCCTCGCTCCGCCAAGCTTGTCCGCCAGCATGCCGCCCACCGGGCGTGCCAGAGCGCCAACCAGCGGGCCCAGGAACGCGTACTTGACCGGATCCACATTGGGAAATTGCATGCCGGACAGCAGGGGGAAACCGGCAGCAAAGCCGATGAAACTGCCGAACATGCCCAGATACAACCAGCACATCAGCCAGTTATCCTTACGCCTGAAGATCACAGCCTGTTCACGGAAGCTCGCTTTGGCGTCGGCAATGTCATTCATGCCGAACCAGGCTGCAACCGACGCGATGATGATCAGGGGCACCCAGAGGAAGGCAGCGTTTTGCAGCCACAGGGGCTCACCAGCCTGGGCGCCTTCCTGAATGATCAGCGGGTCCCCTACCATGGGGCCAAATGCGCTGGTTGCGATCACCAGAGGAGCCAGCAATTGCATGCCGGATACCCCGAGGTTGCCAAGACCTGCATTCAGGCCCATGGCGCCGCCCTTCTGCGACTGGGGGAAGAAAAAGCTGATGTTGGCCATACTGGACGCAAAGTTACCGCCGCCAAAACCACAGAGCAGGGCCAGGATCAGCATGATCAGGTAAGGCGTATCGGTATTCTGCACCGCCATGCCAATCCACAGGCAAGGCAGCAGTAAGGAGGCAGTGGAGATGGCCGTCCAGCGACGCCCCCCGAAGATGGGAACCATGAAACTGTAGAAAATCCGCAATGTGGCGCCAGACAGCGCCGGTAGTGCTGCCAGCCAGAACAGTTGGTTGGAGCTGTAGGTGAAGCCCAGGCTTGGCATTTTCACCACCAGGATGCTCCAGATGGTCCACACGGCAAAGGCCAGGAACAGGTTGGGGATGGAGATCCACAGGTTGCGGGTGGCGATCTTCTTGCCCTTGGTTTCCCAGAAGGTCTTGTCCTCCGGTTTCCATTCCTCCAGAACGAAGGCATTGGGGGTGGATAGCTCCGGCAGGTCGGTCTTTTCTTCACGCGCACGCCACTCAACCCGTTCGGCCGAACGGATGGAATAGTGCATCCAGGCCAGGGCGCCGGCAACAATCACGAACAACAGCATGAAGCTGCTCTGCCAGATGCCGATGACATCGTTGAGCATGCCGAAGGTCAGTGGCAGGAAAAAACCACCGAGCCCGCCGATCATGCCGACAACACCGCCAACCGCACCCACGCTGTTGGGGTAGTAAGCCGGGATATGCTTGAACACCGCTGCTTTGCCCAGAGACATGAAAAAGCCGAGCACGAAGGTCAGCAGAATAAAGCCGATCAGGTTCAGCTCAAGGCTGAAGCTGATGGTGCTCTCGATGCCCTGAATCTGGTACTCCGTGGGTGGATAGCTGAGCAGAAAGGTGCAGACGGTCGAGGCAATAAAGGTCCAGTACATGACCCGCCGTGCGCCGTAGCGGTCGGACATCCAGCCACCCAGAATGCGGAACAGGGAGGCGGGTATGGTGTAAAGCGCTGCCACGAAGCCGGCGGTTTTGATGTCCAGCCCATAGACCTGGATCAGGTAATGCGGAAGCCACAAGGCGAGTGCAACGAAGGCCCCGAACACGAAAAAGTAGTAAAGCGAGAAGCGCCATACCCGCAGGTCTTTAAGCGGGCTAAGCTGCTGGAAAAACGACTGGGCACGACGCGCCGCGCGCTGTGAGGCCAGTGGATCTTCGCGGGCTATCAGTGGAAAGACAACGCCCATAATCGCCAGTATCGCAGCATAGATCTGGGCGGTGTACTCCCACCCGAATGCCACCAGCAGGAAAGGTGCGCCGAAGTTGGTTATCGCCGCACCCACGTTGCCGGCGCCGAAAATGCCCAGCGCGGTGCCCTGTTTTCCAGGCTCAAACCAGGCCGAGGTGTAGGTCACCCCGACAATGAAAGCGCCGCCGGCCAGGCCGACACCAAGAGCGCCCGCCAACAACATGTTGTAGCTGGTGGCCAGGGTGAGGGCGTAAACGCAAGCTGCGGTCACCAGCATCAACACACTGAATACCAGGCGTCCGCCAAAGCGATCCGTCCAGATGCCCAGGAACAGCCGGCTGATAGAGCCGGTCAGGATCGGGGTGGCCATCAGCAGGCCAAGCTGGGTATCGCTGAGCCCGAATTCCTGCTTCAGCCTGATGCCAATGATGGAAAAGATCGTCCATACGGCAAAACACAGGGTGAACGCCAGGGTAGATAGCCCCAGAGCCCTGTTCTGGTCCCTGCGGGTGGCGACGGTTGTGTCCATAATGCACTCCAAATCATGGATATTGGGATATGGAGTGACTGTAATCGCCGCGTGTGGCCTGAAAATTGAGCAATATCAAGGCGAGGTTTGTTGAAAAAGTCAGTTGCGGGAAATGACCTTTATGTTGCCAGGTAAGTCTGAAAATTTAATTTAAAACAAAGGGTTGGCGGTTGTAGCCCTAAAGGGGTAGGTGGCTCGGCTGGCCGGGGCATAAGGGGTAGTCAGTTGTTCCGCCCCGAAATCGGGGCGGGGCGCATCAGGTGGCATAAGGCAGAACGCCGAAATAGACAGCACTGAAATGCAGTGCGCTGCCGCCTATCACGAACAGGTGCCAGACGGCGTGCATGTAGGGGATACGGTCGGCCAGGTAAAAAATAACGCCGGCAGTGTAGGCCACCCCTCCGGCTATGGTCAGGTACAGAGCTGTTTCGCTCAGGCTGGCTGCCAGATCTGATGAGGCAACGGTAATCAGCCAGCCCATCGCAACGTAGATGCCCACCCTCGCCAGTTTGAAGCGGTTCCTGAAAATAATCTTGAGCACGACGCCGGTGATCGCCAGGGACCAGATAATCGCGAACAGCGTCCAGCCCGTGGTGCCGCGCATGTTGACCAGCAGAAACGGCGTGTAGGTGCCTGCGATCAGCAGAAAGATGGCGCAGTGATCCAATGTTTTGAACACGGCCCTCAACTTCGGATGGCGGACACCGTGATACAGCGCTGAGGCCATGTACAGCATGATCAGTGACGCCCCGAATATACTGAAGCTGACAATCTTCCAGACGTCTCCCAACTGACTGGCGGCGACGATCAATACCACGGTTCCGATAACGCTGAGAATCGCGCCAAGTCCGTGGGTGGCGCTGTTCAGCCACTCCTCAATCCGGTGATGGATGGTTTGCACGGTTTCCGGGGTTTTCATTGCTTTGGGGTCCAGGTCAGTCATGGCTGCTACGGTACTTCAGCGTACAAGTGTACGCAACGACTAAAGTATGACGGTTGCATGAAGTCGTTCAGATTTACTGAATGAAAGTGAGAAAATCTTTCGGTTTGTCCCCCTGTGAATGCGAGTTAGTCTAGCTGCATCAATTAACTGCAGATGCAGGGGAGCTAAAATCATGGCGAAAATTCTTGTTCTTTATTATTCAATGTACGGTCATATCGAAACCATGGCGAACACCGTGGCCGAAGGTGCCAGGGGTGTCGAGGGTGCGGAAGTCACTATCAAGCGGGTATCCGAAACCATGGCCGACCAGGCATTTCGGAGTGCCGGCGGTAAAGCCGATCAGGGCGCCCCGGTGGCCGATCCCAGAGAGTTGGCGGAATACGATGCGGTGATTTTCGGTACGCCAACCCGTTTTGGCAACATGGCGGGCCAGATGCGCACCTTCCTGGACCAGACTGGTGGTCTGTGGGCCGAGGGCAGGCTTCACGGCAAGGTTGCGAGTGTGTTTACCTCGACCGGTACCGGCGGCGGCCAGGAGCACACCATCAGCTCCTTCTGGACCACCCTGGCGCACCACGGCATGGTCATCGTGCCGCTGGGTTACGGTATTCCGGAATTCTTTGACATTTCAGAAGTAAACGGGGGCACGCCCTACGGCGCTTCGACCATTGCCGGTGGTGACGGTTCCCGCCAGCCCAGCGAAAAGGAGTTGGCCATTGCCCGTTACCAGGGCAAGCACGTCGCTGAGCTTGCGATGAAATTGCACGGTTAATAGCGCCGTTCCTGAAGGGGCAGAGCCATTGCGGCCTGCCCCATTTTTTGTTTCCGAAGGCCAGAGCCGGGGATTATTCCGGTTGTGTCCGCAGCGCGCTCTTGATTCGTGAGAACGTGGCCGGTACGACCCCCAACCATGATGCCAGCTGGTTGTCAGGGACCCGCTTTACCAGTTCCGGATATTCCTCCAGAAGTAACACGAAGCGCTCCCGGGCGGACATGGTCTGCTTGCGGAACTCACGCATACTGGTGAGCTCCGCCAGTTCCTCGGTCAGCGCCAGGGCGAAGCTGCTCCATACCCCGTCACCCTGCTTTTGCAGGGCGGAGCGGAATGCGGCGAAGTCCGCCACCCAAAGGGTTGCAGGGGTTACAGCGGTCAGGCACAGGGTATTGCGGGCAGTCCGGCTGCGGCCAAACACTGGCCAGACCATATCTCCCTCGGTAAAGAAGTGGTGCACTGCTGTCTTGCCACTCGGCGCTTCCCGGAACAGCCGTAGTATGCCGTACTGAACCAGGTACACATGCTCCCAGGGCGCGTCGTGCCGTTCCAGCGGGTGTTCTGTGTCGACCCTGCGCTGATGAAACAGGCCGGACAGATCGTTCAGGAACAGGTGGTCAGGGGTTGTCGGATCGTTATTCAGATGAATGCCGAAAACCCGGCTGAGGCTGTTAACCAGCGCCTGTTGGGTTCCAGCCGTTGGCTGATCGATGATGTCCGGATTCTGGTCTCCCAGATAGCAGGGCGCAGATGATAGGGTTGAGCCGGTTTGCACTGTCATTACCTGTGAACTCTTTTCCGGTCAGTAAGCCTGCAGTATTCCAGTAAGTAAAACGCAGGTTAAATGACTTAAATCATTAAGGGTTATAGGGTGAATCAATAAAAGCGTAGTTGTGGCTGTAGTGTTAGACTTCGCGGTTTGAATCCACGCCCAGTCTTTCCGTCCGGAGTTCCCATGGCAGCGGCACTGGCCCTTCTCTATAAACTGCTTCCCCTTTATATCACCGTCGCGTTCGGGTGGGTCGCCGGCCGGTACCTCGAAGCCAGTGGCAAACACATTGCCGGGATCATGCTCTACATTGTCACCCCCTCGGTGGTGTTTTCCGGCGTCATGGCCGCGCCGTTGTCAGCGGAGGTCATCCTGCTGCCATTCCTGACGTTTGGCCTGTGTACGGTCATCGGGGTGGGACATCTCTGGGTCGCGAGGCGCTTTATCACCGATGGCAGCGCCAGCCTCATGCCTCTGTCAGTTGGGACCGGAAACACCGGTTATTTTGGCATTCCGGTGGCCCTTTTACTGTTCGGGCAGGAGGGGTTGGCGCTGTATATCGTGTGCATGCTTGGCACCACGCTGTTCGAGAATTCGGTGGGCTTCTATCTTGCCGCCCGGGGGCGGTACAGCCTGAAAGATGCCCTGATACGAGTGGCAAGACTTCCCTCGGTGTACGCGTTCCTGCTGGCGGTTGTGCTGAACCTGTCCGGAGTTTCGATTCCGGATGTGTTTACCCCGCTGTTTGATAACCTGCGTGGCGCCTACAGCATTCTGGGCATGATGATCATCGGTATGGGCATCCTCAGTTTCCGCGGACTGGCCGGAAACCTTCGCTTTACCGGCCTGGCGTTCCTGGGCAAATTCGTGACCTGGCCGGTGGTGGCGCTGCTGTTCTGGTGGCTGGATGCCAACCTGTTCGGCGTGTATGACCTGGCGGTCTACCAGGCCATCTTCCTCATTTCCATCACGCCAATCGCCGCCAATACCGTGGTGATTGCGACTCTGCTGGATACCGCACCGAGACAGGCGGCGGGCACCGCGCTGCTCAGCACGCTGTTTGCGTTGGCGTTTATTCCTGTGATGGTGGCGTTGGTGATGCCGTAAACGTCCCGGAGGAGCGTGCGTTTTGTGCTCCCCGGATATCATCACGGGCATGGCGAATCACGCTGATGCCCGAGGTGATGGCCAGGCCGCCCATCACCGCTGCCACCGCCAGGTCCGGCCAGGCGGTACCGGTGCCGAAGACCCCCAGAGCTGCCACCATCACCGCCATATTGCCGATGGCGTCGTTACGGCTGCACAGCCACACCGAGCGCATGTCGGAATCGCCTTCCCGGAACTTGAACAGTATGATCGCGACGCCCACGTTGGCCGCCAGAGCGAGTAAGCCGACGGCCCCCATGGTCAGGGGTTCCGGCGTGATGCCGCTTTGCGCAACCCAGGCAGCCCGGGCCAGCACGGCGATGCCGAACAGTGTCATGGTAATGCCTTTCAACATGGCGGCCCGGCCACGCCAGAGCATGCCCATAGAGAGCACGGACAGCGACAACAGATAGTTGGCGCTGTCGCCGAAGAAGTCGATGGCATCGGCCATCAGGGAAACCGAGCCGGACTGCAGGCTGGCAACGCCTTCCACCAGGAACATGCCCAGGTTGACCCACAGGGCAATCCACAAGGCTTTGCGAAAGCCAGGAGCGGGGGACTTTGGTTCGGGAGCTGAACAACTACACGCCATGAATACCTCCTTTGTCAGAATGTATTCATTAAAAACCCTGTAGTAGCTACAGAGTCAACGGATGCCTTGCGGAAAAGTTTCAGCGCGTTCCCGGGGTGTGGTGATGAGTGCCAGGAATGTGATTGTGATTGGCGGCTGGCGCTTCCCGGGCGGATTCTGAGGTCAGGCCACCGAGAATACCGCATTCACTGACCGTGCGGCCTTCCGAACAGGCTTTCTGGAGCCGTTCGAGGGTGTCTTCCAGACTGGCCAGCTCCCGCAGGCGCTCGCGCACATGGCTGAGGTGGCGGTCCAGCAGCGCATCCACTTCGCTACAGTCGGCTTCCGGCTGATCGGCCAGGCGAATCAGTTCCCGGATTTCGTCCTGAGCCATGTCCAGATTGCGGCAACGCCTGATGAAAAGCAGGCGGTCGAGGTGGCTTTGCCGGTAGTGTCGATAACCGCTGGCCTGCCGCTCCGGCTCCGGCACCAGCCCGATCTTCTCATAGTAGCGGATGGTTTCCACCGGAATGCCAGTCGTTTTTGAGATTTCACCGATTTTCATAGCACGGACCCTGGCGGATGATGGAGCTATTGTGGATAGGGGTAGCCATTGCGGTCAAACCGCAAATCCCTGAAGGCAAAGCCATAGGGGCCGGAGTACCCCGGCACGAGTCGCCACTCGTTGTTACGTCCGAAACGGATGGCATTGATCATTACGGTGAAATCCAGACGCCACTCGCCATCCTCCTGCAGGAAAAAGTACGGTGAACAGGTGCGGGCCTTGATGGGGTAGCGCAGAACGGCGCGATTGTCCTGGTGAAACAGTTTCTCAGGCTGGCAATTTCGGAGGCTTTTCGCCACGTTGTCCATCTGCGCCGGTGTCATCACCCTCTGGCCCAGCATCTCACGGGTCTGCCTGGAATAGATCGACAGCCGCGGATTGTTGTTGCGGTCTTCCATCGCCCGCCGGTAGCGATCCAGGACGTCTCGGGGGGACGCCTCCCCGCTCAGCGCCACATCATCATCCCGTCGCGAGGCTGTCCCTTCGCCAATCCTGGCGTCCACCCGGGCGCCGCCGCCACCGGAAGAGGCCTCCTGACCTCCGGAGAATGAATCCAGGCCATTGGCCGCATCGTTGGCACGGGTGATGAGCAGTTCTGTGGTAGCCAGGATGCCGTCGGCAACCCGGTCGGCGGCGAAAAACTCTGTCATCTGGCTGTGCTCAACGTAGAAGACAAATGCGTCTGTGTAAGTAGGCTCCAAGGCGTAGCTGACTTCCAGGCGAACCTGGTTGCTCTGGGCGTCAATCACCAATAAAAGGCCGCGCCCGTTGTCACTGGCCGCCCCTATATTGCCGTCGCGAAAGTAGTTCACGGCAAACTGATTGATGTCGTCAATGCCCCGTGCAATCAGGATCCGGTAGTCAATATCGTGATCGGTCAGCAGATAATCGTGGAAGCGAGTGATCCGGTCACGTTCTTCCGGACTCAGCAGGTTGATGTGGTCCGTTACCCGGGGAACGGTCGCCAGGCGGTCGTTAGCTTGATAGGCAATCGCCAGCACGACGGCTGCAAACAATCCCAGCATCACCAGCAGGCGTACCCGTCCTGCTTGCCGGTTAAGGGAGACGTCTTTCCGGGCATACATCACTGGAACTCCACCGGTAATCCTTGCAGATAGTTGTTGTCCATTGGGCATTATTACCGAAAATATCGAATAGTCGCCACCAACCGGTTCGCGAAAACCGGAGTCACATCATTCTCCGGACCGGGGCAATGTTACGCGGGCAATCAGCCCTTGTGCTGGCGGAGAGGTGAACTGCAGGGTGCCACCATAGCCAGCCAGAATGTCCCTGACGATCGCCAGCCCCAAGCCATGCCCCGGCGTCTGTTCGTCCAGTCGTAAGCCCCGGGTCCCGAGGGTATCGAGTTTTTCCGGCGCGACACCGGGGCCATCGTCACGGACGTCCAGGGTCAGTTGGGCGTCATCCTGGCCCAGGTGTAGGGATACCTGGTGTGCGGCCCACTTGCCTGCGTTATCCAGCAGGTTGCCCAGAATCTCATTCAGGTCGTGCTCTTCAACCGGCCAGCGGGTTTCCGGGCGCAGTTCGGTTTCCAGTTCGAAGTTCTTGTCGGGGTAGAGCCGGCCCAGCATCCACAGCAGATCCCGGGACTGGCTGACGGGTTGCGCGGCCTTGCCAGCCTGGGGGCCGGCGAACCGGCTGCGACGCATCTCGCTCTCCAACTGGTGGTCGATGTCGGACAGCCGTTGGGCCAGCTGTTGTCGCATTTCCGGGTCCAGGGCCCGGGTGTCATCCTCCAGGACCTGGCGAATGGCGGACACCGGTGTTTTCACGCTGTGGGAGAGGTTGGCCAGGGCATCCCGGGATCGGGCCAGCCTCTGGTCCAGGGTGTCCAGAAGCTGGTTCAACTGGCTGATCAGGGGCTGGAACTCCGCCGGGGCGTCCACATCCAGCCGGTCGCTTGCGCCGGTTTGCAGGGCGGTCAGACCATGCTGAAGCCGGGTGACGGAGCGCAGGGATAACCGAATGGCCAGCCAGATGGCCAGTATCAACAGCGCCAGAAGTATGGCGGAGACTATACCGGTCCACAGGTGCAACTCCTGCTGGCTGTGCTGAAGGTTTGTCAGGTCCTCCGCCACCACGATCACGACCGGATCCCCGTTCAGTGTCAGGGCCTTGCGGTAGGCCAGAAAATCGGCGATGGAATTACTGGATTCCGGATTGGTTTTACGGACAAAACCGGTATCTGTCTCGTTCAGCAAGGGTTCGAGAGCCCCAGACCATTGGGCCGGGGAGCTGTGAATCTGGCTGCCTGTGCGCAGGGCAAACGCGTGGTGGAAGACTTCTTCAAAATAGTCACCCTCGGCAATGTCACGGATTTCTTCTGAGCCGGACTGCCGCAACTGGTGTTCCAGGAAGGACACTTCGTCCTGTAGCCGGTCTTCAACGAATCCGCGGGCCATGCGCTCCAGCAACAGGCCATGAACGATCCAGGCCACAATCATTAATGCAATGGCGGCAGGCAGCAACAGGGTGAGCAGGCTTTTGCGGATGGAGCGCCGGGGGTCAATCCAATGCATTGAAGATGTACCCCTGGCCCCGACGGGTGGTGATGGCTTCCGCCCCGGTGATTTTCCGTAGCCGGCGCACATAGGCCTCAATGGTGTTGTCGCTTGGGCTGTCGTTGAGGTTGTAAAGCTGCTCCAGCAACTGTTCCTTGGAGAACAGCTGGCCCGGGCGGCTCATCAGGCAACGCAGCAGGCGAAACTCGGTTCCGGTCAGGGAGTGCTCCTGGCCGTCCGGTGTCTGCAGGCATTGGCGGTACTCATCCAATTCAAAACCACCGGCAGTCAGCTTTGCCTCCACCCGACCCTCACTACGTCGAATCAGGGCGTTCAGCCGTGCCAGCAGTTCCTCGGTCTGAAAGGGTTTGGCCAGGTAATCATCGGCTCCGGCCTTGAGGCCGTTCACCTTGTCCTGCCAGTCACCCCTTGCGGTCAGGATCAGCACCGGCATGGTCAGTTTGTCGGCTCGCCAGCTTTTGAGCACATCCAGCCCGTTGCCGTCGGGCAGACCCAGGTCCAGCACCACTGCCCGGTAGTTTTCCTGTTTGCCGAGTTGTTCGGCCTGTCTTGAGGTACCAGCTTCATCGACGGTAAAACCGGCGGCAGTCAGTTGCCTGTTCAGGCTATCGGCAATGAGGGTGTCGTCTTCCACCAGAAGCAATCGCATGGGCATTCCTGCGTTTCGGAGTCGATTGAAGTGTAGGGCTGTTTGCTGAATGTAACCTGAAAAAGTGCTCATCGGAAAATTCAGCAAGGATTCAGGTTGCTGGGGCAGAGTAGGGCTCAACTTTCAAAGATCAACTCATTCCGGGAGATACCGATGAATCCGATCCTCAAGAATACTCTGTTGCCCGCCATTGCTCTGGCGTTCTCTTCGGGCGTTTACGCTGCCGGTAACCACGGCGGGCATCATGGCGGTGACGCCGTAGGCGAGCCCGGCAAGGCCGAGAACGTGTCCCGCACCATCGATGTGACCATGCTGGACAACTACTACGAGCCCGAGTCCATCTCCGTGAAGCCCGGCGAGACCATCCGCTTCCGCGTGACAAACGACGGCGCCCTGGTGCATGAGTTCAACATCGGTACCGCAGACATGCACGAGGCCCACCAGGAAGAAATGCAGATGATGGTGGAGCATGGCGTCATCAAAGGTGACCACATAGACCACGACATGATGGAAATGGACATGGGTGATGGCCATTCCATGAAACACGACGACCCCAACAGCGTGCTGATGGAGCCGGGTGAGACCCAAGAGATTATCTGGACGTTCGCTGAAGCTGCCGATCTTGAGTTTGCCTGTAACGTGCCCGGGCACTATCAGGCAGGCATGTACGGCGACATTGAGTTTGAGGCAACGGTTGCCGCTAAAGAGCGCACCCGAGGTGAGTCTGAAAGCGAGTCTGTGCAATGAACAAATGTATTCTGGCTGCCGTCCTTGCCGGCTTGATGCCGTTCCAGGTATTCGCCGGCGAGTACGATATTTCCGTTGATCGGGTCCAGATTGATACCGGCGATTTCGTCAAGGAAGGCATTGGATACAACGGTGCTTCCCCGGGGCCGGTATTGCGGTTCAGGGAAGGGGAAGAGGTGACCATCAATGTCACCAATAACCTGGACGAGATGACCTCCATTCACTGGCATGGCCTGATTCTGCCCTTTGAGCAGGATGGTGTGCCGGGTATCAGCTTCCCCGGCATCAAGCCCGGAGAAACCTTTACCTACAAGTTCCCTATCGTCCAGAACGGTACCTATTGGTTCCACAGCCATTCCGGATTTCAGGAACCCAACGGCGCTTATGGCGCTATTGTGATCGAGCCCGAGGGCCGTGAACCCTTTCGATATGACCGGGAATACGTGGTGCAGCTCACCGATAAGCACCCTCATTCCGGTGACCGCATCATGCGTAACCTGAAAATGTCCGCCGATTACTACAACCGGCAGCAGCAAACCGTGGGAGACTTCTTCGCCGAATCTGGTGAAAAAGGCTTTATGGCAACCCTGAAGGACCGGATGATGTGGGGCGATATGCGCATGATGAAGGCGGATATCGAAGACGTGCAGGGCTTCACCGGGCTAATCAACGGCAAGGGGCCGGAGCAGAACTGGACCGGGTTGTTCAAGCCGGGTGAGCGAATTCGCCTGCGCTTTATCAACTCCTCCGCCATGACCTATTTTGACGTTCGCATTCCCGGGTTGGAAATGACCGTGGTTCAGGCCGATGGCAACAATGTGCAGCCGGTGAATGTGGATGAGTTCCGCATTGGCGTGGCGGAAACCTACGATGTGATCGTTCGCATCAAGGATGAGAAAGCCTACACCATCTTTGCCGAATCCATGGGCCGTTCTGGCTACGCCCGAGGCACTCTGGCGCCTGCGGATGGTATGACGGCGGAGGTACCGGAGCTGCGTGAAGCCCCGTTGCTGACCATGGCCGACATGGCCGGGCACATGGACCATGGCGGTATGGATCATGGTGATATGGGCAAGGATTCCAAAATGGATCATAGCGCCATGGGCCATGGCAGTATGAATACGGGTGATGGGGAGGCCCTTCCGGAAGACTCCTTCTATGCCGAGGGCAGCGGGCTGATGCCCACGGCAAGCAATGGCGGCAAGTTTCTCTCCTACGCAGACCTGAAAGCCCAGAACCCGCTGTACGAGGATAGAGAGCCGACTCGGGAAATTGAACTCCGCCTTACCGGAAACATGGAGCGTTATGAGTGGAGCATCAACGGCACGAAGTACGAGGATGCCGACCCCATCGTGCTGCAGTACGGCGAGCGGGTTCGCTTCAAATTCGTCAACGAGACCATGATGACCCACCCGATGCATCTGCACGGCATGTGGTCGATCCTCGACGTGGGTGAAGGTAAGTGGAACCCCCTGAAACACGTCATCAGCGTTGCGCCCGCCACCACGGTGTATATGGAAACCGAAGTGGACGCGCCGGGTGAGTGGGCTTTCCACTGCCACCTGTCTTACCACGCGGCTTCCGGCATGTTCCGCAAGATCGTGGTGGAAGGCGGTCCGGACAGCACCGTGGCTGAAGGCGAGCAAAGCGGACAACAGGGAGGTGAATCATGAGTCGTCTGACGATATCCATGTGTGGCCTGTCCCTGGCGGTGGCTACACTGGCAACCCCCGTGGTTGCTCAGGAAGATCCGGCCAAGAAAACCCAGACCGCCAAGACCTTCTGGGGCGTGTCTGCCGAAAAGTTCGAGTACCGCTATAGCGATTCACACGAGGAGTTGGCGGTTGTAGAGGCTGATGCCTTCTATGGCACCGATGAGTTGAAATTCCGCTGGCTGTTCGAGGGCGAGTGGGAAGAAGCCCACAATGCCTGGGAAACCCTGGAAAACCAGTTTGTTGCCCAGACTCCGGTTAGTGACTTCTGGGACGCCAAGGCGGGTATCCGCATAGACACCCCCGAAGGCCCTGACCGGGTTTACGGTGTGCTCGGACTCACCGGGTTGGCTCCCTACTGGTTCGAGGTGGACACCAATCTTTATGTCAGCGATGAAGGGGACGCTTCGGTGGACCTTGAGGCTGAGTACGAATTGCTGATCACCAACTATTGGATCGTGTCGGCTACGTTTGAGGGGTTGCTGGCGTTTTCGGAGGACAGGGAGATTGGAGTAGGCACGGGGCTGAACTCCACCGAGGTGGGTCTGCGTCTGAGCTATGATCTGATCGATCGGTCTTTCTCTCCCTACATTGGCGTGGTTCACGAGCGCAAATACCGTGATACGGCGGATTTTGCCAGAGATTCCGGTGGCAGTACCGAAGACTGGTTTGCTGTCGCAGGCGCCAGACTCTCTTTCTGATCCTGCAGCTATAAAGGGCCGGGATACTCCATTCCGGCTCTGACGTCCTTTAGTTGATGCAAGTCAAAAGCCCGATAAATGTCGGCTTGGCCTCCCGTATTTTCAGCCGTAGTTCAGTTTCGGGTGTTGTGATGCAAGCAAGACATCGGAAGCTGGCCGGAGGTTGAATGAGCTGGGAACAGGACAGAACCACGCGCTATCAGGAAGGCAGCCTCACCCTGCCTGGAACGGTTATGCTGGGCACCGGCGTCATGATTGGCGCCGGTATCTTTGCGCTGACCGGGCAGATGGCGCAGATGACCGGCGTGCTTTTCCCGCTGGCCTTTCTGGCCGCTGCCGTGATTGTCAGCTTCAGCGCGTATTCCTACATCAAGATCTCCAATGCGTACCCCTCTGCGGGCGGCATTGGCATGTACCTGCACAAGGCCTATGGAAACCGGTTACCAACGGCGTTTAATGCCTTGTTGATGTACTTTTCCATGGTGATCGCCCAGAGTTTTCTCGCCCGGACCTTCGGCTCCTACACCATGCAGCTTTTCGGCGGTGACGAAAGCGGTCGGATGGTACCTATTCTCGGGGTTTCACTGATTCTGGCAGCCTTTCTCATCAATCTGCTGGGCAACCGAATGATTCAGGGCGTGGCTTCCTTCATCGGGATCCTGAAAATCGTGGGCATACTGAGTTTCGGGCTGGTGGGGGTCTGGATCGCTGACAGCCTTTCTGTCGACTTCTCGAGCCCTGGAGAGGCCGGAACAATGGGCAATTTCCTGGGTGCAACCGCGCTCGGCATTCTGGCCTTCAAGGGCTTCACGACCATTACCAACAGTGGCTCCGAAGTATTAAACCCCAAGCGGAACGTAGGGCGCGCGATCATTATTTCCATTGCGGCCTGCGTGGTGATCTATACGCTGGTAGGTTTTGCGGTCGCCAGCAATCTTTCTCTGGCGGAAATCATCGAAACTCAGGATTACTCCCTTGCGGCCGCGGCACGCCCGGCACTGGGCGATTACGGTGTCTGGTTCACGGTCGCCATCGCCATGATGGCCACGGCAGGTGGCATTCTGGCCAGCATTTTTGCGGTCTCGCGCATGCTGGCCATGCTGACGGAAATGAAACTGGTTCCCCACAGTCATTTCGGCATGCCGGGCAGCATCCAGAAGCACACGCTGGTCTACACTGTAGTCTTGGGGCTGATACTGACCGCATTCTTTGATCTCTCCCGCATCGCGGCGCTGGGCATTGTGTTCTACCTGATTATGGACATTGCCATCCACTGGGGCGTGCTTCGCTATTTGCGCGAAGATGTGCAGGCCAAAGCGTGGGTGCCAGCCATGGCCATTCTGCTGGATTTTCTCGTCCTTGGCGGCTTTGTCTGGGTCAAGCTGAACACCGATCCGTTTGTCATCGGCGTAGCGGTCGTAGCGATGATCGTTATCGCAGTCGCAGAGCAGGTTTTCCTGAAAAAGTCCCAGAATACGGGGCAATCAGGACATGGCGAATCTCATGCTCATGATCATCATTAATCAGCGTTCGAGCTGGAGGGCAGTACCATGATGGGAGACAACATGTTTGGCAACACCATGTGGGCGGGGCACTGGCTGTGGATGCTGGTGATTGCCATTGTGGTGGTGATACCGGCCTGGCGTATTTGCCAGCGCACGGGGTACCCGGGCTGGCTGGGAATTCTGATTCTGATACCGATGGTGAATCTGATTCTGCTGTACGTCATTGCGTTCGGAGAATGGCCAGCCAACCGGGACAGAGAGGGATAAGTCAGATGGATACCAAGGCTTCGTCATGGCAGAAGGAATTTGAATTGATCGTGCCTGGCATGGGGTCTGACCATTGCGCGGGCATTATCAGCAAGACGATTGGTCGTCTGGACGGTATTGAAGAGTTATCCACCAATATAGCCAAGCACCGGGTCAGTGTCCGGGTTCGGGCTGACGGACCTGACGCGGAAGCCCTGAAGACTGCTGTAGAGGGGGCAGGCTACGATGTGGCCGCAGTCACTGGTGGTGAGGACCCTGACCGGGAGGATGACACTGCCATTGATGAGGCCTACCTCAGTCTTGCATTGCGCAGGCTCTGGATTGCGGCACTGCCCACCACGCTGATCATGGTGCTTATGGTGCCCAACATGTTCTGGCAGCCGGTGCCTGGCTATCTGGCAATCGTTGCCCTGCTGGCATTCCCGGTGGTGTTTCTTTTCGGCGGGGCAGCCACTCACAAGGCCTCATGGCGCTCCCTGAAAAACGGCACCTTCAATATGGACGTGCTGATTTCCATGGGCAGCCTGCCGCCATACGTGATTGGTCTGGTTGGCTTTGTGTATCCGATGACCTCTTTCATCGAAATGGCCGCCACCATTATGACGTTTCACCTGGTTGGCCGTTATCTGGAAGCGAAAGCCAAGGGCAAGGCCACTGAGGCAATCCGGAGGTTGCTCACCCTGGGCGCCAAGACCGCCCGTGTGGAACGGGAGGGGGAGGAAGTCGAAATAGCCGTGAAAGAGCTGTCTCCCGGTGACATTATGGTTGTTCGGCCCGGCGACAAGGTTCCGACCGACGGAGAGGTAGTAGAGGGTGAGAGCCATCTGGATGAATCCATCGCCACTGGCGAGTCGATCCCGGTCTATAAGAGCGCGGGAGACACCGTTATCGGCGCCACCATCAATAAGGAAGGTCGCCTGAGGGTCAAGGCTACCCGGGTTGGCGGTGACACCTTCCTCGCCCAGGTGGTGAAGCTGATCGATGAGGCACAGGGGTCCAGGGTGCCCATTCAGGAATTTGCGGACCGCATGACCGGTCGCTTTGTGCCGCTGGTTCTGATTATCGCGTTGGGCAGTCTTGTTGCCTGGCTGTTGGCAGCGGATACGCTCCGGCCAATCCTTGAATGGGGCGCCGGCTTCCTGCCGTGGGTAGACCCAACAGCGGCTACACCGGTGCTGGCTATACTGGCGGCTATAGCGGTGCTGGTGATTGCCTGTCCCTGCGCACTGGGGCTGGCAACGCCGACGGCGCTGATGGTGGGCTCCGGCGTTGGCGCCGAGCGGGGCATCCTGATCCGCTCCGGAGAGGCCATCCAGACCTTCAAGGACGTCAAGGTTATGGTCCTCGACAAGACGGGCACCATCACCCGCGGTGAGCCGAAGCTGACTGATGTCGTAGCAGCCGAGGGCGTTTCGGAGACGGAACTGCTGGAGCTTGCCACCACGGTGGAAAATGCGTCTGAGCATCCCATCGCCCGGGCCATTGTGGACGGTGCCCGGGAGCGGGGCATAAAGCCCGGGGACGTTGTTGATTTCCGCTCCACCGGCGCCCGGGGTGTGTCCGGCACGGTGGGTGAGAGAACCGTGCTGATTGGCAACCGTCTCCTGCTTGAAGAGCATGGCGTTAATGGGCTGGAGGCCCTGGATAAGAGTCTCCACGATCTGGAGAGCCAGGGCAGAACCGCCGTCATCGTTGCCCGTGACGGCGAGGCCTGTGGCATTGTCGCGGTTGCCGACACGCTCAAGGATGAATCGGTTGCCGCCATCCGGGCCATGCATGAGCAAGGGCTGCACGTAGTGATGATCACCGGTGATAACGAACGTGCGGCTAACGCCGTTGCACAGGAAACGGGTATTGATGAGGTGCTGCCGGAGGGCAAGGTGGACGCCATTCGGGAGCTGCAGGAGAAATACGGAAATCATGTAGCCATGGTGGGCGACGGTATCAACGATGCTCCCGCTCTGAAGCAGGCCAATGTTGGTATAGCCATAGGTGCGGGGGCCGACGTCGCTATTGACGCGGTTGACGTCACTCTGGTTCGGGGAGAGCTTTCGGGCGTTATTGATGCCATGTTGCTGTCCCGTGCCACGTTCAGAAAGATTGTCGAGAATTTGCTGTGGGCAAGCGGCTACAACGCAGCCGCTATTCCTATTGCGGCAGCAGGCCTGTTGCACCCGATGATTGGCGTGGTGGCAATGACCGCCAGCTCCCTGTCAGTCATCGGTAATTCGATGTTGCTAAGACGGCGCTATAGCAATGAGCGCTCCCGGGTTGCTTGATTCAAAATAAATCCGGCTGCTCATGCTGGCCGGGGTAAAGGGGGAACCGGAATGGAAATCAAAACATTTGGTGAACTGATCGACTGGCCCCGAGGTCTCCATGCGCATTTAGCCCGTTGCCTTGCGCATTGTGCGACAAAGAACGAGGAAGAGCGGGCAAGGGCGCTATTGGACTACCTGGCAACCCACGAGTCTGAAATAGAGCGTATCGTCAAAGAGTTTGAGAACCAGGGAGATGCGAAGGCTTTAGACACAAGAGTTTACGACTACCTCGCTCACAATCCTGTCAAAACCCACAGAACCTGCGATGAGCCATACGCGGAGCTTGATTTTGAAGGCATCTGCCGTGAGGTCTTCGACTTTCATGAGCAGATTATTGATCTCTATAGAACGCTGATCGGAAAAGCAGAGATTCCTGAGGCAAAGGAACTGCTCGAATCACTCTTGACGATGGAAGAGAACGAATCCATGCGTCTGGCTAGACAAGTTGGTCGAATGGATGATCTCTGACTGTTTGTTCGCTAAACCAGGTTTTCATGCATGGATGTGGCGCTCATGTTTACCATGACAGGCGTGGGGTGCATTGCTGCGCCGATCCCATGATCCAGATCAAGGTTCGTTGATTTAACCTCACCGCGAGATCACTTTTCAGCCCGGATTCAGTTTCATGATCTTTACTGAATGTGATGCAGGCATTATCTCGATATTGAGGGGGATCTCATGAACAGAATTAACCGTTTAATCGCGTGCTCCTTTCTCGTGGCCGCCCCGGTTTTTGTGCTTGCACAAGGCAATGCCGGGCAGATGTCGCAAGGTGGAATGATGAACCAGGAACACATGCAACAGATGCATGAGAACATGTCGCGAATGCAGGGGATGATGCAGCAAATGCCCAATGCCGGCTCGCAAGAGGAGCGCCAGCGGCTGATGCAAGAGCATATGGAGTCCATGCAGGAACACATGGGTATGATGCGCGGTGAAATGATGGGCCCGGGCATGATGGATCAGGGAATGATGGGCAATGGTCAGGGCATGATGAATAACCAGGGCCAAAAGCAGCCTGGTAACGCGCAGGGCAATCGCGCTGGCGGTGCCGGGATGGATAATGAGCAGCGTATGAACATGATGGAGAATCGCATGGATCAGATGCAGCTCATGATGGAACAGATGCTGGAGCACCAGCGGCAACTGAACCGGAATTGATCGCTGTCCCTTAACCTGAACCAGTTCACTGTGCTGTTCGCTGACGGTCTTTCCGTTGGCGAACCACACAGCCATGGTCATGGCTGCCCGCCCCTGATGCGTCGGCAACGTTCACTACAGTAACGGACATGATCCCAGTCTTTCGCCCATTTCTTGCGCCAGGCAAACGGCCGGTCGCAAACCGGGCAGGTTTTCTCGGGTAAGTGCTTCTTTTTGTGCATCCGGCTCAAATGGTTTTTACTGAATGTAGCCTCTTCCTACGTTCACAGCGCCCTGGGGGATTGTTGATGGCCCGATTCAGTGACGATATCCAACCTCCATCCATCTTGATCTTTGACTGGCACGGCACGTTGGTGGATACCCACGATGCCATGTTCAGCGCGATGGAGGAGATGCTACCGCAACTGGAAGACCTTGGGCTGGTGGAGCGGCTGCTGCCGGAAGACAAATGCCGCACCGCTGATGACGCCCGCCTGGTACGTTACATCCGCATTTTTCGTCGCTTGCATCCGCGAATACTGGCGGAACGGCGGGTGTCGCGTACCGATATCTTCAATGCCATCTTCGGTGACGACAAGGACGCCAAACTGATTGCCCACAAGGCTTATAATGCGTGTTACCGCAAGTACTTCGGCAAAGTGAAACCCTTCCAGCCCGGTGCCTATGAATATCTGACTGCCCTGAAGGAAATGGGTATACGCCTGGGTGTATCCACCAACCGCAACCGGGAATTCCTCGACAAGGAGTTGAAAATGGTGGATGAAGGCCGCTGGCAGGATCTGTTTGACGTGACCGTGTGTGCCGACGATGTCACCGAATACAAGCCGGACCCGGAAGTCATTCTCAGAACCCTGGAAAAGGCCGGGTTACCTGTGGATCAGCGTGCGTGGTACGTCGGTGACAGTTACGTGGACATGCTCACCGCAAATAAGGCTGGAGTCGCAGGTGTTTTCTATAACGGCGCATGCTGGGAACCCGGTCGCATCGACAGCTGGTTCTCCCATCGCGATGCGCCCGTTGCGATCCTCGACAGTTTTGAGGATTTGGTGGATCTTTTAGCCCTGTTGGAACGGAGGTCTCCTGACGCGTTTCGGTTCTCACCCGCTGAGGTCCGCCCCCGGCCATTTCCGCCGCCCGAGCGACCGGCGCCGCGAATTGAACCGGACTGGCACCCGGCGGTGGTCCGGCTGATCCGCCCTTCGGTGGTCCTGTTTGACTGGCACGCCACCCTGGTGGATACGTTGGATGCCATGTACCACGCGGTGGATGACATGTTGCCGGATTTCCACAAGCTCGAGCTGATGGACCGTATGGTGTCTCCTGAAGACAGCAAGACGCCGGAGGATGTCAAACTCGTCGCCTATGTGCGGGAGTTTGCAAGGTTGCACCCGAAAGTGAAGGCCGATCGCAAAATATCCCGTACCGATATCTTCGAGGTGCTGTTCGGCGAGGATCAGGAAGCCAAGCAGATTGCCCACAAGGCCTTTAACCATCATTATCGCAACCATTACGGCACGGTAAAGGCGTTTGAACCGAGGGTGCGGGATGTGCTGGAAGGGTTGCGGCGGCTGGATATTCAGGTGGGTGTGATTACCAACCGGGACCGGGAGTTTTTCGAGCACGAACTGGCGGCGGTGGAAGACACGGGTTGGACAGAACTGTTCGATGTAGACGTTTGTGGTGATGACACGCCGTTGCGTAAGCCTCATCCTGACCAGCTACTGCTGGCGGTGCAGAAACTGGATTATCCGCCCGATCCCAGTGTCTGGTATGTCGGGGACAGCACCACGGATGTGATCGGTGCCAAGCGGGCAGGCATGACCTCGGTGTTCTTTAACGGGGCACAGTGGGACCAGCCCTGGCTCAACAAGATCTTTCCCGGAACCCATAAACATCCCGACAAACCCGATGTCGTGGTGAATGATTTTTCCGAATTCTGGGCGCTGGTGCTGGCGTGTGAAATAGGGCCGCCGTGATATAAATGGGACTTTTGCCACACAGCGTTTAGACCTATGCTGGCACGCCTGAATAACAACAAAGGTCTTCCAATGTCTGATGTAAAAGCGTCGATTCTTGTCGTGGACGACGACCTGGCGATACGCGAGCTATTGCATGAACACCTGTCCCGGGTTGGCTACGATGTGATGACCGCCGCCGAAGGTGAAGATATGCGCCAACGGCTGGCGGAGTCCCGGGTGGACCTGATTGTTCTTGACGTCATGATGCCAGGGGACGATGGCTTTACACTTTGCCGTGAGATCCGCGAGCATTCGCAGGTTCCCATCATCATGCTGACGGCGAGCTCCGATGAAACCGACCGTGTGGTCGGCCTGGAAATTGGCGCCGATGATTACCTGGCCAAACCGTTCAGTGCCCGCGAACTACAGGCCAGGGTCAAGGCGCTGTTGCGGCGTTCGAGTTTCACCCGAACGGACAATCCCAGGTTTGTCCGGTTTGATCGCTGGCGGCTGGACACTCTGGCCCACGAACTCATCTCGGAAGAGGGAAGCACCACTGCGCTGTCCGGCGCCGATTTTGCCCTGTTGCAGCTTTTCCTCGCTCACCCCAACGAAGTGCTGGACCGTGACACCATTTCCGGTGTGACCCGCGGCCGCGAGTCCATGCCGCTGGACCGGGTTGTGGATGTGGCGGTCAGCCGCCTGCGCCAGCGTCTGGGGGATCAGGGCCGCAATCCCAGGCTGATCAAGACCGTGCGTGGGGCGGGTTACCTGCTGGCGGCAACGGTGACCCATGTCGCGGAATAATAACGGCGCGATCGACACCGGCCGCAAGGCCTGGCGTCTTGTACCCTCGTCGCTCCTCGGCCGTATCCTGCTGTTGACGCTGGTGGCCATGGGGGTTGCCCAGGTGGTCTCAAGCGTAATCTGGGTAGGCACTTTCCGGGCCCAGCAAGTGGAGGGGCTGGTCAGCACCACCCGCAACCTCGCTTCTTCCGCCGCGGCAACCACGCAGTTCTTCAAATCCCTGCCGCTGCAATACCGGCACATTGTGCTGGATCAGTTGAGGGACATGGGGGGCTCGCGCTTCTTTGTCTCCCTCAATGACAAACGCATTAATATGCGCGCGTTGCCAGACAGTGAGCGCAAACAACTGGTCACAGAGGAAGTCAAGGCAGTGCTCCGGAGCCGGCTGGGCAAATCGACCAACCTGCATGTTGAATTTGTTCACCCCGATGATTTGCGAATCCTCAATACCGAGCTGCCACTGGATGCGTTACCCCGATCCTGGGCTCATTACGCACTGACCCTGGAGCCCATCAAACCACCGGTTCTGGTGACCCAGGTGGAAGTGGCCGAAGGCGAGTGGTTGTATCTGGCGTCGTTGTTACCGGCGCCCTATGTGTCGCTGGATGACGAAAGCATTCCCGGCCAGCAGATTGTCTTTATCCTGGTGATGATCGGCGTGCTGTTTCCTGTACTGGCATGGCTGGTGCGCCGCCAGACCCGGCCGTTGCGTAAACTGGCCAGGGCGGCGCGGGATCTGCCACTGGACGAATATCAGCCACCATTGCTGGAGCAGGGCAGCGCTGAAATTGTCGCGGTTACCCGGGGCTTCAATGCCATGCGCCGGCGGCTGCAAAGTTACATCAGCGACCGGGACCAATTATTTCGCGCAATCTCCCATGACCTTAAAACCCCGATAACGAGGCTGCGCCTGCGAGCCGATCTTATTGACGACGATGACATTCGTGAGCGATTCGAAAGTGATCTTCAGGAGCTGGAATTACTGGTAAAAGGTGCCCTGCAGAGCATGAAGGACACCGACATTCATGAGAATGTTGAGCTTGTCGATATTGATGGCATGTTACGGCGAATGGCGGATGCCTACATCGGTGACAGCCCCGGTGTTGTCGTGGAGGGCACCTGTGCGCCGTACCGTGGCAAGCCCCTGGCGTTGAAGCGCTGCCTGGGCAATCTGGTGGATAATGCGGTGAAGTACGGGGAGACGGCGATCATTAGCGTGGAGGACTCCCCGGAGCAGCTAACCATCCACGTCAGGGATCATGGGCCGGGGATTCCCGAGGCCGAGCTTGACCGGATTTTCGAGCCCTACTATCGCCTTGGTCAGGAGCACCGAAAGGGGCATGGTCTGGGCCTCGGAATTGCCCGCAACATTGCCCAAAGCCACGGTGGTGATCTTGAAATAGCCAATTGCCCGGACGGTGGCCTGGATGTGACCCTTACGTTACCGCGACATTGAAATTGCCATGTAACAAACCTGTTACATCGGTCTTTCTGTTTGATACGTTCCCCTTTCGGGTATTGCCATAGACTCTGATGTTGCTAATACAACAAAAACAAGGAGTCATAATGAATACCTGTAAACCGTACCCTACTGCCTGGACCAACAATGCCATCACCGGTCGCCGACTGGTGGTCGCGGTGAGCGTAGCTTCACTGGCTCTGGTTGCCGGCCAGGCACTGGCTCAGGAAACCGTGGAAGACCGCCTGTCAGCCCTGGAGCAGAAGTTGGCAGAGGTTGAACCCCAGGCCCGGGGTGACGAGGGCTTCTCCTTCAACACCTACGCCCGTTCAGGGCTGCTGCTTAACAGTGACGGCAAGAGTGCGCCCGGCGGCCCTTACCTGACGCCGGCCGGGTCGGTGGGTGGTGCAGTGGGCCGGCTGGGTAACGAACCCGATACCTACCTGGAAGCCATCCTCAACTACAAGACTGTGGCGGATAACGGTACCAAGGCTCATTACCGCCTGATGATTGCCGACTCCACCACCTCCAGCAACGACTGGACCGCTGGCGACGGCGCCGTGAACGTGCGTCAGGCCTATGTCGAATTCAGCGACCTTGCCAGCTTCACTGGCATTTTCGAAGATGCCTCGATCTGGGCCGGCAAACGCTTTGACCGTGACCTGGACTTTGACATCCACTGGCTCGACAGCGATATCGTCTTCCTGGGCGGCACCGGGGTCGGACTCTACGACGTGGCCTTCAGTGAGTCGGTGAAGTCCAACTTTTCCTTTTATGGACGCAGCTTCCAGGATTTTCCCTCCGATCCTGACACCACTGACGGCGAGTCCGACACCGACAACCTGATCCTCACCGCCAATAACTATTTCGGCAACGTACAGTGGCTGATCAATGGCATGTCCGCTGCGGATAACGACGAGCGTATCGTCGGCGGCGTTATGGAGGCTGCCGACACCGGTGTGCAAACCATGCTTGCCTACCACGGTGACAGCTTCTTCGGGATCTCCGATGGCAACTTCAAGGTGGCGCTGCTACACGGCCAGGGCCTGGGTGCGGAGGTCAAGAACCTCGGCGCCGATGGCAACCTGCATGAAGACGCGGCCAGTACCCGTGTGGCTGCCTACGGTACCACCCGGTTGAGTGATAACTGGCGTATCGCCCCGGCAATCCTGGCGGAAACCAGCAAGGATCGTTATGTGGAAGGGGATGACTACCAGTGGCTGACCATCAACACCCGCCTGGCCAATGAGCTGGGTGCCAACTTCGAGATGCAGTACGAAGCCTCCTGGCAGGTGATGGACCTGAATCCGGAGGGCTACGAAGGGCGCGAGGACGTTGATGGCGACTACGCCCGCTTCACCATTGCGCCAACCTTCAAACCGCAGGTTGGCGGTTTCTGGAACCGCCCTGAAATCCGTGTGTTTGCCAGCTATTCCACATGGGACGACGAGCTAAACCGTTTTGATGGCGGTGATGCCCTCGGTCAGGAAGACTTTGGCGGCAGCCAGTGGACCTTTGGTACCCAGATGGAAGTCTGGTTCTGATACTGACAAACGTCTCCACTACAAAAACAAGGAGTCATTATGAAAACGTTCAAGCGTCATCTTACAGCCCTGGCGGTCTCTGCCGCCCTGATGCCAACAGCGGCCGTCCAGGCCGGTGAAGTCGAGGTTCTGCACTGGTGGACCGCCGGTGGTGAAGCGCGGGCCGCCGCGGCCCTGAAAGAAATGATGGAAGAGCAGGGCCACACCTGGAAAGATTTTGCGGTGGCCGGCGGGGGCGGTGAAGCCGCCATGACGGTGCTGAAAACCCGCGCCGTCTCCGGTAACCCGCCTGCGGCAGCGCAGATTAAGGGCCTGGACATCCGTGAATGGGCGGAACTGGGCTTTCTGACCAGTCTGGACAGTGTTGCCGACGCTGAAAACTGGGACCAGCTCATTCCGCCCCGGATTTCCGAAGTCATGAAGTACGAAGGCAAATACGTAGCGGTGCCGGTGAACGTGCACCGGGTGAACTGGTTATGGGTGAACCCGGAGGTGATGGAAGATGTCGGCGTTGACGTGCCCACCACGCTGGACGAGTTCTTCGAAGTGGCCGACAAGCTCCAGGCCGAGGGGTACATTCCCCTGGCGCACGGTGGTCAACCCTGGCAGGACGCGACCGTGTTCGATGCGGTGGCACTGGCGGAACTGGGCCCCGACGATTACCGCAAGGCGTTTGTCGACCACGACATGGACGTAATCAACAGCGACAGGATGGAAGAGGTTTTCGCACAGTTCGCCAGGGTAATGAGCTACGTCGATGACAATGCCGCGGGCCGGGACTGGAACACTGCCACTGGCATGGTGATTCGTGGTGAGGCGGCCATGCAGATCATGGGTGACTGGGCCAAGGGTGAATTTTCCGCTGCCGGACTGACGCCGGGTGAGGATTATCTGTGCGCGCCGGCTCCGGGCACCACCGGGCGATTCACCTTCAACGTGGATTCCTTCGCCATGTTCAGCCTGACAGAGGATGAGGACATCAAGGCGCAGAAGGATCTGGCACGTACCATTCTGGAACCCGAATTCCAGACCCTGTTCAACCAGAATAAGGGGTCCATTCCGGTTCGCACCGATATGGATATGAGCGCGTTTGATATCTGTGCCCAGGCGTCGATGGAGACGTTCAAGACCAGTGCCGACGATGGCGGCCTGGTGCCAAGCTTCTCCCATGGCCTGGCGACCACCAGCTACATCCAGGGCCAGATCTTCGATGTGGTCACCAACTTCGTTAACTCCAACAACCCGGACCCGGCAAAAGCTACGGACCAGTTGGCAGCTGCCATCCAGTCCGCCATGTAATGCCCCATCAGGCCGCCGGCCGGGCGGCCTTCGGGTTTATCCGGAGGATTTCTTATGGAACATACTCAACGTCGCCCTGCCGTGGCGGCCAGGGCACCGTCTGGCCTGATGGATGGCCTGCAGCGCTGGCTACCCAAGCTGGTGGTGGCGCCAACGTTCATCCTGATCGGCATTGGTATATACGGCTACATGCTGTGGACGGGTGTACTGTCGTTCACCAATTCCAGCTTCCTGCCCAGTTACGATTTTGTCGGCCTTGCGCAGTACGCCAAGCTGATGGAAAGCGAGCGCTGGCTGGTCGCGTCCCGGAATCTCGCGATCTTTGGCGGACTGTTCATCGGTATTTGCCTGCTGATTGGTGTGGTGCTGGCCATTTTCCTGGACCAGCGCATCCGCCAGGAAGGCGCCATCCGCACCATTTATCTTTACCCCATGGCACTGTCCATGATTGTAACCGGCACGGTCTGGCGCTGGATTCTGAACCCGCGCCTGGGGCTGGAAAAGCTGATGCACGACTGGGGATGGACCTCCTTCAGCTTCGACTGGCTGGTGAATTCCGACTTTGCCATTTACACCATTGTGATGGCGGCGGTATGGCAGGCCTCCGGCTTTGTCATGGCCCTGTTCCTGGCCGGCCTGCGGGGCGTTGATTCGTCGATCATTCGCGCCGCACGGGTGGATGGTGCCAGTCTGCCGGTCATCTACTGGAAAATTATCTTGCCTTCCCTGCGGCCGGTATTCTTCAGCTCGGTGATGGTGCTGGCCCACATCGCCATCAAGAGTTTTGATCTGGTCATGGCCATGACGGCGGGTGGCCCGGGCTATTCCACCGACCTGCCGGCGGTGTTCATGTACGCCCACACCTTCACCCGCGGCCAGATGGGCCTTGGCTCTGCCAGCGCCATGCTGATGCTGGGCGCCATTCTCGCACTGCTGGTGCCTTACCTGTATTCCGAACTGAGGGAGAAGCGCCATGACTGATGTGATTCGTACCGGCTTTCGCCCCAGCCGCATTGCCATCTACGGGGTGCTGCTACTGGCATGCCTGGTGTACCTGATTCCGCTGATCGTTATGTTGATCACCAGCTTCAAGACACCCATGGATATCCGTACCGGCAACCTGCTGGCCCTGCCGACCGACTGGACGGTCGTGGGCTGGACCAAGGCCTGGTCCGAGGCCTGCACCGGTGTGCAGTGTGAGGGAGTCAAAGGGTATTTCTGGAACTCGTTCAAGATGACCGTGCCGGCGGTACTGATTTCCACGCTGTTGGGCGCCTTCAATGGCTACGTGTTGTCCAAGTGGAAGTTCAAGGGCTCTGACCTGATGTTCGGCATGCTGCTGTTTGGCTGCTTTGTACCATTCCAGGTCGTCCTGCTGCCCATGGCGGCCACCCTGGGCAAGCTGGGCCTGGCCAACACCACGGCCGGCCTGGTGCTGGTCCACGTGATCTACGGCGTGGCGTTCACCACACTGTTTTTCCGTAACTATTACGTGGCCATACCCGACGCCCTGGTGAAGGCGGCACGGCTGGATGGTGCCGGCTTTTTCACCATCTTTTTCCGCATCCTGCTGCCCATGTCCACGCCCATTTTTATGGTGTCGTTGATCTGGCAGTTCACCCAGATCTGGAATGACTTCCTGTTCGGCGTGGTCTTCGCCAGTGGCGACAGTCAGCCGATAACGGTCGCCCTGAACAATCTGGTGAACACCAGCACCGGGGTGAAGGAATACAACGTGGATATGGCCGCCGCCATGATCGCCGCCCTGCCAACGCTGGTGGTGTACATCGTGGCAGGCAAGTACTTTATACGCGGCCTGACGGCCGGCTCGGTTAAGGGGTAAAACAACAATGTCGCAACTTGAACTGCGGGACATCCGCAAGACCTACACAGGGGCCCTGGACGAGACCCTCAAGGGCATCAACATTGACATCGCATCCGGTGAATTCCTGACCCTGGTCGGGCCATCGGGCTGTGGCAAGTCCACGCTGATGAACAGCATTGCCGGCCTGGAATCCATTACCGGTGGGTCGATAGTGGTGAATGGCAAAGACATATCGGGTATGGAACCGAAGGACCGGGACATCGCCATGGTGTTCCAGTCCTACGCGCTTTACCCCACCATGTCGGTGCGCGAGAACATCGCCTTTGGTCTGAAGATTCGCGGTATGCCAAAAGAGGAAATTCGTCAGGAAGTCGAGCGTGTTGCCGACCTGCTGCAGATCTCCGCATTGCTGGATAAAAAGCCTTCCCGGCTATCCGGTGGTCAGCAGCAGCGGGTGGCCATGGGGCGAGCATTGGCCAGACGGCCGAAGATCTACCTGTTCGACGAACCGCTTTCCAACCTGGATGCCAAGCTGCGGGTGGAGATGCGCACCGAGATCAAGAAGCTGCACCAGCGGCTGAGAACCACCATTGTGTACGTCACCCATGACCAGATCGAGGCCATGACTCTGGCGGACCGGATTGCCGTGCTCAAGGACGGCGAGTTGCAGCAACTGGGAACACCAAAGGAAGTGTACGACACCCCGGAAAACCTGTTTGTGGCGAGTTTTATGGGCTCGCCTTCCATGAGTTTTATAGACGTGGAGATCGAACGGGCGGAGACCGGCCTGTCAGTAACGGTTGAAGGTAGCGACGGTCGCAAGCTGGCCCTGCCAGTGCCGGCGTATCTGGAGAGCTGGGCCGGTAAGCGGGTGGTGCTTGGCATCCGCCCGGAGCATATAAGCCAGCCCGACGATCAGAAGGCAGATCATCCGATGGTGACCAGCGGTCGCTTTACGGTGGAGGTCACCGAACCGACCGGGCCGGATGTGCTCGCCGTTATCCGCCTGAACAATAAGGATGTGCAGTGCCGGCTGGATGCGGAGCACCCGGTGAACTGGGGCGAGGAAGCCGATCTGATGTTCGACATGCGAAAAGTCGTGTTCTTCGACCCGGAAAGTGAGAAACGCATTCGTCCGCAGTAGAACTAGCAGGGCTCCCGCTTCAGAGTTGCTCCAGCTGTGCCAGTAATGTGTTGGCGCGGTGGAGCAACGCCTCCCGCCTCTCCGGTTTCTGCTTGTCCCAGTTCCGGTACATCATGCCCATGCGGGGATTGTTGGCAAAGTCGTCCCGATGACGGGTGATGAAATGCCAGTACAGGGTGTTGAACGGGCAGGCATCCTCTTCCGTGGACTTGTTCACGTTATAGTGGCAGTTGCTGCAATGATCAGACATCCGCTGTATGTACTTGCCGCTGGCGGCGTAGGGTTTGGAGCCCAGGTAGCCGCCGTCAGCGTGCATCACCATGCCGAGTACATTGGGTAGCTCGACCCAATCATAGGCATCGGCGTACACCGCCAGGTACCAGTCACAGATCTCCTCCGGTTGGACGCCGGCCAGCAGCGCAAAATTACCGGTGACCATCAGCCGCTGGATATGGTGGGCGTAGGCGTTGCGGCGGGTGGCATCAATGGCCTTGTGCATGCATCGCATCTTTGTGTCCCCCGTCCAGTAGAACCAGGGCAGGGCGCGAGTATTGCCGAGGCGGTTTTCCTGAGCATACCCCGGCATATTCAGCCAGTAGATCCCGCGCACAAACTCCCGCCACCCCAGAATCTGCCGGATAAACCCCTCCACCGCATTAATCGGCGCCCGCCCGGCATGCCAAGCCTGGGCAGCGGCTTCGCACACGGCCAACGGGTCAAGCAGACCGCAGTTGATGTAGGGAGACAAGATGGAGTGAAACAGCCAGTCCTCATTATCGGACATCGCGTCCTGAAAATCGCCGAAGCAAGGCAGTGCGAAATCGATGAAGTAGTCCAGCGCCTGCTCCGCGTCATTCGGCGTCACGGCAAAATGGAAGTCCTCGGTGGTGCCGAAATGATCGGGAAAATGCCTCTCCACCAGTGCAACCACCTCCTGTGTCACCTCATCCGGCTCCACGCGGAAGGGCGCGGGAGCTGGCGGCTTGCCGGCCCATTTGCGCCGGTTGTCCGCATCGAAATTCCACTGCCCACCTTCGGGCTTGCCATCGGAAGTCATCAGCAAGCCTGTTTTTCGCCGCATTTCCCGGTAAAAGAACTCCATTCGCAGCTTTTTGCGATCTTTTGCCCATTCTGAGAATTCCTGCTTGCTGGCGATAAACCGGGTATCCGTGCGGATCTCCACCGGCACTCCCAGCCGTTCATGCCACCGACCGATCTGCTCGTGCAGGCGCCACTCGCCGCATTCGGTGGTGATAACCCTGTTCGAATCGGTCTCTTTTAGCTGGCCGGCGATGACGGCCTCCAGGCTCCGGGCCTCGTTATCGGGGTGGTAAGTCTGGTAGTGAACCTGCCAGCCCTCCGCCTCCAACCGCTGCGCAAAGTGCCGCATGGCGCTGAACAACAGGACCAGTTTTTTCTTGTGGTGATTGGTGTAGCTGGCTTCGTCGTGGACTTCTGCCATCACGACCCTGTCCCGTTTTCGGTCAGCGCCTTCCAGTGCGCTTATATCAGCGGTCAGTTGGTCGCCGAGGATCAGAATCAGGTTTGGCATGTTTGGATCGTGCTCCAAGGTTTAGGCTTTGGTGCATAGTCAGGCGGGTGGAGAGGGCCCTGCCAAAATCGTGCGGAGCCATGGATGGCGGAGCCCGAGCGTACAAGGATGTATT
>NZ_JBNRMG010000015.1:0-92072 GCF_050379435.1 Marinobacter sp. DUT-3
CCTCGGCCAGCGCCCACACGAATTACTTGGTTAACTTTTTAAAGAGCGTTCGGGGCTTGCCCGATCAAGGTGGCGTATTCTACATCGCTCCGCCGCCTTGTCAACCGTTTATTTTCCGTTGTTTCCGCCTCCGGAAACCGCCGAAAAATGAACCGGCTTACTGCTGTATCGAGGCGCGCATTCTACACTGAACCGCCACCTTGTCAACTGCTTTCTGAAGAAATTTGAAACTCGTTTTCTTCAATACTTTCAAACAGTTGCCTTCCGAATCCGGAGCCGCCTAAGTGGCTTACCCCTCGAAAGAGATGCGCATTCTACAGAGCTCAGGCGAGGTGTCAACGAGCTTTTCAAACTATTTGGGAGATATTTCGGTTTCCCCCTACCCACTTGCTCAGAATACGCCCAAACTGATCAATTAACCAACAGAACAGGCCGTATCCCGGGATTTCCGGCCCGATCACGCGGGCCGGAAGATGCCCGCTCAGGCGGCACTGCCTGGTTTTCGGCGGGCTTTGCGCGTCAGCGCCAGGAAGGGACCGGACAACCCATAAACCAGGAACCCGGTAAAGAGTACGGTGGCAGGATCCAGAGCGACCACCACGAAGATCAGCACCACCAGCAAGATCGCCGCGAAAGGCACCCGGCCCCGCAGGTCCAGATCCTTGAAGCTGCGATACAGAATATTGCTGACCATCAACACACCACTGCCGCCAACTACGACGATGGTCATGAGCGTCAGCCACGTGGCCGGATCCACATCATGGAAGCACCACACCAGCCCGGCCAAACACGCCGCAGCAGCCGGACTTGGCAACCCGACAAAGAACTTCTTGTCTACGGAACCAATCTGGGTGTTGAACCGCGCCAGGCGCAAAGCAGCCCCGGCCACGTAGATAAAGGTTATTGCCCAACCTACCTGACCCAACTCATTGAGCGACCAAAAGAACGCGACCAGTCCGGGCGCCACGCCAAAGGCCACCATATCCGCCAGGCTGTCGTACTCCTCACCAAATTTGCTCTGGGTGTTGGTCATTCTGGCAACCCGGCCGTCAAGACCGTCCAGTATCATGGAGACGAAAATCGCAATCGCGGCATTATCGAACATGCCATTGGCAGCGGACACAATCGCATAAAAACCCGAAAACAATGACGCAGTCGTCAACGCATTCGGCAATAGATAAATGCCTTTGCGCCTCACCGGTGCGCCCTCCACAAGCTCTTCCTCTACAACCTCACCCGGCTCGAACTCATTCACCGAGGAGGCATTGGAAGGTTTGCCGGCCTTTTCGGATTCTTTCGATTCCGGGATTTTCCTGTCTTCAGTCATTCCACTCACTCCGGAAAGCATTTATGCGGAGTATATACGAAAAACGCGGCCACCCGGGCCGCGTTTTCAGAACTTACCGGAAACCCGATTTAGTTCTTGTCCTTGTCCACGATCTTGTTCGCGGTGATCCACGGCATCATACCGCGCAACTTCTCACCAACGGTTTCAATCTCATGGGCCGCATTCTGACGACGACGGGCCGTCATGGACGGGTAGTTCAGAGCCCCTTCAGAGATGAACATCTTCGCGTACTCACCACTCTGGATGCGCTTCAGTGCGTTGCGCATGGCTTCGCGGGACTGCTCGTTGATTACCTCTGGCCCGGTCACGTACTCACCATACTCCGCGTTGTTGGAGATGGAGTAGTTCATGTTGGCGATGCCGCCTTCGTACATCAGGTCAACGATCAACTTGAGCTCATGCAGACACTCGAAGTAGGCCATTTCCGGCGCGTAACCGGCTTCAGTCAGAGTCTCGAAGCCCGCTTTAACCAGCTCAACTGCACCGCCACACAGAACTGCCTGCTCACCGAACAGATCGGTTTCAGTCTCGTCCTTGAAGGTGGTTTCGATGATGCCGGTACGACCGCCACCGATGCCACTGGCGTAGGACAGGGCCAGGTTCTTGGCGGTACCGGAAGCGTCCTGGAAGATCGCGATCAGGTCAGGGATGCCGCCGCCACGGGTGAACTCGGTGCGAACGGTGTGGCCCGGCGCTTTAGGAGCGACCATGATGACGTCCAGATCCTTGCGCGGAACGATCTGGTTATAGTGGATAGCGAAGCCATGAGCAAATGCCAGGGTAGCGCCCTGCTTCAGGTTCGGCTCGATTTCCGCGGCGTACAGCTGAGCCTGGAACTCGTCAGGAGTCAGGACCATCACCACGTCAGCGGCGGCAACGGCAGACGGTACATCGCTGGTCTTCAGGCCGTAGGCTTCCGCCTTGGCAATGGAAGAAGAACCGGGGCGCAGACCAACGGTGACGTCAACGCCGGACTCTTTCAGGTTGCACGCGTGGGCATGGCCCTGGGAACCGAAACCGATGATGGCCACTTTCTTGCCCTGGATGAGAGAAAGATCGCAATCCTTATCGTAATAAACCTGCATGGGATAACCTCTGTATTGTAACGACCCCGCTTCCGGGGTCATGATTTAAAAATGAACGGGTACCGGTCAGAGACTCAGCACCTTTTCGCCGCGGGCGATACCGGATACACCGGTACGAACAACCTCAAGCACGCCTGACGTGCCCACCGCCTGAATGAAACCATCCAGCTTCTCGCTGTCACCCGCCAGCTGAACCGTATAGACCGAACTGGTCACGTCCACGATCTGACCACGGAAAATATCAACGGTGCGCTTGATCTCAGCACGCTGGGATCCCGTGGCCTTGAGCTTGACCAACATCAACTCGCGCTCAATGTGAGAGCCTTCAGTCAGGTCCACCAGCTTCACCACCTCGATCAGCTTGTTCAACTGTTTGGTGATCTGCTCGATAACCTTGTCCGACCCCGTGGTGGTGACGGTCAGACGAGACAGGGTCTCGTCCTCGGTCGGGGCCACCGTAAGGGTCTCGATGTTGTAGTTGCGCTGGGAAAACAGACCCACAACCCGCGACAGCGCCCCTGGCTCGTTCTCAAGCAAAACAGAAATGATTCGACGCATGATCACACCCTCTCCGTCTTGCTGAGCCACATGTCTTTCATGGAACCACGGGCCACCTGCATCGGATACACGTGCTCAAACCGATCCACGTAAATATCCACGAATACCAGCTTGTCCTTCATGGCCAACACTTCTTTCAGCTTGGTTTCCAGGTCTTCCTTACGGTCGATCCGGACTCCCACGTGGCCATAGGCTTCCGCCAGCTTGACGAAGTCCGGCAGGGATTCCATGTAGGACTGGGAATGGCGGGACTCGTAGTTCATGTCCTGCCATTGCTTGACCATGCCCAGGGCCTGGTTGTTGAGGTTAATGATCTTCACCGGCAGATTGTACTGGTTACAGGTGGACAGCTCCTGAATGTTCATCTGGATACTGCCTTCACCGGTGATACAGAGTACCTCGTCGTCCGGATGAGTCAGCTTGACCCCCATGGCCGCCGGCAGGCCAAAGCCCATGGTCCCCAGGCCACCGGAGTTGATCCAGCGGTTGGGCTTGTCAAACTTGTAGTACTGGGCCGCGAACATCTGGTGCTGCCCCACGTCGGAGGTGACAAACGCTTCACCCTTGGTCAGCCGGCACAACGTTTCAATCACTTCCTGCGGCTTGATCACGTCCGGACTGGTTTCATAACGCATGCCATGGAAGGCGCGCCACTCTTCAATCTGCTTCCACCAGGACGCAAGGGCATCCGCATCGGGCTTTTCCTTGCTTTCCTTGACGAGCGAGATCATCTCTTTGAGCACCGCATCGACCGGCCCCACGATAGGCACATCCGCATCAATGGTCTTGGAGATGGAAGCCGGATCAATGTCGATGTGGACAATCCGCGCCCCGGGACAGAACTTCTCGGTAGCGTTGGTCACACGGTCATCGAAGCGCGCACCCACACAGAGGATCAGATCCGAATGGTGCATGGCCATGTTGGACTCATAGGTGCCGTGCATACCCAACCAGCCCAGGTGCTGCTTGTCGGAGGCCGGGTAACACCCGATACCCATCAGGGTGTTGGTGATGGGATGACCCAGCATGCGCACCAGCTCGGTCAACTGACCAGAGGCCTTGCCCAGAATAACGCCGCCACCCGCATAGATGATCGGACGCTTGGCCGCCAGCAGCATGTCCACAGCCTTCTTGATCTGCCCGGCATGGCCACGGATCGCAGGATTGTAGGAACGCAGCTTGACCTTCTTGGGGAAAACGTACTCGTAACGCTCATTCGGCGTGGTCATATCCTTGGGGATATCCACCACAACCGGACCGGGACGGCCAGTCGAAGCAATGTAGTATGCCTTGCGAATCACCTCGGGAATTTCCTCGGGGTGACGTACGCTCAGGTTGTGTTTTACCACAGGACGGGAGACACCGATCATATCGGTTTCCTGGAATGCATCCTCACCTATCAGGGTGGATGCAACCTGACCGCACAGAACCACCATGGGGATGGAATCCATGAACGCAGTGGCAATGCCGGTAATAGTGTTGGTGGCTCCAGGACCCGAGGTCACCAGTACGGTACCTGGTTTTCCGGTTGCGCGAGCATAACCGTCGGCCATATGGACCGCGGCCTGTTCGTGCCGAACCAGAATATGCTTGACTTTGTCCTGCCTGAACAGCGCATCATAAATATGAAGGGCTGCACCACCCGGATAGCCGTATATGTATTCGATACCCTCATCTTGAAGGGACCGGATCAGCATATCGGCGCCAGACAATAACTCCACGATTTTCTACCCTCTTCTACGAGTGAATGAGCCGGGAAAAATCCCGGTTGCCTGGATACCCGGCCTGCCTGCTTCTTGTGAAAGCGGCACCGGCTGCTCCTCCACACTACCTTTAAGAGGTTGTCTCCTGGCCAGCCGCCCTCCTGAGGGTTGCGGAGAACGGCCAATCGACGGTTGCAAATGAGCAACAACCATCCCGCGACCTGTGCGCGGCGCGTTCAGTGTGGTGATTAACGGGGGATACTCGCTCGGGATTGCCTGCCGTATTGACCCCTGTCTTCAGGCAATCGGTAATTTTGACAGCGGGAAACTCCCTGTCAATAGCATCGCGTTGATTCTATACCCATACTGGCAACAGGTCTGCCATACTTTGTTCGAGTATTTGAACCAGGCGAGAGAAAAACCGGCCAGCGGATGGCATGATAAAACCACCGAAATACAATGGAGCAGCCCCAGTTCTGCCCCGAAACGGCTAATGCGAGATGAGTATAGCAATGAACAAAAGAATCCTGACACTGGCCATCATTCTGGCCGTTGCCCCTTTTGCCGCCACCGGCGCTTCCGTCTACAAGTGGACCGACGAAAATGGCGTAACCCACTTTGGCGACCGACAACCAACCGGCAAGCAGTCAGAGCGGGTCAGCGTTCGCACCGGGAAATCCTCGGGCGGCCAACAACGCCAGAGCCCCCAGGAACAACTGGATGAGCTTGAAGCACGTGAAGCGGATGAAGCCGGTAAGCGTGAAGAATCCGCCGTGGAGGAAGCCCGCCGCAAACAACGGGAAGCCAATTGCTCGACAGCCCGCAACAACCTGGACCTCCTTGATCGCAATAGCCGGATTCGCATTGAAGAGGACGGAGAGCAACGCTACCTGTCTCCGGAAGAAATAGAGGAGCAACGCGAGAAGTTCCAGGAAATCGCGGACGAGAATTGCGGAGCCGAGGGCGAACGTTAAACAAAGAGAATAAAAAGGGGCGATCAAACTGACCGCCCCCTTTCTGATTTCAGGACTGCACAACGATCAGGCTTTGGCAAAAACCAGTTTGTGCTCCTGCACGGTTCCCCGGATGGTATCCCCGGGCAAAAACTCTCCCTGCAGCAAGCGCTGCGCCAACGGATTCTCGATCATCCGCTGAATCGCCCGCTTCAGTGGCCGCGCACCGTAGACCGGGTCGTAGCCCACTTCCGCCAGCAGCTCCATGGCGGCATCGTCCAGCTCCAGCTTCATATCCTGATCCTTCAGGCGCTGGCTGAGCGATTCGACCTGGATCTTGGCAATCCCCTGAATCTGGCTCTCCGCCAGCGGATGGAAGACCACGACTTCGTCCACGCGGTTGATGAACTCGGGACGGAAATGCGTGCCCACAACTTCCATCACCGCATTCTTCATGGATTCATAGTTTTCCTCACCCGCTTTCTGCTGGATGATGTCGGACCCCAGGTTCGACGTCATCACGATAACGGTGTTGCGAAAATCCACCGTTCTGCCCTGGCCATCGGTCAGGCGACCGTCCTCCAGTACCTGCAACAGGATGTTGAACACATCCGGATGAGCTTTCTCAACCTCATCGAGCAGCAGCACCGAATAAGGACGACGACGGACCGCTTCGGTCAGGTAACCGCCCTCTTCGTAGCCGACATAGCCCGGAGGCGCGCCAATCAGCCGGGCCACGGAGTGCTTCTCCATGAATTCCGACATGTCGATGCGTACCATCGCCTCTTCGGTATCGAACAGGAACGAGGCCAGCGCCTTGCACAACTCCGTCTTACCGACACCGGTCGGACCTAGAAACAGAAACGAACCATTGGGCCGGTTAGGATCCGACAGCCCCGCGCGGGAACGGCGTACCGCGTTGGATACCGCTTCCACTGCCTCTTCCTGACCAATCACCCGGCCATGGAGCGCCTCTTCCATGCGCATCAGCTTGTCGCGCTCGCCTTCCAGCATCTTGGAAACGGGAATGCCCGTCCACTTGGAGACAATCTCGGCAATTTCCTCGTCCGTCACACGGTTGCGCAGCAGTTTCATCTCCATCATCTCGGCCTGACTGGCCATATCCAGCTGGCGCTCCAGTTCCGGAATCCTGCCGTATTGCAGTTCGGACATGCGCCCCAGATCACCGCTGCGGCGGGCGTTTTCCAGATCAATCCGGGCCTGCTCCAGCTGGCTCTTGATCTTCTGGGAACCGTGCAACGCAGCCTTTTCGGTGTTCCACACCTCTTCCAGATCGGCGTATTCACGCTCAACCTTTGAAATCACATCCGACAACTCTTCCAGACGTTTTTTCGAGGCGGCATCGGTTTCTTTTTTCAGCGCCTCCCGCTCGATCTTGAGCTGAATCAGACGGCGTTCCAGGCGGTCCAGCGCTTCCGGTTTGGAATCCATTTCCATACGGATCTGGCTCGCCGCCTCGTCCACCAGATCAATCGCCTTGTCCGGCAACTGACGATCGGCGATATAACGATGGGACAGCTTGGCAGCGGCAATAATCGCCCCGTCGGTCACCTCGACCCCGTGGTGAACTTCGTAACGTTCCTTCAGACCACGCAGGATGGCGATGGTATCTTCTTCGTTCGGCTCGCTGACCAGTACTTTCTGGAAACGGCGCTCCAGGGCAGCATCTTTCTCGATATTCTCGCGATACTCGTCCAGGGTTGTGGCGCCCACGCAGTGCAGCTCGCCCCGGGCCAACGCCGGCTTGAGCATATTGCCCGCATCCATGGAACCTTCCGCCTTGCCGGCGCCCACCACGGTATGGATCTCATCGATGAACAGAATGATCTGGCCTTCCTGCTTCGACAGCTCATTCAGCACCGCCTTCAGGCGTTCCTCGAACTCACCCCGGAACTTAGCGCCGGCAATCAGTGAGCCCATATCCAGGGACAGTACCTTTTTGTCCTTCAGGCCATCCGGAACTTCGCCATTCACAATTCGCTGGGCCAGGCCCTCGACAATGGCGGTCTTACCTACGCCAGGTTCGCCGATCAGCACCGGGTTGTTCTTGCGACGACGCTGCAGGACCTGAATGGTGCGGCGAATCTCGTCGTCACGACCAATCACCGGGTCCAGTTTGCCCGCTTCGGCGCGTTCAGTAAGGTCAATGGTGTACTTTGACAGCGCCTGCCGGCTCTCCTCGGCGGCCGCGTCGTCCACCGGCTCGCCACCGCGAACCTCATCAATGGCCTTTTCCAGGGCGGCCTTGTCCACGCCCTGCTCCCGCAGAATCCGTCCGAGGGTGCCGCGGTCTTCCAGGGCGGCCAGCAACATCAGCTCGCTGGAGATGAACTGGTCCTTGCGTTTTTGCGCCAGCTTGTCGGCGATGTTGAACAGTCGCCCCATGTCATTGGACATGGAGACGTCACCAGCAGAACCCTGAACCTCCGGCAGGTGCTCAATCTCCCGGGCAATGGCCTGGCGAACCCGGCCCGGCTCCACACCAATCTGCTTCAACAGCGGCTTGATGGAGCTGGAGTCCTGATCCAGCAGCGCCTGCATCAGGTGAACGGGCTCGATAAAATTGTGATCCTTGCCGACCGCAAGTGACTGCGCATCCGCAAGAGCGGTCTGCAGCCGGCTGGTGAGTTTGTCGATTCGCATAATCTGTTTTCCCCGATTCGGTATCTGGATGCCCGGGCGTTTTGCCGACATCCTGTTTGCTTTGACATTAAATGTAGGGGCAACCGGGGGGACTTCAAGCGGCGACAGGCAGAAACTGTCAGAAAATTGACGGGCGTCAGCTATTATCGGTTATCCAGATCAGGCTGGCCATGCGGCCGGTCTGTCCATCGCGACGATAGGAAAAGAAGCGTTGTGGCTCTGACACGGTGCAAAAATCTCCACCGTAGACCTGACGAACCCCACATTCAGCGAGACGCTGCCGGGCCAGAAGATAGATGTCCGCCATAAAGTGCCCCGCGCGTGCGCCTTCCTCCGAGAATGCGCTGGCCGCTGCCGGATCATGGCGCAGGAAAGCTTCCCGCACTTCGGGGCCAACCTCAAAGCGTTCCGGGCCGATGGCGGGGCCAAGCCAGGCCATCAATTCTGTCGGCTTGCCGCCCATGTCATCCACCAGCGCTTCAAGCACGCCACCACACAGGCTGCGCCAACCGGCGTGGGCAGCACCCACCCGTGTGCCGGATTCATCGCACAGCAATACCGGCAGGCAATCCGCCGTCATGATCACACAGGCCTGGCCAGCCTGAAGCGTATAACTGGCATCGGCCCGGGGAACACCGTTAACCGGCAGGGAAGCCACCTCTGTGCCGTGAACCTGCTCAAGCCAACCAATGTCACCGGGCCCGATCCCCGCCATGGTCGCCAGACGCTGTCGGTTTTCCTGGACCCGGGCAGGATCGTCACCCACATGGGAACCGAGATTGAAGGAATCCCAGGGCGCCTCACTAACTCCCCCGAGGCGCGTGGAACACACCGCCCGGACTCGCCCGGGCGCGGGCCAGTCCGGCTTGATCAGAGGCATATCAGAATTCATCGCTCTCCAGATCCTTAACGTGCTGGCGCAGCGCGGCCAGCAGATGCTCCATATCCTCAGGCAAAGGCACTTCCCAGGTCAGAATCTCTCCGGTTTCCGGATGCTCCAGGGTCAACTGGCGCGCATGCAGCGCCTGACGCTGAAATGCCGCCAGCACCTCCCGCAATTCTTCAGTGGTGCCTTTCGGCAATCGCAGCCGGCCGCCGTAGAGCGGATCACCGATCAACGGATGCTTCACATGGGCCATATGGACACGAATCTGGTGGGTACGACCACTCTCCAGTTTGCAGCGAACATGGGTGTGGGCAGCAAATCGCTCCACCAGCCGGTAGTGAGTAACCGCCGGTTTGCCCGTCGGCACTACGGCCATCTTCTTACGCTCGCGGGGGTGACGACCAATAGGCGCATCCACGGTGGCACCGCCAGTCAATGTGCCCACCACCACGGCTTCGTATTCACGCCCCATGGTGCGACTCTGCAGCTGGCCCACCAGGGAGGTGTGGGCAATCAGGCTGCGAGCCACCACCATGATGCCAGAGGTATCCTTGTCGAGACGGTGAACGATGCCCGCCCGGGGCAGGTTTTCCACTTCCGGCGCGTAATTAAGCAGTGCATTGACCAGTGTTCCGTCTGCATGCCCCGCGGCAGGATGCACCACCAGCCCGGCCGGTTTGTTGATGACCAGCAGATGCTCATCCTCGTAGACCACATCGAGGGTGATCGATTCCGCCTGCCAGCTCACCTGCGCCTCCGGCTCGGCATCCAGCTCCAGGCGATCATCGAGCATCACCTTGTCCCGTGGCTTGCGATTTTCTCCGTTGACGGTCAAGGCGCCGCTTTTGATCCAGCCCTGAAGACGCGAGCGGGAATGCTCCGGCATCAGCTCCGCCGCGGCCTGGTCCAGGCGGCGGTCACTCAATTCCGGCGGAACGGAAAAAGCAGCGGTAATACGGTTTTCAGCAGACATTAAGCCCCCGGGGCCATTGGTGTTGTGTTACGTTTCAGTCAGAAATTTTCAATCAGATTGGCCAGCCACTGCACAAGTCAAAGGTTCCCCGTTACAATGGCCGATCATTCGCTTTCAGTCATTATACGGGATTCCGGCATGAGATCAGTTGTTCGATTATTGCTACTGACCACCACAGCGCTGTTGATCAGTGCCTGTGCTTCCAACAAACAGGAAGAAGTGCTGCCGGAAGAAACCTATTACGAGAACGCCCGCCAGGCCATGAACTCCGGCAATTTCAACGAGGCAGAACGGAATCTCGATTTTCTGGAAACCTACTACCCATTCGGCCGCTATGCCGAGCAGGCCCAGATGGACCTGATCTATGCACGCTACCAGAATCTGGATCTTGAGGGCGCGCGAGCCGCAGCTGACCGGTTCCTGCGCCTGAACCCGCAGAGCGAACACGCGGACTATGCCATGTACATGCGGGGCCTGGCCTCCTACAACCTGGATATCGGCCTGGCCGCACGATACTTCCCGATCGATGTTGCCGCACGTGATCCGGGCGAGCAACGCCAGGCGTTCCGTGATTTTTCTGATCTGCTGAACCGTTATCCGAACAGCGAATACGCACCGGATGCACGTCAGCGCATGATCGCCATCCGCAACCGCATGGCCGAACTGGAAATCCATGCGGCCCGTTACTACATCAAGCGGGAAGCCTACATTGCCGCCAACAACCGCGCCCGCTACGTGGTGGAAAACTATTCCACATCGCCGTCCGTTGAGGAGGCACTGGTTATCCTGGCAGAGACCTTCCGCTTCATGGATCTGAACAAGGCCGCCGACGATGCCATCGCCCTGCTTTCGCAAAATTACCCGGACAGCAATGCGTTTGACGACAACGGTGAATTTGTACCCAGCCTGCTGAAGCGAGAGGACCGCTCTCTCTCAAGCGTTGTGACCTTCGGCCTGATGGGAGACGAGTAATCCCGGCCGGGAAATAGGGCCTGCGTCCCTATTTCCCGCTGCGCCACCCGTTGGTGATCGGATAACGACGATCCTTGCCAAATCCCCGCTCGGTAATGCGAACCCCGATGGGCGCCTGACGCCGCTTGTATTCGTTGATGTCCACCAGGCGGATGATCCGCTCCACATCGGCGCGGTCAAAGCCCTCCGCGACAATCGCGTCCGCACTGAAGTCCCGCTCCACATACAGATTCAGGATCTGATCCAGCACATCGTAGCCCGGCAGGCTGTCCTCGTCCTTCTGGTCCGGCGCCAACTCCGCGGACGGCGGGCGCGTGATCACGCGTTCCGGGATGACGGATGAGACGGTATTGCGGTACCTGGCAAGCCTGAACACCAGGGTTTTGGGCACATCCTTCAGCACGTCAAAACCACCCGCCATATCGCCGTAGAGCGTGGAATAGCCAACGGCCATCTCGCTCTTGTTACCCGTTGTCAGCACCAATGACCCGAACTTGTTGGACAGGGACATCAGCAACACGCCCCTCAACCGAGCCTGGAGGTTCTCTTCGGTGGTATCCGGCCTTGTGCCTTCAAACGGTTTCTCCAGAGTCGCCATGAACGCGTCGTACATGGGCTCGATAGAGAACACGTCATACTGAACTCCAAGGGCAACCGCTTCCGCTTCGGCGTCTTCGAGACTCATTCCCGAGGTGTAGCGGAACGGCATCATCACCGCCCGGACCCGCTCGGGCCCCAGGGCATCAGCCGCAACCGCCAGCGTCACCGCGGAATCGATCCCACCGGATAACCCGAGGACAACGGATTTAAAGCCATTCTTGTTGACGTAATCCCGCACCCCAAGCACGAGAGCGTTGTACACATTCGCCTCCAGCGACGGCTCCTCAGGCAGGGGTTGGGAGACAGGCTGGCACGGATGTTCACACAGGAAATCCACCGGGAACAGGCCCTCTACAAACTGCGGCGCTTCCACATCCAGCCGGCCGGAATGATCAAACACCATGGAGCCGCCATCGAACACCAGTTCATCCTGCCCGCCGACCAGGTTCACGTATACAATGCTCACCCGGTTTTCCCGGGACTTGCGTTCCAGCAACGCTTTGCGGCGTACCTGCTTGTCAATATCATAGGGAGACGCGTTAAGGTTCAGGATCAACTGCGCTCCGGCAGCGGCGGCGTCTTCCACCGGCCCGTCACTCCAGAGATCCTCGCAGACGGTGATCCCCACCTGTATGCCATGGATAGGCACGACCAGTGTTTTCTGTCCTTCGGCAAAATACCGCTTCTCGTCGAAGACCTGGTAATTCGGCGGGAACCGTTTGAAATAGCGTCCCGAGACATCCCCCCTTTCAATGATGACCGCCGAGTTGTAGAGCAGACCGCCCTGGCGCATCGGCGCCCCGATCACAATGGCAGGCTCAAGATTCGCCTGACAGAGAGCATCCAGAGCCTCACCCACCCGCACTTCCAGGCTGGGCCTCAGCAGCAGGTCTTCTGGCGGGTAGCCCGTCAGGCACAGCTCCGGAAACACCACAATATCGGCCTGGTGTTCTTTCTGGGCCTTCTTTGTTGCCTCGATCACAGCCCGGGTGTTGCCCGGAATATCCCCCACCAGGAAATCCAGTTGCGCCATCACCACACGCAGTTTTCGGGGTTCCGTGCCAGCGGAGGACGGTTGCTGTGAGACGGACATAGAGACAGCTCCTGTAACTTATTGCCATGAAAAGGCTATTATAACCCTTCAAGGCAACGGAATTCTCCCGGGAACCCCAACCAATTATGGTAAAAACGGCAACCAGCCCCGAACAAAGCTGGCCAGACAGTCCCCCAGTGACGCAACGGGTCAAGCTGTTCCGCATCTACAATCACTACCGCGTGGTCATCAGCCTGATGCTGGTCGCCTTGCTGTTTGTGGATCCAGTGAACTTCGATACCCGCTTCCGCATGCAGGATTACTATCAGGCCGGGGTCGTCAGTTACTTCGCCCTGAACTGCTTCATTGCCCTCATCATGTTGCCGGGCTTCCAGCCCAGCCAGCGGCACATAACGCTCTCGGTTCTGCTGGACATTCTGATCATGCACGGCCTGCTGCTGACCAGCACAGGCATCACCAGCGGCCTGGCGAACCTGGTGATTGTGTCGGTAGCGGCGGGCAACATCCTGACGCCCAGTCGCATGGGAACCTTCTACGCGGCCCTGGCGGCCATTTGCTCGCTGGGCATTTCCAGTTGGGCCACGCTTGTGTTGGACCATTCCGCAGATGACATTGTTCGTGCGGGCTCCCTGGGGATTCTCTATTTTGCGGCTGCCTTCATCCTTCAGAACATCTCCAGGCGCATGGTACGCAGCGAGGCCCTGGCCACCTCCAGGGCCCGCAGCATAGCGGAACTGGAGCAAATCAACCGCCAGATCATCCAGCGCATGCGCACCGGTATACTGGTGCTTGACCGGTTCGGCCAGATCCGCCTGGCCAACGCCGCAGCCGAGGAACTGTTGTTCGGCGCCCAGACCGAAAAATCCGACAATGGCAACCGGGGACGCCATCTGCCCCAGCCACTTGGCCTCGGCCTGGAGGCCTGGCTCAAGGATCCCTCTCGCAAGACGGAGCCCTTCCAGGCATCACCGACGTCACCGCTGCTGCAGGTAAACTTTACCCGGCTTGACCAGGAACGTGGTGATCACATCCTCGTGTTTATTGAGGACATGAGCAAAGTCACCCAGCAGGCGCAGCAAATGAAGCTGGCGTCCCTGGGCCGGCTGACCGCGGGTATTGCCCATGAGATCCGCAACCCGCTGGGGGCGATCAGCCACGCGGCGCAGCTGATGGAAGAATCCCCCCATCTGGACAAGGGCGATCAACAGATGCTCGACATCATCCAACGCCATTCCAGGCGGGTAAACGGCATAATAGAAAACGTGTTGGATCTTTCCCGGCGACGAGTGGCCAATAGTGAGCTCTTTGATGTAACCGCATGGCTTCGCGAGTTCAGGGATGAGTACCTGCAAACACAGAACAACGAAAGGCAACCGCCCACCGAGATCAAACTGATTCTGGATTCAGGCATTCCACCGGCCCGGTTCGATAAGAGCCAGATCGAACAGGTGCTGGTGAATCTCTGCGATAATGGATTGCGGTATAGTGAGCAGCGCACCGGCAAGCGATACATCGAACTGCATGCCGGCCCCACGGCAGATGGTGAACGGGCCTACCTGGACGTTCGGGATATTGGTGCCGGTATCGCACCGGATCAGCGGGCATCGGTTTTTGAGCCATTCTTCACAACCGATAAAAGCGGCACGGGCCTCGGACTTTATCTGGCCCGGGAACTGTGCGAGGCTAACCAGGCCCATCTTTCCCTGGTGGAAGACGATAAATCCGGCTGCTGTTTTCGCATTACCTTCGCTCACCCGGGGCGAATGATTTAACGCCAGCGGATCAAAGTATAACGATAGAGAACCAATACCTGACAATGACCACTCACACTGCGCTGATCGTAGACGACGAACCGGACATCCGGGACCTTCTGGAAATTACTCTGACCCGCATGGGCATCAAAACCCTGACCGCGCCGGACATCACCAGCGCCAGGCAGCTCCTGGAAGAGCATCGACCTCACCTCTGCCTGACCGACATGAACCTGCCGGACGGCAATGGCATCGACCTGGTGCACTGGATTCAACAACATACGCCCTGCACCCCGGTAGCCGTCATTACCGCCTACGGCAATATGGACACGGCGATTGAATCCCTGAAAGCCGGCGCCTTCGATTTTGTTTCCAAGCCTGTGGAACTGCCGCGCCTGCGGGAACTGGTCAACAGCGCGCTCAAACTCTCCGAACCGAAACCGGAGTCCGACGACGCTGCGCCGGATGAACCCGGCCTGCTTCTGGGCAAGTCAGCAGAAATCAAACGGCTGCGCACTCAGGTCCGCAAACTGGCGAGAAGCCAGGCGCCGGTGTTTATCAGCGGCGAATCCGGCAGCGGCAAGGAACTGGTTGCACGGATGATTCATTTGCAGGGCCCCAGAAGGGAAGGCCCTTTCATCGCCGTTAACTGTGGCGCCATTCCTTCCGAGTTAATGGAAAGCGAGTTCTTCGGCCACAAAAAAGGAAGTTTCACCGGTGCGGTGGATAACAAGGACGGCCTGTTCCGCACAGCCGATGGCGGCACCCTGTTCCTCGACGAAGTCGCAGACCTGCCCATCGCCATGCAGGTAAAACTGCTCAGGGCCATCCAGGAAAAGGCCGTACGGCCAGTGGGAGACACCAGGGAAATCCCCGTGGACATCCGCGTGCTAAGCGCTACCCACAAAAACCTGCCGGAACTGGTGCAGGAAGGTACGTTCCGCCAGGATCTGTTCTACCGGATCAATGTCATTGAGCTTGCCGTCCCCCCCTTGCGGGAACGCCCCGATGACATTGCGTTGCTCGCCAACCACATCCTGGAACGCATTGCCCGGGAATATGAGTGCGAGCCCGCAACCCTGACATCCGATGCCATCGAACGCCTCAAGGATTATGACTTTCCCGGGAACGTCCGCGAACTTGAGAACATCCTGGAACGGGCATTCACCCTGTGCGACAACGACCGGATCGGCGCCTCCGATCTCCATTTGGGCAACGCCCCCACGCCGCCAGGATTGGGTGGCGCGGCAACAAGAGAAATCACCCGTAATGCCGAGCAGGCTGATGTGCCCGATGGTGAGATAGACCTGGAAGGTTACCTCGAAACCATTGAACGCCAGGCGATCGAGAAGGCGCTGGAGGCGACCCGCTGGAATAAGACTGCGGCGGCCAAGCGGCTGGGGATCAGTTTCAGGGCGTTGCGGTATCGGTTGAAGAAGTTGGGGATGGAGTGAAACCAAAGCACAGAGACCAGATACAGATCACATAACTCAGAGCAGTCTTCCTTAAACTGATCTCCGGGCTCATGCAGGATGCAAGAGCCCTCGACAATGCACGATAACAGGGAATGTTTCTATGCGTACTGCCACCACTTCGGCGGGGTTTACCCTGCTGGAACTGCTTGTAACGATCACCATACTTTCAGTGCTGCTTGGCTTCGCCAATTACAGCTGGAACGCGTGGGCTGACAGGGGAAGGTTGCGCGCCAGCCTTGAGAACTATCATTCCCTCTTTGCCTACGCGCGTTGGGCTGCAGCGAGCCACAGACAACTGGTGACCGTGTGCCCTCTCTCAGCGGATAATCAATGTACCGATGACTGGCAGCGGCCGATCTCCGTATTCATCGACCATAATAACGACAAGCAACCCGATGACAACAGCATACTCCGACAGCTCACTGCTGGCTCGGGATCATTCGACATCCGGTCAAGAACGGGTGGACGCGGTTACTTCCAGTTCAACAGCGAGGGGATGATTCACGGCGCGACCGGCAGCCTGGTGTTATGCCCGGGCCGCCGGACCACAGCCACAATGGTCTATATGGCGCTCAACAAGGGCGGGAGATTCAGAGTTCAGTACGACGAAGACGGTGACAATAAGATTCGCCTGAGCTGGGGAGCAACCATCACCTGTTAGGAAGGGCCGCCATAGCTGGCGGCCCCGTTAGCTTATTTGTCCCAGGTATTTTCACCGGCCTCAAATCCACTGACATTGTTTCTGTCCCAGCGGCGCGCGCCGGTTGAATCCAGCTCCAGCATTCCGTCTCCGGCCTGGCCTCCCTTGGGAGTAGCTCTGACCGTGAACGAGTTAGCATCTGCACTCTGTATCGTCAGATCATAGAACTTGGTACTACCATCCAGCGGTGCTTCGGTGGCATAGATCGCGGGAGAGCCGGTGTCGCTACCGCCGGCTGCAGCCCCCTCATATGAGTTGTTCACTGAATAATGCCGCTCCATAGCGCTCGCCAACCCCATTAGCGCACCCTGAGCATCGACACGGCGGGTTCGCTCCGTGTATTCCTGGTAGCTGGGGTAGGCGATCGCCGCGATGATTCCGATGATCGCCACCACGATCATCAACTCAATCAGGGTAACCCCTCTGGATGTCGATATAATCGGTTTCAACAGTTAGTCCTCGTACCAATAGGTTTCTACAACACCGGTCAGACTATCTACCGGGAAGCACTCCGCACCGACACAAACTACATCCTTGCCATCGACCCGCATCCTCTGGGGATCTGGCGGGAGCCCAAGCGTATTGAGAGTCACTTCACGGTCCGGCACGGTCAGTTCCGTATCGGAGCCCAGGCCATCGTAATTCACCACTGGCTGGCCGTCCGCGACGTATATGTGATACAGGCGTGACGTACCCGATGACGGAACACACGGATTGGCGTTGGGCTTTGGTTCGAACGTTGTAAAGAACAGCTCTCCATTGACCGTCTGGCTGGTTGAGAGAACTTTCTCACCTGCCCTGACCATCCGGATATACCAGCCATCAGCGGCAGCCAGCTCGGTTTGCGCCTGCGCCTGCTCTGTTTCATCCCCCTGACCGATCAGGTTGTCGGTGGTGTCAAACAGGTCCGCTTCGGTTACTTTGGCAAGCGAATAGTCTATTTCGCCCACTGTCTCGGGCGGCTCAGGAGGATGGGCGGGGGGATCCACAACATCAACGATTTGCAGCTTGTAGATTCTGTCCTCGACAACATTATCCAGCGGGTGTGCCTGCCACCCCGAACCGATCACAAGCCCCAGGTGACGGACACCGCCGATTTTCTCACCAAACAGGTCCGGAGCGTGGTAGAACCGACGATTGCTCGCGGAATCAGCGCCTGCCAGATCGGCGATCACACCGCCGGTCGCAATGTCGCTGGCTTTCTCGCCATCCATGATATCGAAGCGCCATACCTGCCCGCCCATATCACCGACATAAATCTGGTCAGTACCACCATCACCGGTGACATCAATGGCCTTCACGGCGGATGGGATCGAGTATTTCAGTTCTGCCAACTCCAGATTGGCACCGCTATCCGTGGGGCCGGCCCACCACAGCCGCGCCCCGGTCTCCGCATCCACGATATAGAGCGCCCGACCAACCGAATCCTCGGTTCGCTCGGTGACCGTATCCTGCTGGGTGTCATAGCCACCCGCGAAGATCAACACATCCTCCAGAGTTTTGCCAATCCGAATCTTGGTTTTTACCGGCACTGACCACGATTGCCCGAGTTCCGCGAAGTCTCCGGTGCCGCCTTCGATGGTCCAGAGCATTTTCGGGACATCCCTGTTAGTCACATCCAGGGCATAGTAATTCCGCCCTCCACGGCGCATTCCCGCGTAGATATAAACGTGGTCTCCATCTGTACCATCAATCTGACCATCACGGTTATCATCGTGCTGCCAACTGATAACAGAGCTGTCCATACCATAGATCTTGCCAGATTCAATCGTGTTGTCATCCATCAGGTCACGTTGATTATCCAGAAGCTCTTCTGGAATGAAGGAGAAATAGGTATCTCCGGAATCCCCATTAATTGCATGGATATAACCCTGGTTGTCCCCGAAGAAGATCGTAGTATCCGGCGATTCAGAGGAGCCGCCGTAGATGACCAGGTGAGGCACTGAATGCAGCGGGTCCGCAATGTACTCTCGACTGTCTGCCGTCTGCCCATCCCGATCCTCATCGAACACATCAGCGCCTCGCGCCCAGTTAATAATCTGGTCGCGAACGTCATCGGACATACTCTCGTCCCCCAACAAAGCCTTGGTGAGGTTCGTATTCGATGCTTCGACACTGTTGGCTGATACTGTCAGATCTGTGTTGCCTGTCGCAGACAGATAGGTGTACACGTCACGCAAGCTGTTGGTTGCGGGGTGAACAGACGCCGCCCCCCCTTTGGAGACATCCGGACCATCGTCCTCACCACTCCACCAGCTACGGGAACCGTTCCGGAAGAAGCCTGTATCCGGGTCTGTCGCGGGATCACCGTTGACATCATAAATGACACCGTCACTGCCAAGACGATAGCGCTTCAGGTTACCATCCCAGCTCTGGGAGAGCTCCGGCTGGAATACAGAGAAATACAGGGAATCAAGGTGATTCAGACGGTTAAAGGTATTTACCGCGACGCCCGGCGCCACATAAGTTGTGCTGACCGCCAGCACTGAACTCACCACATCGGTAAAGGCTGTTTCCAGGGATTCGGCGTCATTGACCAGGAAAAAATCTCCACCGCCTTTACGGGCCGCATCATCCAAAAGATCCAGGTCCAGATCGAATCCGACCGTGTAGGTCGATACGTTGACATCCATATCATCGCCGGAGGTGATGTCGCTGTTGTTCATATAGTCCGCGACTTCATCCATGCAGTTTCCTGAGCAATTCCCAACACGGGACTCCATGGCGGCTCGACTTTCCATCTCCTGCTCATGGTAACCGTCGTTGGTCGGGTCCCCGTCGTAGGTCGGCTCGCCATCGGTCAGGAATATTACGTTATTGGACTGGCACTCATACTCCACGGGGCTAATGTATTTTCCGTCGGAGACGGTGCCGGCAACAGGGTTGTCATCCAGGTACGGCTCCTCGCCTGCGAAGTAGCGCATCGAGCCAAACAAAGTCTCGGACAAAGGCGTGTTGGTGTCGTAGCCAAGACCATCCACGGCTGCCTTGAAATCGTCACGGACGTCTTCCACCTTGCCCACCGGTACATAGACGCGGCCACCCTGAGTCGGGTAATTGTCGTCCGGATTAAAGGCCATCAGTCCGACATTCACCCCGGTAAGGCTGTCAATCAGATTCTTGGCAACGCTCTTTACGATTTCCAGGCGAGTCTGCTCGGTCTCCTCCCGATGGTTGTAATACCAGTTCAGATAGTTGGCGGAATACAGGTGCTGTCGGTTAATATCCGACCAGTCAATCTCATGTCTCTCGTTGTTAGTCCACTGGTTCTTATCGTTGGCGTAGGTCTGACCACTGCCCTCCGTAGCGCCATGGGTGCCGCGATCGGAATAGCACTCCAGAACATTATCCGATTGCCGCAGTCTCCAATCAGTCGACAGGTTCCGCCACCGTTCGGAAGTGCTGCCAGCATATCGACCACGCCATGTCGCTATGCGGTAATCCAGCACGCGGCCAGAAGACGCCAGCCGGCTCTCCAGATCAGCACAGCGGTTGGCCTCCCAGAGCAAGGGAACAAAACCTGCCCGATAATCATAGTAGTAGAAATAGTCATCCGAAGCCTCGCCGCTGTAATCAACATCCGGATCGTAGGTGGACACTGTTCGCACAGTGGCATCCATGCTGCCCGAATTATCCAGGACAAACATCAGGTTGGGCCGGATGGAAGTCTCGGACCGATTGAAAAAGATCTCCGTGTCATCGGCGAAGGTCACCCCGGAATGCAACGCCATGGAGAAGAATGCAGCGAAGACTGGAACGCCAAATTTCAGTTTCATTGGTCTTCCCCTCTTTTTATGTTGCTGAGTCTGACCTTGGTCACCATATTGGAATCGGAGTTTACAAAGACGGTGCCCGGGCCATCCGGAAGGGTGCCTGCCATGTCAGCCGTAATAACCTGCCTGCCGACATAGAGCTCGATGTCCCTTGACGGCAGGTGGCGAACCATCTCGCAGCTGTGACAGGGGCGAAAATCAACCGCCAGCACATCTGAGCCGGAGACCGTCAACTCCACCCAGCCTGATTCAATAGCCCGCTCGACCAACTCTATTGGAGCGGGCTCCCTCGGTTCGTTCAGAATATCCTGTGCGAGTGCCGCATGGGCGTACAGCGCCATCAGGGTTCCGCACAACATGATTACAGGTTTCATTTACTTCCTCCCACAGCAGTGACACTGCCGCTCAGTAGTATTCAATGCCTTTATAAACCGTGCTGGCGGCGCCGGTATTATCCATTTCCGCACTTCCCCGCAACTCATAGCGATACCCCTTGAGCAGCGTTGTACTCTCATCTGCGTCCATGGAGCTGCCGCTGCTGATAATGACCTCACCGAGATAACGCGCCTGGTATTCAGTCTGAACGCCGTTGGCCGCGTCCAGCGTAACGCTGCCGGTGCTGCTCAGATCATCGGCCGCCTCCATCGCTTCTTGAAGCAGATTAAGGTTGCCTGTCATCAATATCTCGGTCAGTGCTGTTGCACTGCTTTCCGCCCCCTGGAACGCGCGATTGCTATTCTGGGCGTTTGACGCCATGCGCTCCTGCATGACCGAGGAGTTCATACCCGCCACACCAATCAGCGTCAGCACCAGCAGAATCACCAGGCTGACAATCAGCACCGCTCCCCGCTGGCTATCAATCGAATGTGTCATATCAATTCAATCCCTTATCCAAAACGTCTCGGGTCAGTCGCGGTTACGAAGCGCCACGGTATTGGAGAAGACCCGCCTTAAACGCTGATCTTCCGGATGAGTGACGGTCCCACCGCCGCTGGTAGAGGTGATGGTCTCGGAGGGCAAGGCGTAGGTCCCGGTGTCCACGGTATCCCGAACCGGCTCCGCATCACTGATCAACAGGCCCATGCGGAGGGCGACGACTCTGGTCATTTGACCAACGTCATCCGCTGGGCGATAACGGAAACTGTTGGTTCCGATCTGCTCCCCGTATTCGATCTGAAGGCTTTCCACGCCTTCCACCAACTCCTCCACCTGGAAATCCGGTGAAGAGTCGTTTATCAGATTGTTAGTGCCCCGATAGAGCGCCCGAATCGGGTTACCCCGGGAATCGGTCCGGCCCGTGTCCGCTACGTAGTAGACTGTCGAGGAGAACCGCATAACGCTGGCGGAATCGCTATAGGCCTGCCCCAGCCGATTGTCGGTGTTCACACCCTTAGCGTGAGCCCAAGTCTCGCTGTCGGGGTTACTGGAGATACGGAAAAGATCGGCGTTTTCACAGTCCGACAGGAGCACAATATCGTTCTGGTCAAACGTACTGACTTCCGGCCCGCCTACCTGGATATTTGCGTTGGTATTATCCATGTTGCCGGTCAGTTGAACATTAACGGTCTCGCCACGCTGGATCGCAATGACATCACTGCCGACGATTGCGTCAGCCTCAATCGTGGTGTCATCGAATTCCGTGCCGTTTGCCCAGTTACCGTTTTCCACCTCCCAACCACGCAGTGTGGTGGAGAAGAAGTCACCAGTGGGCGGATTGTCCGCAATGATGTTCATGGTGATATTGTTCGGATCGGCACAGCCCTGGTAACCCACCATGCGCATGTCCCGCGCCATGATATCAATCGCAATCCGGCCGGATTCCTGGATTCGGGCCAACGCGCTACTCACCCGTGAGGTTTGGCTGGAATCAAAATACACCGTGAAGATCCCGAGGATCAGCGTTGTACTCAGCGCCAGCGCAACCATCAGTTCGACAAGTGAGAGCCCCGCCTGGCTCCGGCCCACCGGATACTGATTCTTTATCATCTTCACCCGTGGCAACTGACCTCTGTTCATAGTGCGAACCTCACTGCAAACGAATCCTCGCGCACATCACCCTCGGACTCGCCATCCTTCGCGACTTCTTCCCACTGTACGGTAACCGTAAATATCCCGTTGGCGTCGTCATAAGCAATCGTGCCCTCGCCGGCCGGCAACAGGGTAACGCCGCTGCCGACCCCCTGAATAAGGCGCGTCCATTGAACAAGATCCAGCGTTGCCTGCTGGGTCGGCGAACAGCCTGTGTCCTCGGTAGCGCATCCCGGGAGGTTGGTGGAAGCATCAACCGTTGAAAAATCCTTGTAGGAACCGCCATCCTCTGCGTGCTGGCGGTTAGCCCGGATCCTGTCCGCCATGTCATAGGCCAGAATACTCGCCTGGGTTCGCAGATACGCGCCCTGGTTATTTCTCATACCATCGACCGTCAACCCTGCCAGCCCCAGCAACCCGATCGCCAGAATGAACATGGTCACCAGAATCTCAATCAGGGTGAAGCCGGATTGCCGTTTCACCGGATGCTCAACATTTTTCGACATCACCGTTCTGCCTGCTCTGCTCTTTATCAGGGACATGTCACACCATTACCGTCGTGACCCTCGACAATTCCATCATTATCGTTGTCTCTGGCTATCCTGACCTGCCCCGCTACGCCCACTACGACTGCCCTGGCTTCAGACGCACCACGGGAGTCACAAACAGTCAGGGTGCCGGCCGGAGAGGCCCCGAGACTTTCAGGCAACGGGAAACCGTTCGGGGAAAACTGGATAAACGATCCATCACTGCTGCTTAGTCCTGAAACCCGCAGACTGTTTCCACCGCCCAGGGCACTCGCCACCCGATGCAACTCATCGGTACCGGAATCCACAACCCGGTCTGCATCAATATCACTGAATACGATCCATCCCTGCTCCCATGTATTAGCACCGCTGCATGATGCGCCATCCGCAGAGCTGCACACGGTGACAACACCATCCTGCATTTTGGAGGCTTCGCTGCGGGCGAACGCTACCAAGCCGGACACTTCATTGGTCTGGGAGACCAGTTGGTTATTCAGAATCATTTGACGGAAGGATGGCACAGCAAAACTCGCCACGATTCCGAGGATAATTATCGTGACGAGCAATTCCAGAAGTGTGAAACCGTGAGCTTTGTCTGTCATGGATATACTGCATCCCTTGGGCAACCACATACCCAGAGATTAATAACATGACATCTTTGATGCCAGAGCTGACACGACTAGCGGTGCTCTTTTGGCGATAAAAGGTCAGCAACAACCCTATTTTGAGAAGTGCTTCACTTACCCGGAAATAGAGGTTACGTCCACAGCATCAATCCGCAACTCTTTCGGCATGGAAAACACAATGTTCTCCTCCCTGCCTGCAATCTCCTCAGGCAGGTCGCCGCCAAGTTCGCGGAGTCGGGATATCACATCGTTCACCAGCACTTCCGGGGCGGAGGCACCAGCGGTGACGCCGACAGATTGCTTGCCATCGAGCCATTGCGGGTCAATCTGGTTGGCTTCGTCGATCAGATAGGCGGGGGTACCCATGCGCTCGGCGAGTTCCCGCAGCCGGTTGGAGTTGGAGCTGTTGGGGGAGCCGACCACCAGCATCAGGTCGCAGTCGCCCGCGAGCTGCTTGACGGCGTCCTGGCGGTTCTGGGTGGCGTAGCAAATGTCGTCTTTGCGCGGCCCCTGGATCTCCGGGAATCTGGCCCGCAGGGCATCGATGACACGGGCGGTGTCATCCATCGACAGCGTGGTCTGGGTGACGTAGGACAGCCTGGAGGCGTCCTTCACTTCCAGCTTTGCAACATCCTCCTCGTCTTCAACCAGGTAGATGTCGCCGCCGTTGCCGTGATCATACTGCCCCATGGTGCCTTCCACTTCCGGATGGCCATGGTGACCGATCAGGATGCACTCACGGCCTTCGCGGCTGTAGCGCATGACTTCCATGTGCACCTTGGTGACCAGCGGGCAGGTGGCATCAAACACTTTCAGGCCACGACTGGCGGCTTCATTCTGCACCGCCTGAGAGACGCCATGGGCGCTGAAGATGACCAGGGTATCGTCCGGCACTTCATGCAGTTCGTCCACGAAGATCGCGCCTCGATCCCGCAGGTTGTCGACTACGAACTTGTTGTGAACGACCTCATGACGCACGTATATGGGCGCCCCGAACACATCCAGGGCCCGATTAACGATTTCGATGGCACGGTCAACACCGGCACAAAAGCCACGGGGGTTCGCGAGTCGGATCTGCATATCTGCGCCTGCTGCTCTGGTTAGTGGGCCGGTCCGACCGGCTCAACATCAATGATTTCCACTTCGAAGGTCAGTGTACGCCCTGCCAGGGGATGGTTGAAGTCCACCTCCACCTCATCACCCTCCACTCGGCTGACCACGCCCGGCAGCTCCTGCTGGCGCGCATCGGCGAAGGAGATCATCACGCCCGGCTCGAGCACCATGTCAGCGCTGAACTCGTGGCGTTTGAACGTCTGCACGTTACTTGGGTTATGCTGCCCGAAGGCTTTTTCCGGCGGTACCTGCACGGTTTTGTTTTCACCGGCGGTCATGCCCAGCAAATAGGCTTCAAAATTCTCGGGCAGGTTCTCGTCACCAATCTCCAGGGTGGCGGGCTCTTTCTCGAAGGTGGAGTCCACCACTTCACCGTCCTGAAATTTCAGGGCGAAATGCAGTTTAACGCGGGTTCCCTTGTCTACAGGCAGTTCTTTCATCAGTGTTTATCACTCCCGTCCGCGCCCTCTTCGGAGGGCTTGCGGAACATATCGATAATCATCATACCGGCACCAATGGTGATCGCGGTGTCAGCCAGGTTGAAGGCGGGGAAATGCCAGTTCTGCCAGTAGAAATGCAGGAAGTCCACCACATAACCGTGCACCACGCGGTCATAGACGTTGCCCAGCGCACCACCGAGGATCAGCGCGATCGCAATAGCAGTCCAGGTCTCATGCCGCTTGAGCGACTTGAGCCAGACCACCAGCGCCACGCTGACACCGATGGCCAGCACCACAAAGAACCAGCGCTGCCAGCCATCGGCCCCCGCCAGAAAGCTGAAGGCGGCGCCGGTATTGTGCAACAACGTCAGGTTGAAGCTCGGGATTACGGGCACCGGGTTGCCGTAGGTCAGCATGGCTGTCGCCATGGCCTTGGTCCCCAGGTCCAGCGCAATCACCAGAACGGCCAACCACAGCCACTTCAGTTTGGCGCCGGGGCGTTCATCGGTCATAACCGCATCCATCAGGCAAACGAGCGGACTTCACCCGCCCCTTCCACGTTGGTGACGCAACGGCCACAGAGATCTGTGTAGGTCGCGTGCTGGCCCACATCTTCCCGGTGATGCCAGCAGCGTTCACACTTGGCATGGGAAGCAGGCAACACCTTCACCAGCAGTCCTTCATGAGTGGTGGGCTCGGCATCCTCCGCTTCGGACACTGGCTTAACGGTGGCTTCCGAGGTAATCAGCACAAAGCGCAGCTCTTCACCCAGATGCTTGAGATCCGCCGCCAGGTCGCCTTCGCAGTACAGGGTGACTTCCGCACTCAGGGAGCCTTTGATTTCACCTCGACCGCGCGCTTCTTCCAGGCACTTGTTCACCGCTTCCTTGACGCTGTAGATTTCACGCCAGTAGTCACGCCCCAACTCGGCACTCTCCGGCAGTGCCGTCAGGCCCTCGTACCAGGTCTCGTAGAACACGGTGTCGCCACGCTTGCCCGGCAGGGTCTGCCAGATTTCGTCAGCGGTGAAGCTCAGGATGGGCGCAATCCAGCGCACCAGGGCTTCGGCCACGTGATACAGAGCGGTCTGACAGGAACGACGCTCCCGGCTATCAGCCTGGGTGGTGTACTGGCGGTCCTTGATGATATCCAGGTAAAACCCACCCAGCGTCGCCTCGCAGAAGTTGTACACCTTCTGGTAAATGCGCAGGAAGGCGTAGTTCTGGTAATCCTCGTCGAGCTCTTTCTGCAACTGCAGGGCACGATCTACCATCCAGCGATCCAGGGCGAGCATGTCCTCAGGCGCTACCGTATGCTGGTCCGGCTCGAAGCCGGTGAGGTTGCTGAGCAGGAAGCGCGCGGTGTTACGGATGCGGCGGTAACCGTCCGCCGTCTGGCGGAGGATGTCCTTGGAGACCGTCATCTCGCCACTGTAATCCGTGGCCGCCACCCACAGGCGCAGAATGTCCGCACCCAACTCATTCATCACTTCCTGGGGCGCGATCACGTTGCCCATGGACTTGGACATTTTGTGGCCCTTGCCATCCACCGTGAAACCGTGGGTCAGCACCTGCTTGTAGGGCGCAACGCCATTCATCGCAATGGAGGTTTTCAGGGACGACTGGAACCAGCCACGGTGCTGATCGGAGCCTTCCAGGTACATGTCGGCCGGGAACTGGCCCAGCTCGGTGCGCGGGCGCAGCACCGAATCGTGGGTCACACCGGAGTCGAACCAGACATCCAGGGTGTCCGTGACCTTCTCGTACTGGTCGGCGTCATCGCCCAGCAGGGCGCTGGTGTCGATCTCGTACCAGGCATCGATACCACCGGTTTCGATCTCTTTCGCTACGGCTTCAATCAGGTTCTGGGTATCCGGATGCAGCTCCTGGGTTTCCTTGTGGATAAACAGGGTGATCGGCACCCCCCAGGTACGCTGACGGGAGATACACCAGTCCGGGGACTGCTGGAACATGGCCTCGATACGATTCTGGCCCCAGGCCGGAACCCAGCGGATGCCCTTGATGGCTTCCAAGGCATCGGCACGCAGATTCTCTTTGTCCATGCTGATGAACCACTGCGGTGTGGCGCGGTAGATCAGCGGTGTCTTGGTGCGCCAGCAATGGGGATAGCTGTGGCGGAATTTCTCAGAGAACACCAGTTTGCCTTCCCGCTCCAGCGCGGCACACACCGGCTGATCCGCCTTGTAGACGTGCACACCGGCGAACTCGCCTGCGGCGCCGGTGTAGGTACCGTCCGCCTGCACCAGATTGATGGTATCGATGCCGTAGGTCTTGCCCACTTCAAAGTCTTCCATACCGTGATCGGGGGCGGTATGGACCGCACCGGTACCTGCGTCAGTGGACACATGGTCGCCAAGAACCACCGGAACCTGCTTATCGTAAACCGGGTGATGAAGCGCGAGGTGTTCAAGGGCTGAGCCTGAACAGGTCGCCAGTACTTCAAAGGACTCCACAGACCAGCGCGCCATGATGCCTTCCACCATGTCAGCGGCGACAATGATTCGCTCAGGGCCCTGCCCGGTATCAACCTGAACCAGGGCGTAGTCCAGGTCGGCACTTAGTGACACCGCCTGGTTGGCGGGGATGGTCCAGGGGGTGGTGGTCCAGATCACCACGGACACGTCCCCTTCGCCCTGATCAGTGCCAAACAACGACAGCGCTTTGGCCTGATCCACCGCCGTGAAACGCACATCGATCTGAGTGGAGGTCTTGTCCTGGTATTCCACTTCGGCTTCCGCCAGAGCGGACTGCCCCACCACACTCCAGTAAACCGGCTTGTAACCGCGAACCAGATGGCCTTTGGCAACGATCTTACCCAGGGCGCGAACAATTCCGGCCTCAACCTTCGGGTCCATGGTCAGGTAGGGTTTGTCCCACTCTCCCATTACACCCAGGCGAATAAAGTCGGCCTTCTGCCCGGAAATCTGCTTGGTGGCGTAGTCACGACAGGCCTGACGGAACGTTTTGTAGTCCACCTTGACACCGGCCTTGCCAATCTCCTGCTCCACCTTGTGCTCGATAGGCAGACCGTGACAGTCCCAGCCCGGCACATAGGGCGCATCATAGCCCATGAAGCTGCGGGACTTGACGATCATGTCCTTGAGAATCTTGTTCACCGCGTGACCAATGTGAATACTGCCGTTGGCGTAGGGAGGGCCATCGTGAAGAATGAATTTGTCCCGACCTTCACGCTGCTTGCGCAGGTTGCCGTAAACATCAAGATCCTGCCAACGCTTGAGCATGTCCGGCTCGCGCTTGGCCAGGTTACCGCGCATGGGAAAGGCGGTTTCTGGCAGATTCAGAGTGTGCTTGTAGTCGCTCATGGTCTGTGTGCGTACTCTTTCGGTCAGTTGTCATCAATAAACAGGGGGCAGATCACACCGATCGACCTTAGCGGTCATCAGCGGCAGAACCATTGTCGGTAATCCACGCCCGGGCGTCGGCAAAGTCACGGGCGATTTGCGCTTTCAGCTCATCCACGGAGGAGAATTTGATCTCTTCCCGCAAACCGTGGCGAAACACGACATCAATATGCTGCCCATAAAGTGTGCCAGCAAAGTCAAACAGGTGCACTTCCAGCGAGGGCTGCTTGCCGTCCACGGTCGGCCTGAGCCCGATGTTGGCTACGCCATCGTGGACAGATCCGTCTTCCAGGGTGGCACTGACAACATACACGCCCTGTAGTGCAGGCATTTTTCGCAGCAGGACGTTGGCCGTCGGCGCACCCAGTTCACGGCCCAGTTGACGACCATAAACAACCCGCCCCCGGATCCGGTATGGGTGCCCAAGCAGTTTCTCGGCTTCCTCCAGACCATCCACATTTAACACGTTTCTGACCCGGGTGCTGCTCACTCGCTCACCGCCAACGGTCACCGTTTTGGTATTTTCAACGCTGAAGCCACGCTTCGCCCCAACCTGCTCCAGCAGGGCAAAGTCCCCGGCGCGGTCACAACCGAAACGGAAATCATCGCCAACCACCAGATGTCGTACCGCCAGTCCGTCGATGAGAACGTCCTCGATAAACCCCATGCTGGAGTAACTCCGGAACGTCTCGTCAAAGCGCAGGCACAACACGATATCGATGCGTTCAGCCAACAGGGCTTCGAGTTTCTGGCGAAACGCCATCAGTCGGGGCGGCGCTTCGCTGCCCTGGAAAAATTCACGGGGCTGCGGCTCAAAGATCATTACCACCGATGGCAGCCCGAAGGACCGCGCCTTTTCCTTGACCTGGTCAAGAATGGTCTTGTGGCCCAGGTGAACACCGTCAAAGTTACCAATGGTTGCGACACAACCATCGGCCAGAGGCGATTGCTCCTGCTGAGACAGAATTTTCAGGTTGGTCAGGCCCCGGATCAGACGCATGTAATGCGAACCTTCAATTGCCAGCTGTGCGTTCAGCAGATTACCGGCAGCAATCCGCTGGTGAGAAAACGCGCGATTATAACCTACCTGTGGCGGAAATGTCTTACCCGGACGCCGGTAACCGCCAGCGCGACAAAGTAAACCGCCACTCCGGCAGCCACCAGAACTCCCATATCCGCCGCTCTCTGCAGGCCGCCCGCCGCCAGCCAGTCATCCACCGGCGCCTGCAAATAAAGGATAACCCCCGCCAGCGCGGCATTGGCGAACGCAAGCTGAGCCAGGAATCGAGGCCAACCCGGCTGACTTTTCCAGGCGCCCTCCTTTCGCAACCCTCGCCACAACAGAAAACCATTCAGCCAGGCAGACAACGAGGTGGCCAAAGCCAGACCCGCGTGAGCGAGCGGAAAGACCAACACCAGGTTGAACACCATGTTCGCGACCATGGCAATCACGCCAATCTTGACCGGCGTCTTGGTATCCTGCCGGGCGAAGAAACCGGGGGCCAGCACCTTGATCAGCATAAAGGCCAATAACCCGGCGGAATAGGCCCGCAGACTCATTGCTGACATGGTGACATCGCGGTCCGTCACCTCGCCATAATGGAACAGGGTGGCAATCAGAGGCTCCGCGAGCAGGGCCAGAGCCAGCGCGGCTGGCACGCCAATCAGCAGAACCGCGCGCACAGCCCAATCCAGCGTGGCCGCAAACTGGTCTGCCGATGCAGCCGCGTGTTTACGGGACAGACTGGGCAGAATCACGGTTGCAATGGCGATACCGAATACCCCCAGGGGCAACTCGGATAGTCGGTCGGAATAATACAGCCAGGACACGCTGCCGGTCTGCAGGAACGAGGCCAGCACCGTATCCAGCAGCAGATTGATCTGACTGACCGAAACACCGAACAACGCCGGCGCCATCAGCCTCAGGATCCGGTTTACACCTTCGTGCCGGTAATCCACCCGGGGCCTTGGCAGCAAGCCCAGACGCATCAGGAACGGCAACTGGAAAAACAGTTGCAGCGCCCCGGCAATAAACACCCCCCAGGCCAGGGCCATCACCGGCGTTTGCATCAGCGGCGAGAGGAAAATCGCGGCGCCGATCATCGCCAGGTTCAGCAACACCGGCGTAAAGGCCGGTATCGCAAACCGATCATAGCTATTGAGAATGCCGCCAGCGAATGCGGTGAGCGAAATCAGCAGCAGATAAGGAAAGGTGATCCGCAGCATGTCACTGGCCAGACCAAACTTGTAGTCGTCATCCAGGAACCCCGGTGCAAACACCGCCGTCAATAAAGGCGCACCCAGCATTGCAACAATAGTCACCCCGAGCAGCACCAGCCCCAGGGAGCCGGCAACCGCATTGACCAACTGCCGGACCTCGGTAATATCCTGCTTTTCACGGTAGGACGACAGCACCGGCACAAACGCCTGGGCAAACGCACCTTCCGCAAACAGCCGGCGCAGGAAATTGGGGATCTTGAAGGCAACAAAGAAGGCGTCCGCACCCGCTCCGGCACCGAAATAGCGGGCAATAACCATATCCCGCACCAGCCCCAGCACCCGGGAGAGCATCGTCATCATGCCCACCAATCCCGACGAGCGAAGCAGGCCAGGCGCTTTCGGTGGTTCTTTTTTCTGTGGCGTATCTTCAGCTTGGGATGACATTCGGGCCCTGGTGTCTGGAATAGCTCATGGAACTCGGCAGCGACCCGGAATTTCGGTAATTACCTGCATACTCGCGAGCGTCGCTGTCTGCTGAGCGGCGAGTTTAGCACAGCCCTTCTGCACCACGGGATGAAATGGGTTTAAGTCTTGACATTTAGAGGTATCGGCGGCATAGTTCCGCGTCATTTATTTCGACGCGCTGGTTTTGGCGCGCCCGCGAATTTTTCGAATCAATTACAGATTTTCAGGAGTTATACGGTGGCAAATTCCCCGCAAGCCAAGAAGCGCGCACGTCAGAACGAGAAGAACCGCAAGCACAACGCCAGCCTGCGTTCCATGGCTCGTACTTACATGAAAAAGGTTCAATCCAAGATTGAAGCCGGCAACTACGAAGAAGCCCAGGCTGCCTTCAAGCAGTTCCAGCCGATCATGGACAGCATGGTTAACAAGGGCGTCATCGCCAAGAACAAGGTTGCTCGTCATAAGAGCCGCCTGAGCGCCAAGATCAAAGCCCTGAAGAGCGCATAAGCGACTTTCCTTCAGAGCTGAAAAAACCGGCTTTCGAGCCGGTTTTTTTGTGCCTGACTGGGAGCCCTCCCCCTCAGACAATCACCATATTATCCCGGTGAATCATTTCTTCGTCCGAGATAAACCCCAGCACTTCTGCAATTCGGTCACTGGAGCGCCCGGCAATGGCCCTGGCCTCATCCGCATCATAATTGACCAATCCGCGAGCTACCTCTTTCCCATGCTGATCCACACAGGACACCATCTCGCCACGGCGAAACTGACCAGAAACACCCTTGACGCCCACCGGCAGCAAACTACGACCACCTAAGCACAAGACCCTTACCGCACCATCGTCCAGGATGAGCTTGCCCCGGGTCTGTAAATGACTGGCCAGCCACTGCTTGCGCGCGGCAATGCGCCCCTGCTCCGGGAGCAACAAAGTGCCAATCACATCGCCGCCACGCAGACGCGCGATGGCATGCTCGATTCGGCCACCCACGATCACGGTGAACGCACCTGAGCGCGCCGCGAGGCGAGCCGCACGCACCTTGGTCTGCATGCCGCCACGCCCCAGCGCACCAGCACCGCCGCCCGCCATGGCATCCAGCTCATGATCACCCGCCTTCCGCTCGGTGACCAGTTGCGCATCAGCGTGCTTGCGGGGATCCTTGTCAAACAGCCCGAGCTGATCGGTAAGAATGATCAGACCATCCGCCTCAATCAGGTTGGCCACCAGGGCACCAAGGGTATCGTTATCGCCAAAGCGGATCTCATCGGTGACCACGGTGTCGTTCTCATTAACGATCGGCACCACACCAAAATCCAACAGCGCCCGCAACGTACTGCGCCCGTTCAGGTATCGCTTGCGGTCAGACAAATCATCGTGAGTCAGCAGAATCTGGGCGGTATGGATATCGTGGCGCTTGAACTGAGCCTCCCAGGTCTGCACCAACCCCATCTGCCCAACCGCAGCCGCGGCCTGCAACTCATGGAGCTGCTCGGGGCGGGAGGTCCACCCCAGGCGACTCATCCCTTCGGCGACAGAGCCCGAGGAAACAATAACCACCTCAACGCCGTCTTCAACCAGCTCCGCAATCTGATCCACCCACAAACCCAGGGCCGAAACGTCCAGCCCCTTACCATCATTGGTCAGCAGGGCGCTTCCTATTTTCACAACCAGGCGACGAGCCTGGCGTAACTGGGTGCGTTCACTCATGATTCGCCTGGGTGCTCACTGATGCGTCTATCGAATTATTCGGGGGCGTACACCACTTCGACATCGTAATCATCGTCGTCGAAGTCGTCATCGTCGTCGTCCTCACGGGCAGCCCGGCGAGCCTGACGCTCCGCCGCAATGCGGGCACGCGCCTCTTCGTCCATCTGGCGACGGCGTTCTGCCTCGCGCTCGGCAAACTCCGGGTTCTGAGCCTCTTCTTCGGCCTGCTCCTCAATCCAGCGCATCACCGCCTGAGTCAACGGTTTGGTGCCCTCTCCACTCAATGCGGAAATACGGAAAACCGGCCCCTCCCACTCCAGCTCATCAATAATGGCCTGGCAATGGGCATCCCGATCCTCGTCCGCCACCATGTCGACTTTATTCAGAACCAGCCAGCGCTCCCGGTTAGCCAGGGTCTCGCTGAACTTTTCAAGTTCATGCTCAATGGCGCGCGCTGACTCGGCGGGAGAGGAACCGTCATAGGGAGCCACGTCTACAAGGTGCAACAGCAGACGCGTTCGCACCAGATGCTTCAGGAAACGGATTCCGAGCCCGGCGCCTTCAGCGGCACCTTCAATCAGGCCGGGAATATCCGCAATCACAAAACTCTGATGCGCCTGCACGCTGACCACGCCGAGGTTCGGCACCAGCGTGGTAAACGGATAGTCCGCAACCTTGGGCCGTGCAGCCGACACTGAACGGATAAAGGTGGACTTGCCCGCGTTGGGCATACCCAGAAGGCCCACGTCCGCCAGCACCTTGAGCTCCAGGCGCAGGTTGCGCAACTCACCCTCGGAGCCCTTGGTGGTCTGGCGCGGAGCGCGGTTGACCGAGGACTTGAAGCGGGTATTGCCAAGACCGTGAAAACCGCACTGGGCAACCTTCAGGCGCTGCCCGGCATGGGTCAGATCTCCGAGCACCTCATGGGTATCCATATCGACAACCGTGGTGCCCACCGGCACTGGCAGAACCAGGTCTTCACCCTTGGTGCCGGTGCAATTCCGGCCGGACCCCGGCTCACCGTTCTGCGCCTTGTGTTTGCGCTGGAAACGGTAATCAATGAGCGTATTGAGCGCGTCATCCGCCTCCAGATACACGGAACCACCATCCCCGCCATCGCCCCCATCGGGACCACCTTTGGGAACGTACTTTTCTCGCCGGAAACTGAGGCAGCCGTGACCGCCTTTGCCGGCTTCTACGATGATGGTGGCTTCGTCTACGAATTTCATGGGTCTACCCTTTGCGCTGTGCGCATAAACTAAAAAGCCCCGCAGCCTCTAGGAAGCTTTGCGGGGCTCCGGATTACCCTGATGATACCACCAGAGCAATCCAAGGTTCGACAGAACCGGATCGCCGCTGCTTACGCAGCCGAAACGATGCTCACGAACTTACGGCTCTGCGGGCCTTTGACTTCGAACTTCACCTGGCCGTCTGCTTTCGCAAACAGGGTGTGGTCCTTGCCAATGCCTACGTTGCTACCAGCGTGGAAACGAGTGCCACGCTGACGAATGATGATGCTGCCTGCAGAAACAGTCTCACCACCGAAACGCTTCACACCAAGTCGTTTCGACTCGGAATCGCGACCGTTACGGGTACTACCTGCTGCCTTTTTATGAGCCATTACAAGCCTCCTTATTTAAGGGGTTACTCGAGGGTCTTAGCCCTGGATACCCGTGATCTTGACTTCAGTGAACCACTGACGGTGGCCCTGACGCTTCATGGAATGCTTACGACGACGGAACTTGATGATCTGGATCTTGTCGTGACGGCCGTGGTTTACCACTTCCGCTGTCACCTTGGCACCATCAACAACCGGCGCGCCAACCTGAACCTTGTCACCATCGGCGATCAGCAGAACGCGGTCAAACTCGACGTTACCGCCGGTTTCCACTTCCAGCTTTTCCAGCTTCAGAGTCTCGCCTTCTTTTACACGGTGCTGCTTACCACCGCTAACAATAACTGCGTACATTAACGTTCTCCGCGATTGACCCATCCCTGCTCTTATCCACCTGGTTCTAAGGGAAGCGCTTCGGCAACCCTATAGCAGGGAGCGCAGGTTGGGATGAGTTGGGCGCGTGATTGTACGAAAACCGCCCCCGTAATACAAGCCAAGTTGACACTGAAAGCCCCAGTACCTAGCATTGCCGCTTCCTGCCCTATTTATTATCAACAAATAGTATCGACAGAAGCATCAACGAAAACACCAGAAAGGGATCCACAAGCCGCATGACAGCCCAGCGCATCTACGACACCGTGGCGGATGATTTCAGCCGCGTGAACGACCTGATCATCAAACGGCTTTCTTCCGACGTCCCGCTGGTGGAGAAAATAGCCCACTATATTATTGAAAGTGGCGGGAAAAGACTGAGACCACTCCTGGTCCTGCTATCCAGCCAGGCTGCGGGTTATGACAAGGACGACCATCTCAAACTGGCCGCCGTCATCGAATTCCTGCACACCGCCACCCTGCTCCATGATGATGTTGTAGACACATCCGACATGCGCCGGGGCCGCAGCACCGCCAACGCCCGGTGGGGAAATGCACCCAGCGTGCTGGTAGGTGATTTCCTCTATGCCCGCGCATTCGAGATGATGGTGGAACTGCAAAGCCTGCGCATCATGGACGTGCTGTCACACGCCACAGCGGTGATCGCCGAAGGTGAGGTGATGCAATTAATGAACGTAAAGAATCCGGATCTCAGCGAAGCGCAGTATATGGAGGTCATCCACAACAAGACCGCCATGCTGTTTGAGGCTGCTTCTCACACCGGCGCCTTGCTGGCCGGCGCCGATGAACGCCAGGAAAACGCCCTGAAGGACTACGGCAAACACCTGGGACTGGCGTTCCAGCTGGTGGACGACGTGCTGGACTACCGTGGCGATGCCGAAGCCATGGGCAAGAACGTGGGCGACGACCTGGCCGAGGGCAAGACCACCCTGCCCCTGATCCACGCCATGGAAAAAGGGGTGGAGGACGAACGCCAACTGATTCGTCAGGCCATCCGCAAGGGCGGCCTGGATGACCTGCCGGCCATCCTGCAGATCGTCGACAGCTCCGGCGCCCTGGAGTACACCATGGCGAAAGCCAGGGAACAGGCCGCCCTGGCGGCGGGCTGCCTCACTATTCTTCCCGAATCCGACTATAAAGAAGCCCTGGCGCTGCTGACTGAAGTTGCGGTTGCCCGGGTCAGCTAGCCTCCCTTGAACAGAAGATTGTCGGATTAGCGCCGCCTAGCGGCGCGTATTCCGACATCCCACGCCGAATCGAAGCCTCTACTTTTGGCACCAACTCTGGCGACTCACTTCAAGAGCTCTCTGCCGTGGGGCGTCTCAAAATCCAGCTGCGGCCCTACAGGGACAATCTGGGTCGGGTTGATGGTACGCTGGCTCACGTAGTAGTGCTGTTTGATCTGACCAATATCGACCGTCTCCGACACCCCCGGCACCTGGTACAGATCCCGGACATACGCGGACAGCGCCGGAAAGTCCCCGATGCGTTGCCGGTTGCACTTGAAGTGGCTGTAGTACACCGCGTCAAACCGGATCAGCGTCGTGAACAAACGCCAGTCCGCTTCGGTCAGTTGCCCTCCGACCAGGTAACGCTGTTTTGCCAACCGCGCCTCCAGCCAGTCGAGTGAGTCAAACAGCGCACCATAAGCCTCTTCGTATTTATCCTGAGCGGTGGCAAACCCGGCCTTGTAGACACCATTGTTGACGGTGTCATACACCCGGGCATTCACCTCCTCTATCTCCCCTCGCAGAGGTTCAGGGTAGAAATCCAGTTCCTCACGCACGCCATCAAGACCATCAAACGCGGAATTGAACATCCGGATGATCTCGGCTGATTCGTTGCTGACAATGGTCTGCTTTTCCTTGTCCCACAATGTCGGCACCGTCACCCGCCCGGAATAATCCGGCGCTGCACGGGTGTAAACCTGACGCAGGAATTCGAAATCGTGCAGATGATCCCTGTGCTGCTCATCGCCAGGCCGGAACTCCCACCCATTCTCTACCATGTCCGGATGAACCACCGACACGGAGATATGCTTCTCCAGCCCCTTCAGCTTCCTGAAGATCAAGGTGCGATGCGCCCAGGGGCAGGCCATGGATACGTACAGGTGGTATCGACCCGACTCCGCCCTGAAACCACCCTCACCTTCCGGACCGGGCAATCCATCCGCCGTTACCCAGTTGCGAAACCGGGCGGCCTCCCGCTCAAACTTGCCACCGGTCTTGCCGGTGTCATACCACTGATCGTGCCATTTGCCGTCAACCAAAAGACCCATAATATTTACCTCTCCAGAACCCGATAATATTTGAAGAAGAATAACGGTCAGCCTGCTACCCTCTCAAACAAGCATTTCTGGCCAACTACCTCAGATAATTCGAACATGCATACAGCCATCACCATAGACGCACTCAAAGTCCTCGATGCCATCGACCGCAAAGGCAGTTTCGCCGGCGCTGCCGGGGAACTGTTCCGGGTTCCCTCCGCCATCAGTTACACGGTGCAAAAGCTCGAGGAAGACCTGAACATTGCCATCTACGACCGTAGCGGCCATCGCGCTACCCTGACGCCGGCGGGACGCTACCTGCTGGAAGAAGGTCGAACCCTCCTGGAGGCGGCAGAGAACCTGGCGCACACCACCAAACAGGTGGCCCAGGGCTGGGAGACCCGGCTGCGCATCGGTTTCAACTCCCTGCTCCCGGCGGAATGCCTGTTTCCAGCCATAAAGACATTCAACGACCTGGACATTCCCGTGGAAGTGCAGATCATTGAGGAAGTCTTTGCCGGCTCCTGGGACGCACTGCAAAGCCGCCGCGTCGACCTGATTGTGGGTGCCGACCAGCTCAGCAAACCAGCCGGCACCTTTACTACCAAGGCACTCGGCAGGATGAACTTTGTGTACGCCGTTGCCCCCGACCACCCACTCGCATCCGTACCCCAGCCGTTGACCGAAGAGGACATTGCCCACTACCCGGCTGCGGTCGCGGCGGACACCTCCCGCTCGCTGCCACCGGGGCACGCCGGCATCTTCCGGCGACAGCGCACCATCACAGTGGCCAACATTGACCAGAAGATCGCTGTGCAACAGGCGGGCCTGGGGGTCGGCTGGTTGCCGGAATCGAGGATTCGCTCGCAACTAAGGGAAGGCCAGCTTATTGCACTTGATGTCCACGACGTTCGCCAACCCATCATGCTCCACCTGGCACGACACGCGGAAGATCAGGGCAAGGCCCTGATGTGGTTCTGGGACTACCTGAGCCAGTCAGAGGAGCTGACCTCCTGGCTTGAAACCTAGCCGGGAGTTCAACGTGGCCGCCGAGGCGTGGGCGGAACAGGCAAAACAGCCAACGGAATCCGGCGCAACTCGTTTATACTGCCGGCAAACCAACGCCGAACGGAGTTCAAACATGCGGCAGCTGTCGGAACTGGATGCCTCTTTTCTTTACCTGGAGTCGGAAACGGCGCCCATGCACATCGGGGGCATCTATCTGTTCGATGGCCGCGGTAGCGACACCCCCCTGGCCTTCAGTACCTTTGTTGCCTATCTCCGCAGCCGCCTCCATGTTGTCCCGGTATTTCGCCAGCGCCTGAAGAAAATTCCATTTCGTCTCGGTCGCCCCTACTGGGTTGACGATCCCGATTTCAGCATTGAGCGTCACCTCGCTTACGTAAACCTGGGTGAGCACGGGCGTGCTCATGGCCTGATGGAGCTGGCCTCCAAGATCCTTGAGGAACCGCTGAAACGGGATCGTCCACTTTGGCACATCACCTTCGTGGACGGCTTTCCAGCCGCTGAGGATGACGACGGCCTCAACGGGTTCGCCCTGATCGTCAAACTCCATCACGCGGCGATTGACGCCTTCAGTGGCGAGGAAATCATGGGCAAGCTACTGGAATATACGCCGCAGGCGAGACCTATCCCACAGCCCAGGCCCTGGCACCCAAAACCGGCGCCATCTGAGGAAAGAATCATTGTGCAGACGGGCGCCAACCTGCTGCGCAAACCCCTGCAGGTCACGTCACTGGCCATCAGCGCGGCAGAAGTTACCGCGCGGGGGCTGATTCACAACCAGATGCGCAAACTGCCACTGCCATTCCCCCTGTTTTCGGCACCCCACAGCGCCTTCAATCGCCAGATCACAGCCAACCGGCAGATCGTGGCCGCCGATCTCGATCTGTCACGCCTCAAGGCTATCAAGGCCAGCCTGGGTAACGTCACTCTGAACGACGTGGTGCTGGGGTTGTGCGCGGAAGCGCTCCGGCGCTATCAGGTCAACCACGATGGCGACCCGGACAAATCCCTGGTCGCCATGACGCCGATCTCCGTTCGCTCGAACAGCTTGCGCATGGCAACGGGCAACCAGATGTCGGCCATGCTGCTGGACCTGGCCACCAACGAACCCAACCCCGCGCGCCGAATCCGCAAGATCCACCGGAACGCGGTCGCATCGGAGCCATACCGGGAGGCCATTGCTGCAGACCGGCTCACCGAGTTACTGCCATCCACCATGTTGGCCCTGTCTGCCAGGCTCTATTCCGAGTTACAGATTGCACAACGCTATCAACCGGTCTTCAACCTGCCCATCACCAACGTACCCGGACCACAGGTGCCGCTGTATCTTCAGGGGGCTCGCCTGGTCCGGCAGTACAACACCTCCCCCCTGTTTGACAGCATGGGACTGGTGATTGTAGCGGTCAGCTATGAGGGACGACTGACCATCAACTTCACTCTGTGCCCGGATGTGGTCGCTGACGGTGAGTCCCTGAAACCGTTACTGGAGGACAGCCTGACTGCCATCGAGAACGCAGCGGCCACGCTGACCGAATCGGAAGAGGAACTGGACGATCAGGCAGAGAACGGTCAGACCCTCACCGATGAGGCCCTGACCCTGCTGGAAGGATTACTGAAAAAAACACTTCACCGCTTCCGGCGCTGACGGAAGCGGTTGGCCTCAGAGCTTATTCAAACGCCCACCGCAGAAAGGTACGTTTTTCTTCTTCACTGGCCTTGTGCCAAAGCGCTTTCAGTTGCTCGAGAGTATTGCCATCGACTGCGTCGGCCGTTGCAGAGGCATCACCGGAAACAGGCGTGCGTGCCGGTGAAGCGGCAACGACAGATTCACCATCCCACGGCTCAAAGCGCGCCACTTCTTCGCCAGCCTCGTTCACAATGACACCGGAGAAATCTTCACGTAATGCCTCCGCCTCCCGGCGGGAATCCGGCTTATCAAAATCGAAACGGTAGGTTTCACCAGCCTGGGCGGTGAAAGTGACTGCGTGAGGCTCTGTCTGTACGACGTGAACCTTTGACTCGCCATTTCGCACGACACCCGCCTTGGCCCAGATGGTCTTGTAACTGAACACCACCTGGTTTTCGCCGGGCAGAAGATCGTAATTCAGTGCCAGATCATCCATGAGGAAGTTACCCATGTTGCGACCGTTGACCTTGGCCACCCGGATTTCACCAGGCGCTTCCAACAGGGCCGTGCCGCCCTCAGCAGCGTCCCCGTCCCAGGTCTGAACGCGGGTCATGGTTGAGCTACACCCTGCCAGGAATACAGCCGCAACAATGAACGCAAAAAAGCGCCCGATGGATGTCGGAGACACAGCCATCTTGAAAACTCGCAAAACGTGATAAATACTCATGTAAAGTCCTTGTGGTGTAAGAGTTCAATCTGCTGGCATTCTGACGAGTGCAAATGACAAGGGCAAGACGGTAAAGCCAGGTTTCCTGCTCCCATTCCCGCAGCGGAGACCCCGGAATGAGACTCAGGACGTACAACCCGTAAAAAACGGTTGAATTCGTCCAGAATTGATTTAATTTTAAACAACCGACCAATGGAATACGAAGCCCGAAAACCAGAAAAAAGACAGGGCACAGGAGACACCATGGACACTCAACGTCGGCTCGGAGAAGAAGGGCCCGCACCGTTTCGCAGCAGCCGCTTTTTCTGTGTGGGAAGCAAATGGTACTTCACTACCAGGGAAGGTTTCGACAGCGGCCCGTTCGCCACCCGCGACCGCGCGGAGATCGGCCTGAAACGTTTCCTGCACGTGGTCCGGTTGCTGCCCGAAGAGCAACAGCAGCAGATACACTGACTCACAGGAAGCGGGCTGCAAGGCTCATCCGCTGAGCGGTTCAGACAATGATCGGCATCAACCACCGGTCAATGGCAAACAGGCACCCCAGCGCCATAAACCCCGCCACCACGTCATCCACCATGATGCCCAGGCCGCCAGGCGCTCGCCGGTCAATCCAGCTAATGGGCCAGGGCTTGACCACATCAAACAGCCGGAACAACGCAAAGGCCATCAACACCCCGTATATATTGTCAGGGATTAACGCCAGGGCGATCCACATGCCGACAAATTCATCCCAGACAATGCCGCCATGATCGTGCACTTTAAGGTCACGGGCTGTCTTGCCACACAGCCAGATACCCACAATAAAGGCGATCGCAACCACAACCCAATATGCCGTGAGCGGTAGCCAGGCAATGGCAAACCACAGCGGGATTGCCGCAAGGCTGCCCCAGGTCCCGGGCGCCCGTGGCGCCGCCCCACTACCAAAACCAAAAGCCAGCAGGTGCACCGGATCACGCAGAAAACCGGGAGGTAGCAGCGCCCCGGCAAACTCAGGCTCCTGCAGATCGTTATCATTACTCATGACTTACTCCCGAAATGGTCGTATCCGCCAGCCACCGGGGCAGCCTCAATACCGGTAATGCCACTCCCGGGCACTACCTTACCAATTATGGTCATTTGCGCCCGTACCGTGTCTGGCAGGCTACTCCATGCGTCCCGGGGAACCGCGACGCAAAGCTCATAATCATCACCGGCTTCCAGGGCGAGCCTGAGCGCTTCTTCCTCGCCTTTCAGGCGAGTCACCGCAGAGGACACAGGCACCGACTGAGAATCCAGCTGCGCCCCGACACCGGAGGCCTTCAGGATATGGCCAAGGTCGGCCAACAGGCCATCCGAGATATCGATGGCGGCGCTGGCCACCCCTTGCAAGGCCATCCCCAGATCCAGCCTGGGCACCGGAGCGTGGTATCGCTCCAGCACCGTCTGCTCATCCTCTGACGGGGACACCGTATCGAGATAGTCCAGTGCAGCGCCCGCTTCCCCAAGGACTCCCGACACACACAGATAGTCATCCTCGGCGGCACCGGAACGCAATATCGCGCCGCCTGCAGGCACTTCACCGTGCACCTGCAGGGTGAGCGTCAGCGGTCCCCGGGTCGTATCGCCTCCCGCCAACTCCAGGCCAAAGGCCCGGGACGCCCGGGAAAGCCCGCGGGAAAAGCGCTCCAGCCATTCCGGCGAGGCTTCCGGCAACGTCAGTGCCAGGGTAAAGCAAACAGGTTGTGCGCCCATGGCCGCCAGATCGCTGGCAGCCACAGCCAGCGATCGCCAACCAAGATGTTCGGGGTTATAACCCGCGGGAAAGTGAACCCCCTCAACCAGAGTGTCCACGGAAAAAACGAGCTCGTTACCAGAGGCGACACGCTCGATGGCACAGTCATCCCCCGGACCAAGCACCAACGAGGCTGCGCGACTCTGCCCGGTGAGAGGGCTGAAATAGCGGCGTATCAGCTCGAATTCACCCATTCGTTAGCGCGGGCGGGTCTCAGCCAGCCGCAGGCGACGACTGAGTTTGTCGAGGATGCTGTTTACAAACTTGTGCCCTTCCGTGCCCCCGAACTTTTTAGCCATTTCAATGCCTTCGTTGATGACCACCTTATAGGGCACATCGAGGCGATGCTTCAGCTCATAGGCACCAAGGCGGACAATGGCCAATTCCACCGGGTCCACTTCGTTGAGGGGACGGTCGAGGAACGGCTCCAGCAACCGGTCAAGTTCGGCCTGCTCACGGTGAACCCCGCGCAACAAGTCCCGGAAATAGAGGGTATCCACCTTGGTCATGTCGTTGTCGACCAGGAACTCGGATTCGATATCCGATATCGCGCTCTTGCTGAAATGGCGCTGATAAAGTCCCTGCATGGCCAGGGCACGGGCACGGCGACGGTCACCGGCTTTCGGTTGCCCGGAGGCGCCCGGCTGCGGGGAGGTGTCTTCAGTTGCGCTCATCACTCACCCAGCTTCTTGAACAGGCTAACCATTTCCAGGGCCGTAATAGCGGCTTCCGCGCCCTTGTTTCCAGCTTTGGTGCCGGAGCGCTCAATGGCCTGCTCAATAGAATCCACCGTTAACACACCGAAGGTTACCGGTACATCGGTTTCCAGGCTGACCGCACCCAGACCGCTGGAAGCTTCGCCAGCAACATAATCAAAGTGCGGGGTGCCACCACGGATGACCGCGCCGAGGGCAATGATCGCGTCGTGATCACCGGTTTCGGCCACCCGCTTGACGGCCAGCGGCATTTCGTAGGCGCCGGGAACACGGACGATGGTAATGTCGGTGTCAGCGATGCCGTGACGACGCAGGGTATCAACAGCGCCCTCCACCAGGCTTTCCACCACAAATCCGTTAAAGCGACCAACCACCAGGGCATACCGGCCGCTGCAGTGGGTGAAGTCGCCTTCAATTACTTTGATATCTGCCATGAAAGGCTCCTTAACGGGCAACGCTGAACATCAGCGCTGCCGGGTTCATCATTCGGGGGTATAGGGTACGTATTCTTCCACTTCCAGATCGAAACCGGAAATCGCGGAAAACTTGATCGGCGGACTCAGCAGGCGCATTTTTCCCACGCCAATGTCTTTGAGGATCTGGGAACCGGTACCCACTGTGAAGTAAACACCGGAACTGCCCTTTGCGGCAGCGGCCTGCTCCTCCCCGAAGAACTCGTGAATCCGGTCTTCCAGATTATAGCTGTCCTCGGCGCTGTTCAGCAGAACCACCACACCCCGGCCGTCCTCGGCCACTTTTTCCAGGGCGTGATGCAGTGGCCAGCTGCGGGAATCGGCACGACGGGCACCCAACAGGTCCCGCAGCGTGTCGGTAATGTGTACGCGTACCAGCACAGGCTCATCAGGTTTAATATCCCCCATGACCATAGCCAGGTGTGTCGAGCCCTGGATATTGTCCCGATAAGTCCGCAAGTTGAATACACCGTATTCCGTGTCCAGATCGTATTTCTCAACACACTCGATCGTGCGCTCGTTCAACGTACGGTAGTGAATCAGATCGGCAATGGTGCCAATTTTCAGATCATGCTGTTCCGCGAATCTTTCGAGATCTTCACGGCGGGCCATGGAGCCATCGTCGTTCATAATCTCGCAGATCACACCCGCCGGCTCGCAATCGGCCAGCGAAGCGAGGTCACAGGACGCCTCGGTATGGCCGGCGCGGCTCAGGACACCGCCGGGGTCTGCCATCAGCGGGAAGATATGGCCTGGCTGAACGAGATCGGACGCCTTGGCATTCTTCGCCACCGCGGCCTGTACGGTACGCGCCCGGTCCGCAGCGGAAATACCGGTAGTCACGCCCTCGGTCGCCTCAATGGACAGGGTAAATTTGGTTCCGAACCCGGAAGCATTCCGCTGAACCATCAACGGCAGCCCGAGCTGCTCGCAGCGGGTACGAGTCATCGGCATGCAGATGAGACCGCGACCAAAACGGGCCATGAAGTTAATGGCTTCCGGCGTGCAATGCTCAGCCGCCATCACCAGGTCGCCTTCATTTTCGCGGTCCTCATCGTCCATCAGGATCACCATTTTGCCCTGACGAATATCTTCAATGATCTCTTCTATGCTGTTCAGTGCCATAGGTATTTTGCACCCTTTCAGTTTGCCGAAGCTGAGCCCTCAACCAACGAGAGCTCTCAACCAACAAACCGTGAATTGTATGAGTTACCGTGGCGCCAGGATCAGACGCTGATCCTCACCCACCTGACGGCGATCCAGCACCTTCCATTGTACTTTATCCGCCATGGAGTCCAGTGGCAGGTGGGCTGTTGGCCGCCCCGTGCTGCCCAAAAACACCGGAGCCTGGTACAGCCAGAGCTCATCCACCAGGCGTTCGTCAATAAAGGTACCGGCCAGGGTTGGCCCGGCTTCCACCAGTAATTCGTTGATCCCCAACTCGCCGAGGGAATCGAGCAGCTCACCAACATCGACGCCATTATCCTTCCAGGCAACCCCGGTCAGACTAACTCCCAGCGCGGCAAGATCCTGGGCCGGCGCGGTCGCCAACGTGGGGGACGCACAGTACACTTGAACATTCCCGCCCTGAAGAATGTTTGCGCCACATGGTGTGCGGGCATCACGGTCTGCGATCACCCTCAGCGGCATACGGGATGGTTCGGTGGCATCGCCAATGTCCCCCAGCTCCTCGCGCCGGACCGTCAGTGATGGATCGTCGGCGAGCACCGTACCAACACCAGTCAGCACTGCATCGCTGATGGCACGCAGACGCTGTACGTCCCGGCGCGCGTCCGGGCCGGTAATCCACTGGCTTTCACCCGAAGCCATCGCCGTACGCCCATCCAGGCTGGCCGCCATCTTCAACCGCACAAAAGGCCGGCCGGAATTCATTCGTTTCATAAAGCCGGGGTTAAGCCGGGCCGCTTCGTCCGCCATCATCCCTTCGGTGACCCGGATACCGGCCTCCCGAAGCATGTCCAGCCCCCGGCCGGACACGGAAGGATTGGGATCCTTGGTGGCCGCAAATACGTGAGCGACACCGGCCTCAATCAACGCCTTGGCACAGGGAGGCGTTCGGCCGAAGTGACTACACGGTTCCAGAGTCACATAGGCCGTTGCGCCCCGCGCCGCCGGGCCCGCCTGACTCAGCGCGCGAATTTCAGCGTGGGCCTCGCCGGCGCGCTCATGCCAGCCTTCCCCCAGGATCTTGCCGCCCCGGGCAATAACACAGCCCACCCGTGGATTCGGATGTGTCGAATAGCGCCCACGCCAGGCCAGTTGCACCGCCCGGGCCATGAACGCAATATCCTGGGCGTCTATCATGCCTTGCCCTTGGAGGAGTGGTTACCGGCCAGAACCTTGGCCACATCCACCGGATCCTCGCCGGAATTGGCTGACAGCCGCTCGATCTCTTCCTTGAATTCGTTAATATCCTGGAAGCTCCGGTAAACCGACGCAAACCGAACGTAAGCTACCTTGTCCAGTTGGCGAAGCTCAGTCATGACTTCCTCGCCGAGCTGCATGGATTTAACTTCACGCTCGCCGGTGGCGCGCAACCGGAACTTGATGCGATTCAACGCGGCATCGATTTCTTCAATACTGACCGGGCGCTTTTCCAGCGCTTTCATCAGGCCGGAACGCAGTTTTTCCTCGTCAAACGGCTGGCGCGTGCCATCCTGTTTGACCACCCTTGGCATCACCAGTTCGGCGGACTCAAAGGTTGTGAACCGCTCACGGCAGGACAGACACTCCCTGCGACGACGCACCTGATCCCCCTCGGCCACCAGCCGTGAGTCAATCACCTTGGTATCTGCTTCACCACAGAACGGACAGTGCATAATCGGGAGCTCCGGAAAATAGCCGGGTTAAGAGTCACCGGTTAAAGAATAGCCGGGCCGTCGACGGGACGGCCCGGCCTGCCTAGCCTGAAGTTTAGCCCGCGTACACCGGGAAGCGAGCACACACGGCTTCAACCTGTTCGCGCACACGGCTATTCACGGCGTCGTCTTCCAGGTTGTCGAGGATGTCACACATCCAGCCCGCCAGGTCGCGACACTCGGTCTCGCCGAAACCACGGGTGGTCACCGCCGGCGTGCCGATACGCAGACCGGAAGTCACAAACGGAGAGCGAGGATCATTGGGAACCGCGTTCTTGTTGACGGTGATGTGGGCACGGCCCAGGGCTGCATCCGCATCCTTACCGGTAATGTCCTGCTTGATCAGGCTGACCAGGAACAGGTGGTTTTTAGTGCCACCGGAAACCACATCGTAACCGCGCTCAATAAATACTTCCGCCATGGCCGATGCGTTCTTCACAACTTGTTGCTGATACGCTTTGAACTCGTCGCTCATGGCTTCTTTAAAGCACACAGCCTTGCCAGCGATCACATGCATCAGCGGGCCGCCCTGGCCGCCCGGGAAAACCGCGGAGTTCAGTTTTTTCTGCAGATCGGCATCGTCGCAGGCCAGAATCAGGCCACCGCGTGGGCCGCGCAGGGTCTTGTGGGTAGTCGTCGCAACCACGTGGGCGTGGGGAACTGGGTCCGGGTAGACGCCAGCAGCCACCAGACCGGCAACGTGAGCCATGTCGACAAACAGGTAAGCACCCACTTTGTCCGCAATCTCGCGGAAACGGGCAAAATCCAGTTCCTGGGAGTAAGCAGAAAAGCCTGCAATGATCATCTTCGGCTTGTGCTCAACCGCCAAGGCTTCAACCTCATCGTAGTCGATCAGGCCGGTATCGTTGTTGATACCATACTGGACGGCATTGTAGATCTTGCCGGAGAAGTTCACGCTGGCGCCATGAGTCAGGTGACCGCCGTGGGCGAGGCTCATGCCCAGCACAGTGTCGCCGGGCTTCAGCAGCGCCATGAATACTGCGGAATTGGCCTGGGAACCCGAATGCGGCTGCACGTTGGCGTAGGCAGCGCCGAACAACTCCTTGGCGCGGTTAATTGCCAGGTCTTCAGCAATGTCGACAAACTCACAGCCACCGTAGTAGCGCTTACCGGGGTAGCCCTCGGCGTACTTGTTGGTGAGCACACTGCCCTGAGCTTCCATCACCCGCGGGCTGGTGTAGTTTTCTGACGCAATCAGCTCGATGTGAGCTTCCTGACGCTTTTCTTCCGCCTGCATGGCGTTCCAGAGTTCGTCGTCAAAGCCGGCGATTTTCATATCACGATTAAACATGGATGCGCTGCCCCTGTGTGCTTAGCTGCCCGAAAAATTTGGGCGGCTATTCTATCTTACAAATGGGTAAAAAATCATCCTTTATAGCGCCTGCGGCCCCTCCGCAGAAACCGTCACACCGCAATTTTCGCCCCCTTCCCGCTTCCGGCCATCGATTTCCCGCAATTGCCATAGCCTGCGGGTTTCGCTACCTTACGGGGCTAATCTGATCATTCCCTTTATTTACCTCCGAATACAACAGAGGACACAGCCAGTTATGGCCCAGTACGTATACACCATGAACCGCGTGGGCAAGGTGGTTCCGCCCAAGCGTGAAATCCTCAAGGACATTTCCCTGAGCTTCTTCCCGGGCGCCAAGATTGGCGTACTCGGTCTCAACGGTGCCGGTAAGTCCACCCTGCTCCGCATTATGGCGGGCATCGACCAGGATTACATCGGCGAGGCCCGCCCCCAACCCGGCATCAATGTGGGCTACCTGCCCCAGGAGCCGGAGCTGGACGAAGAGAAAACCGTCAAGGAAATCGTCGATGAGTCAGTCTCTGGCGTCCACGACGCATTGGCAGAACTGGATCAGGTTTACGCCGCCTATGCCGAACCGGATGCGGATTTTGATGCCCTCGCCAAGAAGCAGGGCGAACTGGAAGCCTACATTCAGGCCACCGACGGCCATGACATCGAACGCAAGATGGAAGTCGCCGCCGACGCATTGCGCCTCCCGCCGTGGGATCAGAAAGTAAGCGTGCTGTCCGGCGGTGAACGCCGCCGGGTGGCCCTGTGCCGCCTGCTGCTGTCCGGCCCGGACATGTTGCTGCTGGATGAGCCCACCAACCACCTGGATGCGGAATCCGTGGCCTGGCTCGAGCGCTTCCTGCACGACTACGAAGGCACCGTGGTTGCCATCACCCACGATCGCTACTTCCTCGACAACGTCGCCGGCTGGATCCTGGAACTGGACCGCGGCCAGGGCATTCCGTTTGAAGGCAACTACAGTCAGTGGCTGGAGAACAAGGAAAAGCGTCTGGAGATGGAGTCCAAGCAGGAAGCCTCCCATCAGAAAGCCATCAAGCAGGAACTGGAATGGGTGCGCAGCAACGCCAAGGGCCGTCAGTCCAAGAGCAAGGCCCGCCTGGCCCGCTTTGAGGAGATGAGCTCCCAGGAATTCCAGAAGCGCAATGAAACCAACGAGCTGTACATTCCGCCGGGACCACGCCTGGGCAACAAGGTGATCGAAGTGGACGGCATCAGCAAGTCCTTCGGTGACCGCCTGCTGTACGAAGACGTGTCCTTCAGCGTACCGCCCGGAGCCATTGTGGGGATTATCGGTGGCAACGGCGCCGGCAAATCCACACTGTTCAAGATGGTTGCGGGCTACGACAAGCCCGACTCCGGCGACATTACCTTGGGCGAGACCGTGGAACTGGCCTACGTGGACCAGATGCGCGACCTGGATGGCAGCAAAACCGTGTGGGAAGAGCTTTCCGACGGCAACGATATTATCAAGGTTGGCAACTACGAGACCCCGTCCCGGGCTTACGTGGGACGCTTCAACTTCAAGGGCAGTGACCAGCAGAAACGGGTTGGCGACCTGTCCGGTGGTGAGCGTAACCGCCTGCACCTGGCCAAGCTCCTCAAAGAAGGCGGCAACGTGCTGCTGCTTGACGAACCGACCAACGACCTGGATGTGGAAACCCTGCGCGCCCTGGAGGAAGCCCTGCTCAACTTCCCGGGCTCTGCCCTGGTGATCTCGCACGATCGCTGGTTCCTGGACCGTGTAGCCAGCCACATCCTGGCGTTCGAGGACGACGGAGAAGTGGTGTACTTCGAAGGTAACTTCACGGAGTACGATGAGGACTTCAAGAAGCGTAAGGGGGATTCCGCCATGCAGCCCCAGCGCATGAAGTACAAGAAGCTGGCCTGATGGCAAAACCCAAAACCGCCTACGTCTGCACCGAATGCGGTGCAGACTATTCCAAATGGCAGGGCCAGTGCACGGCCTGCCAGGCCTGGAACACCATCAGCGAAGTACGCGGCGTCAGCAGCAATGCCAAAGGCGCCCGCGGTGCCCGCTTCGAGGGCTTTGCCGGCAGTCTGTCAGAAGTCCAGAGCCTGGACGATGTCAGCCTGGCCGAACAGCCACGCATCAGCTCCGGCATGCAGGAGTTTGACCGGGTGCTGGGTGGCGGCCTGGTAGCGGGCTCTGCCGTTCTGATGGGCGGTCACCCCGGCGCCGGCAAGAGTACCCTGCTGCTTCAGGCCGTCTGCCATCTGGCCGCAAGCGTTCCCGCTCTGTATGTAACAGGTGAGGAATCCCTGCAACAGGTGGCCATGCGCGCCAAGCGCCTGGGGTTGCCCACCAAAGACCTGAAAATGCTGTCGGAAACCAGCGTCGAGCGGGTCATGCAGGTGGCGGAGGCCGAGAAACCGAGGATTCTGGTGGTGGACAGTATTCAGGTGATGCACGTCGCCGAAACTGAATCCGCTCCGGGCAGCGTTTCCCAGGTGCGCGAAAGCGCGGCCTACCTGACCCGCTTTGCCAAGCAGACCGGCACCATTCTGTTCCTTGTTGGCCACGTCACCAAGGACGGCAGCCTCGCCGGCCCGAAGGTGCTGGAGCACATGATCGACTGTTCCATCCTGCTGGAAGGGTCCAGCGACAGCCGCTACCGCACCCTGCGGGGCATCAAGAACCGTTTTGGCGCGGTGAATGAGCTGGGCGTATTTGCCATGCTGGAGCAGGGCCTGAAGGAAGTGAAAAACCCCAGCGCGATTTTCCTCAATCGTGGTGAGGAGGCTGCACCCGGCAGTGTGGTGATGGTGGTCTGGGAAGGCACCCGGCCCATGCTGGTGGAAATCCAGGCGCTGGTGGACATGGCCCAGGGTGGCTATCCGCGGCGCGTTGCCGTCGGTCTGGATCAGAACCGGCTGGCGATGTTGCTGGCGGTGCTGCATCGCCACGGCGGGATGCATGTGTCGGATCAGGATGTCTTCGTCAACGTGGTCGGCGGCGTCAAGGTCAACGAGACCAGCGCTGACCTGGCCCTGCTGGCGGCGATCGTCTCGTCCTTCCGCGACCGCGCCCTGCCCCAGGATCTGGTGATTTTCGGGGAAGTCGGCCTGTCCGGGGAGATTCGGCCGGTACCCAGCGGCCAGGAGCGGATCTACGAGGCCTCCAAGCACGGGTTTACCCGGGCACTGGTGCCCAAGGCCAACGTGCCTCGCAAGCCTGTCGAGGGGATGACGGTGATGCCGGTGACCAAGCTTAGTGAGGCGCTTTTGGCTTTGGAGGAGGTTTAATCTACTGCCCCAGACTTCTTTGATTGGTGCTGGGGCAAGATTGGAAAAGCCTTTCCAAAAACCGCTACGAGCACATCCATGTGCGCTTCTCTCCGGCCATCCATGGCCTCCGAAATTTTTGGAAAGGCTTTTCCAATCTCGCCCATCCAGTTCAGGAGATAGCGCCGACGTTCAACGCCAGATAGCAAGCAAACTCAGGTGGGAAGCAACAACGTAGGTCGGATTAGGCAAAGCCGTAATCCGACAAAACCAGACACCCTAATCAATCAAATGCGCAAACTCCCTCTCCAGCAACGCCTGATCCCCCAGATTAAGCTCAACAAGCCGCTTTAAATGAGTCGCACTTTCCAGGTCGATGTACTGACACTTGAAGCCCAACCGCTGCGACTCCACGTGGCGGAGTTCCACCGCCATGACAATGGCCGTTTCATTGTCGTCCAGATGAATGATCACCTCGCACGGCTCGTTTAGCGGCACGTTCCAATCACTCGGTCTTTTCACCAGAACGCCTTTCAGGGAAATATCCAACACTTCCGTCAACCAGACGCTGTCCTGGCAGTGAAGCTCACAGGGGGCATCAAATTCGATACGGTGAAATCGTCGTTTTTCAGGGGGTTGAGTCGGCAAGTGGTTACTCCTGTTTACCGGTCTTGTTTTGTATGACTATAGACCCGACAGGGGGATGCAGCCAGAGGAGTTTTTTGGGGTGGTGTTTGGTGGCAGGCGTCGGATTACGGCACGCTTTGCGTGCCTAATCCGACCTACAAGTCAGCTCCGACCCACAAGCGGAGATATTGCCGCGGCTGGATATCCCAAGACAGTTAAGATGAGGCCGTTGTGGGGCCCTTTCCAAAAATTTCGGAGGCCATGGATGGCCGGAGAGAAGCGCACATGGATGTGCTCGTAGCGGTTTTTGGAAAGGGCCCCACAACGGCCGCTACCACCAAACTCTCAGGCTAGGAGACGGCGAAAACCAGAGTTAGCGGTGATACTCCGGACTCAGCTCTACCACCGCCTCAATAAACGCCTTGGCGTGCTCCGGATCCACATCCGGGGTGATGCCGTGCCCCAGGTTGAAGATATGCCCCGGGCCGGTACCGAAGCGGCGCAGAATATCGGCCACTTCCTGTCGGATCCGCTCAGGCGGTGCATATAGCATGGCTGGGTCCATGTTGCCCTGCAGGGCAACCCGGTCGCCGATGCGGGCGCGGGCGTTGCCGATGTCGGTAGTCCAGTCCAGACCCACTGCGTCAGCACCGGAGTCGGCGATGGATTCCAGCCACTGGCCGCCGTTCTTGGTGAACAGGATGACCGGAACGCGACGACCTTCGCTCTCGCGAATCAGGCCACCCACGATTTTCCTCATATAACGCAGCGAGAACTCTTCATACGCCCAGCTGCTCAGCACCCCGCCCCAGGTATCAAAGATCTGGACAGCCTGAGCACCGGCCCTGATCTGGCCATTCAGGTAATCGATGACGCAGTCCGCCAGGTGATCCAGCAGGCGATGCATCACCTCCGGCTGGCCGTACATCAGTTTCTTGGCTTCGCGGAAATCCTTGGAGGAGCCGCCCTCGATCATGTAAGTGGCCAGCGTCCAGGGACTGCCGGAGAAACCGATCAGCGGAACACTGCCGTTGAGGGCGCCACGGATGGTGGATACCGCGTTCATCACGTAATCCAGGTCCACCTCGGCCTTCACGGTCGGCAAGGCTGCAACGTCGGCCTCAGAGCGGATCGTATGCTTGAACTTGGGACCTTCACCGGTCTCGAAATACAAGCCAAGCCCGAGAGCATCCGGGATGGTCAGGATGTCGGAGAACAGGATGGCGGCATCCAGAGGATACCGCTTCAGGGGCTGCAGCGTGACTTCACAGGCCAGAGGCGTGTTCTTGCAGAGACTGAGAAAATCCCCCGCCTGGGCGCGGGTCGCACGGTACTCTGGCAGGTAACGGCCGGCCTGACGCATCATCCACACCGGTGTGCGATCAACGGGCTGGCGCATCAATGCGCGCAGGAAGCGGTCATTTTTCAGCTCGGTCATAGGATTTCCAGTCTGCTCTCGGTCTGTGAAATGTGGGCTGCAATGATACCCCGTTTACAACAATAAAAAAGGGCGGCTTACCCGTAGCAAGCCGCCCTTCTGATCTGAATCAGGTCCGTCCTCAGATATCCAGGTAATCCAGGATGCCTTCAGCGGCCTGACGGCCTTCCCAGATAGCGGTTACGACCAGATCGGAGCCGCGGACCATGTCACCGCCGGCAAAAATCTTCTGGTTGCTGGTCTGGAACGCAAACTCAGACTCTTCCGGCGCCGCCACACGACCGGAATCATCGGTGTTGATGCTCTGCGCATCAAACCAGTCTGCCGGGCTTGGACGGAAACCGAAGGCCACCAGCACGACGTCGGCCGGGATCACCTCTTCACTGCCCGGAATCACTTCCGGACGGCGGCGGCCGTTCTCGTCAGGCTCACCCAACTGGGTCTGAACTACCTTCACCCCTTCCACCTTGTCTTCACCAATGATGGCAATGGGCTGACGGTTGAACATGAACTTGACGCCCTCTTCCTTGGCGTTTGCCACTTCCTTGCGGGACCCCGGCATGTTCGCCTCATCCCGGCGATAGGCACACGTGACGCTCTCTGCCTGCTGGCGAATGGACGTACGGTTGCAGTCCATCGCAGTGTCACCACCACCCAGGACCACTACACGCTTGCCTTTCATGTCGATGAAATCATCCGCATTTTCCTCGTAGCCGAGGCGGCGGTTGACGTTGGAGACCAGGAACGGCAGGGCGTCATACACACCCGACAGATCTTCCCCGGGGAAGCCGCCTTTCATGTAGGTGTAGGTACCCATTCCCATGAACACGGCGTCGTATTCCTCAAGGATGTCTTCCATCATCACATCCTTGCCTACCTCCGTGGACAGGCGGAATTCCACACCCATTTCCTCGAACACCTGGCGACGGCGGGTCATGACGGACTTTTCCAACTTGAACTCGGGAATACCGAAGGTCAGCAGGCCACCAATTTCCGGGTAAATATCGAATACCACCGGTTTCACACCGTTGCGCACCAGAACGTCCGCACAACCCAGACCCGCAGGGCCGGCACCAATCACGGCGACCTTCTTTTCGGTCCACTTCACGGCGGACATGTCCGGCTTCCAGCCCAGAGCGAACGCGGTATCGGTAATGTATTTCTCGACAGAACCGATGGTAACCGCGCCATAACCGTCATTCAGGGTACAGGCACCCTCACAAAGACGGTCCTGCGGGCAGACCCGGCCACAGACTTCCGGCAGGGAGTTGGTCTGGTGACACAGCTCCACCGCCCGCATGATGTTGCCTTCGGATACCAGCTTCAGCCAGTTAGGAATGTAGTTGTGTACCGGGCACTTCCACTCACAGTATGGGTTGCCACACTCCAGGCAGCGGTGCGCCTGTGGCGCAGCCTCTTCCTGAGTGAACGGGTGATAGATTTCCCCGAATTCCTTCTTCCGCTTCTTTGCGGGTACCTTTTTCGGGTCTACGCGCCCTACTTCGACAAACTGGAAGTCGTTATTCAGTCGTTCTTTCATCATGATGCTCTCATCAACTCGATTTCGACTGGGGCCCCGCGTTGTGGCGGGCACCCCAAACCCTGATCCGTCTGGCGCCTACTCCGGGAGTAAGGCACTCGTAGGTCGGATTAGCGAAGCGTAATCCGACAGCCGCTTACTCCGGACGCGCACGAGTGCTTGCCAGCAGGCTGCGCAGGTTGGCAGCCTTGGGTTTCACCAGCCAGAAACGGCCGATGTAGTCGTCGAAATCTTCAAGAATGTGCTCTGCCCACTGACTGCCGGTCTCCGAGATATGCTCACGGATAACACCACGCAGGTGATTACGGTAGGACTCCATGTCCTCACGGGAGATGCGCTGGATTTCCACCAGTTCGTGGTTGTACTTGTCCACGAAAGTGTTATCCATATCCAGCACATAGGCAAAGCCACCGGTCATACCGGCACCGAAGTTGTATCCGGTAGAGCCGAGAACCGTCACCAGCCCGCCGGTCATGTATTCACAGCAGTGGTCGCCGGTGCCCTCGACAACCGCGTGGGTGCCGGAGTTACGTACCGCGAAACGCTCGCCTGCGGTACCTGCGGCAAACAATTTGCCGCCGGTCGCACCGTACAGACAGGTGTTGCCAACGATAGAAGTTTCATTGGTCTTGAAGCTGCTGCCACGGGGCGGTTTGACCACCAGCTTGCCGCCGGTCATCCCTTTGCCCACGTAGTCGTTGGCATCGCCTTCCAGAATCAGGTTGAGACCGCTGACGTTCCAGACACCGAAACTCTGCCCGGCAGTACCGGTCAGGTCGAGGGTAATCGGTGCGTCGATCATACCCTGGTTGCCATGCTTCGCGGCAATTTCACCAGACAGGCGCGCACCGATGGAACGGTCGCAGTTAGTCACACGGTAGGACCATGCGCCGCCAGACTTCTCTTCGATAGCCCCGGCAATATCTTTCACCATCTGCTCGGCAAGCACGCCTTCATCAAACGGATGGTTGCGTTCTACCTGACAAGTCTGTGGCTTGTCCGCAGGGATGTGATCGTTGGCCAGCAGGCGGCTCAGGTCCAGCTTCTTCTGGCGTTCTGTATCACCCGGCAGGCGCTCAAGCAGGTCTACCCGACCCACCAGCTCTTCCAGACTGCGAACTCCCAGCTTGGCCATCCACTCGCGGGTTTCTTCAGCAACGAAGCGGAAGAAGTTCATGGCCATTTCCACCGTACCCTTGAAGTGCTCTTCACGGAGGTGCTCATTCTGGGTGGCCACACCGGTGGCACAGTTGTTCAGGTGACAGATTCGCAGGTATTTACAGCCCAGCGCCACCATCGGCGTCGTACCAAAGCCGAAGCTTTCGGCGCCGAGAATAGCGCCCTTAACCACGTCCAGACCGGTTTTGATGCCGCCGTCAGTCTGCAGGCGAATCTTGCCACGCAGATCGTTGGCGCGCAGGGCCTGCTGGGTTTCCGTCAGCCCCAGCTCCCAAGGGGAACCGGCGTAACGGATGGAGGTCAGTGGGCTCGCGGCGGTACCACCGTCGTAACCGGACACGGTGATCAGGTCGGCGTAAGCCTTGGCCACACCAGCGGCAATCGTGCCCACACCCGGCTCGGAGACCAGTTTCACAGACACCAGCGCGTTCGGATTCACCTGCTTCAGATCGAAAATCAGCTGCGCCAGATCCTCGATCGAGTAGATGTCATGGTGCGGTGGTGGCGAAATCAGCGTCACGCCGGGCACGGAGTACCGCAGCCGCGCGATCAGGTCGTTTACCTTGCCACCCGGCAGCTGGCCACCCTCGCCGGGCTTGGCACCCTGGGCAACCTTGATCTGCATGACATCGGCACTTCTCAGGTACTCGGCGGTGACACCGAAACGACCAGACGCCACCTGCTTGATCTTGGAACGCTTTTCGGTGCCATAACGGGCGGGGTCTTCACCACCCTCACCGGAGTTGGAGCGCCCGCCCAGGGTGTTCATAGCGACGGCCAGCGCCTCGTGCGCCTCCGGGGACAGCGCCCCCAGGGACATGGCTGCGGAATCGAAGCGCGGGAAGATGTTTTCGACCGGTTCAACCTCGGCAATATCAATGGCCTTGAGGTCCTGACGGAAACCAAGGAGATCCCGCAGGGTCGCCACTGGCCGCTCGTTTACCAGGCCCGCGTATTCCTTGTAGTGACCGTATTCACCGCTGATCACTGCTTCCTGGAGCTTGCCGACCACATCCGGATTGAAGGCATGGTATTCCTGACCATGGACGTACTTCAGCAGGCCACCCTGGGATACCGGCTTGCGGGGCTTCCAGGCTACCGCTGCCAGTTGCTCCTGATCCTGCTGGAAATCAAAGAATCCAGCGCCCTGGATACGACTGGGGACACCTTTGAAGCATAGGTCGACCACTTCATCAGCAAGGCCGATGGCCTCGAACAACTGGGCGCCACGGTAAGAGGTCATGGTCGAGATACCCATCTTGGACAGGATCTTCAGCAGCCCCTTGTTGATGCCCTTGCGATAGTTGTTCTTGGCCTCGATCGGATCCATCAGCAGTTCACCGGTACGTATCAGGTCATTCAGTACCTGATACGCCAGGTACGGGTAGACCGCTGTCGCACCGAAGCCGAACAGGACGGCGAACTGATGGGGATCCCGTGCCCAGCCGGTTTCCACAATGATGTTGGAATCACAGCGCAGGCCCTGCGCAACGAGGTGGTGATGAACCGCGCCGGTTGCCATCAGGGCGTTCACCGGCAGTTCACCTTCCTTGAGATCCTTGTCGGAAAGGATCAGCAGTACCTTGCCATTGCGAGTCGCTTCCTCGGCCTCTTCGCAGACACGGCGTATGGCTTGCTCCAGCCCCATCTCCGGGCTGTACCCCATGGAAATGTAGGCAACCTCGAACCCCGGGCGATCATTGTTGGCGATCTTGAGGAACTTGGCCGGCGACAGCACCGGTGTGGTCAGAATGATCCGGTCCGCATGTTCCGGTGTTTCCTCGAAGACATTACGCTCAGAACCCAGACAAGTCTCGAGCGACATGACAATCGCTTCCCGAAGCGGATCAATCGCCGGGTTTGTTACCTGGGCAAATTTCTGACGGAAGTAGTCACCAACGTGACGAACCTTGCTGGACAATACCGCCATCGGGGTATCGTCGCCCATGGAACCAACGGCCTCCTGGCCATTCTCCGCCAGCGGGCGCAGCACCTGATCACGCTCCTCGAAGGACACCATGAACATCTTCTGGTGCACCAGAAGCTCGTCGGCGTCCATCAAACGGAACTCAGGGGTGTCCTGATTCAACGTGGATTCAACCCGCAGCGCATTCTCCCGCAGCCACTGCTTGTACGGGTGGGCATTCTTGAGGCGCTCGTCAATGTCCGGGGTATGAAGGACTTCGCCCGTCTGGGTATCTACGGCCAACATCTGGCCCGGCCCTACCCGGCCTTTCGCCACGACGTCATCGGGCTCATAGCCATAGGTGCCGATTTCCGATGCCAGTGTAATAAAGTCATCCTTGGTGATGACCCAGCGAGCCGGGCGCAGGCCATTCCGGTCCAGCATACAGACCGCGTAGCGGCCATCCGAGAATACCAGGCCGGCCGGCCCGTCCCACGGCTCCATGTGCATGGAGTTGTATTCGTAGAAGGCACGCAGCTTGGAATCCATGGTGTCCACGTTCTGCCACGCGGGCGGAATCATCATCCGCACCGCACGGAACAGATCTACCCCACCGGCCAGCAGCACTTCCAGCATGTTGTCCATGCTTGAGGAGTCGGAACCGGTCAGGTTCACCAACGGTTGCAGGGTCTGAAGGTCCGGCAGGTCCGGAGAGCTGAACTTGGCCGCACGAGCAATGGCCCAGTTGCGGTTACCATCGATGGTATTGATCTCGCCGTTGTGCGCCAGGAAACGAAATGGCTGGGCCAACGGCCAGCGCGGCATGGTGTTGGTGGAGAAGCGCTGGTGGAAGACGCATATGGCGGTCTGGAGGTCCGGATCGCCCAGATCCTTGTAGAAGTTCGCCAGATCAGCCGGCATCATCAGGCCTTTGTAGGCCAGCGTGCGGTGGGAAAGGCTACAGATATAGAATTCGGAATCATCCGCCATGTCGCGCTCAGCGTAGCGGCGGCCAATAAACAGGCTGATTGCAAACTCTTTCTCTGCCTTGTCAGCCGGTGCCACAAACACCTGCTCGATACGAGGCAGACAATCCAGAGCCATGGGCCCCAGGCAACTGTTGTCCGTCGGCACTTCCCGCCAGCCCAGAATTTCCAGGCCCTGCTCGGTCAGACGCTTCTCAATGGCATCCCGCCCGGCTTTTGCCTTGGATTCGTCCGGGTTCAGGAAAACCTGACCAACGGCAAACAGGTCTCCGGGTTCCTTGCCAAACGCCGCCTTGGCGGCCTTGCGCAGGAAGGCATCGGGACTTTGAATAAGCAGGCCGCAACCATCACCGGTCTTTCCGTCTGCCGCAATACCACCGCGGTGGGTCATGCAGGTCAGCGACTCGATGGCAGTTTGCAACAACTTGTGGCTGGCATCGCCTTTCATATGGGCGATCAGTCCGAAACCACAGTTGTCCCTGAATTCTTCGGGATGATACAAACCTGTCATCATAAGCGTTCTCTCACATAGAAATGCTTTTCAATCAAAGAGTTATAATAAAGTACCGTTAAAGCCACCCTTTGACACTGAAAATGGGGGGTGGACATTCTACACACGTACAAATACGTACTCAATCTAAAGTCTGGTTATTTTAGGGGTGAGGAAAGGCCAAAGATGCATTAACCCCATTGATTTAAATAGACTTTATCGGGTTGGTAACAAGCCACCCGAAAGCCCCGGAAAGGGGCCCAAAGCAGCGTTAAAAACCACTGAATGGGCGAATCCACGTATCGCGGGAACGCAAATCCTCGGGTAACTCGCTCAAGGCGGAACGGACAGCGCCCACACCGTCAAAATCACCATAGAAAACCACAAACCAGTCCCGGCCCTGACGAGTTGTCCTGGTGTACCAGAGCGCCTCCTGCCCGGGGTATTGCTCAAGAAAGTCCGTTGCCGTCTGCTCGCGGAATCCGGCCACAAACTGGGCCGTCAGACCTGCCCGGGCACGAACCTGATCAACCGGCACAAACCGGCTGGCCAGGGCCGGAACAAACTCATCAGCATCCTCTACTGCAACCTCGGGGCGGGATTCCGCAGTTGGCTCTGGCTCTGGCTCTGGCTCTGGCTCTGGCTCTGGCTCTGGCTCTGGCTCTGGCTCTGGCTCTGGCTCTGGCTCTGGCTCTGGCTCTGGCTCTGGCTCTGGCTCTGGCTCTGGCTCTGGCTCTTCAACAGTATTGACCGCCACTTCCGGTTGCACCAGAGCTATTTCGCTATTATTTTCCCCGACGGTCGACCCCGCCTCCGGGCTCTCGGGGCCAATCGTGACACTTTTCCGGATTCGGTCCGGCTCGCTCGCTACCTGCGCCTCCCGATCCACCGAATCATCGTACTGCTGCGACACAATCCACCAGGAAGCAGCAAGGAGCACCAGAGCCAGGGCAGGCCATCTCAGACCAAGAAGCGGTTGCAGGCTTATCGACCGTCCGGCCTTGGAAGCGGGTGCGATGTCCAGCCAGACTACTGGGGTAGTTCGCTGAAGCCGCGAGAAGCTACCTTGGCTCAGTTGATGGATCCGCCTTACCCTGGAAGGGCTTAACAGGTCGTCCACACGACCACCAGCCCGATGTACGCGCGGCTCCAGGTACGACCGGATTTCCTCTGCCGTCAATGGGCGCAGGTGTACCTGGTGAACCCCCGTGGACTCATCGCTCAACCCCAGCATGCTGATCAGTTCATTGGCGCCGCTAAAGACCGGCACAGCCGCGGTCGCTCTCTCAGCAGCCAGAAAAGCCGACAGCAACAGACGCAACGACTCGGGTGACGCCCGGTCGGCATCATCAACCAGCAAAACCATACGCTGGCCTTTACGGACCCGGGTTTCAGACCAGCGGAAAAACCCATAAATGGCATCGCGGGGACTTTCGGTGGATTCCAGACTCTTATGGGCTATCGACAGTAATCCCCGGGCCAGGGCGGGGAGGCTTGTCAACGATGCCGAGGACAATCGATGGAAGTCCAGACGGGACGATTCACTTCGAACCAACTCCGCCAGCAATCGGGTCTTGCCAGCACCCGCATCTCCGGTCAGCAGTATGGCAAGATCGCCGAACCCGCAGAGGTGCCTGAGTGTCTCAAGAGCGTGGTGGCGCATCGCGTCCGGGAAAAATGGCATTTCCATTTCCAGCGGATTGGCCCTCAGGCCATAACGCTCCTGAAGCCTCGGAAACAAACCGCCGCCTTCCAGGCTATTCAGTCCTGAATCGTTCACTGTCATTCCCTGTTGCGCTCGGTTCATTTGGTGCGTGGTTAATCAGCCCGTCCCTCACAAAAACTCTCCAGGGTGGCGGCAAGATGTTCCGCACCGGCGTCCGCTGTGACAAAGGCATCACCCAGGGCCCTGAGCAGAACCAGACGCAGGGCGCCGTCTACGTTCTTTTTATCAACCGACATCAAATCCATGAAATCTGCAGGGGACATTCCAGCCGGGGGCACCAGCGGCAAACCCGCCTTGGCAATCAGATCACGGGTGCGGGAGACATCCGCCCCGGAAATCATGCCTTCCCGCCATGACAGGTCGGCTGCCATAACCATACCCGCACCAACTGCTTCGCCATGCAACCAGTTACCGTAGCCGGCATATGTCTCGATGGCATGGCCGAAGGTGTGCCCCAGGTTCAGAATGGCCCGCAGTCCGCCTTCACGCTCATCCTGGGCCACAACGTCCGCCTTGCAGGCACAGGAACGGTAAATAGCCTCAACCAGTGATTCCGGAGACAGCGCCAATAACCGATCCATTTCTGATTCCAGCCACTTCAGAAACCCGGTCTCCCGGATCAGGCCATATTTGATCACCTCAGCCAGACCGGCCGATACTTCCCGTGGCGGAAGGGTTTTCAGAGAGTCCGCGTCTATCAGCACTATTTCAGGCTGGTGAAAGGCGCCGATCATATTCTTGCCCAGCGGATGATTGATACCGGTTTTTCCGCCCACCGAGGAATCCACCTGCGACAGCAGGGTGGTCGGTATCTGGATAAACGGTACGCCGCGCTGGTAACAGGCCGCCGCGAACCCGGTCATATCGCCAACCACCCCCCCTCCCAGGGCAACCAATGTGGTTTTTCGGGTATGGCGCTTCTCCAGCAAGGCATCGAAAATCAGATTCAGAGTCTGCCAGTCCTTGTATTTCTCGCCGTCGGGAAGCACGACCGTATCAATCGTTTTGCCGGGAAAGTTGGCCCTGGCCTTCTCAAGGTACAGCGGGGCAACCGTCTCGTTAGTAACAATCATTACCTGACTGCCGGCAACGTATGGCGTCAGATCCGTTTTCCCGAGTAACCCGTCGCCTATAACAATGGGGTAGCTGCGATCGCCCAGGTCAACCTGAAGCTCCCGACTGGCGTTACACATGATTTCGGCCTTCCTTTCTTACTTGTCGACGATGACGCGGAGTTTTCGGATTTATCCGGTTTACCAACTGACGCACCACCAACCTCGGACTCTTCCGGTCGGTGTGCATGACAATGTCAGCCAATTTCGTGTAGATGGGGTCCCGCAGAGCAAACAACCTGCGCAACACGGCTTCGGGGTCGTCGTTCTGCAGCAGCGGCCGATTCCGGTCTTTCCGCGTTCGTTCAACTTGCTGTTCTATTGAGGTCCTAAGATAAATCACGGTGGCGTCCCGCTTGAGGAGATCGTGATTTTCCGGCTTCATGACGGCACCGCCCCCGGTGGCGAGAACTGTGTCAGGTAATTCCGACAGCTCTGCCAGCATGGCTGTTTCGCGCTGACGGAAACCATCCTCTCCCTCCACATCAAAAATCCAGGGGATATTGGCGCCGCAACGCTCTTCAATAATCCTGTCCGAGTCCAGAAAACGATAGCCCAGCTCTCTGGCAAGCATACGGCCAATCGTGCTCTTGCCCGCTCCCATGGGGCCAACCAGGACAATTCGTTTTGGCAGTGACATAACTTCAGCTCATAGACGTTCTGGCGGGTGAGAATAGCACAGGGCAGCGAAATCCATAAGTTTCACGGATTTTCGGACACAAAAAAGCCGCCGGTTTGAAGCGGCGGCTTTTATTGCCAGAGAGCTTACTGAATCAGGTCACTCTTGATGATTTTCGGAGTGATAAAGATCAGCAGCTCACTGCGCTCATCGATATGCTCAGTGCGCTTGAACAACCGCCCCAGGTAGGGAATGTCGCCGAGGAACGGTGTTTTGGTGGTCTGGGTCGCCACTTCTGACTGGAAGATGCCACCCAGGACAACTGTCTCGCCATTTCCTACCAACACCTGAGTGGTGACCTCATTGGTGTTGATGGCCGGAATACCCGCTGTGACTTCACCACGGGAATCCTGGTTCACCACCAGATCCATGATGATCTTGTCGTCCGGTGTAATCTGCGGCGTCACTTCCAGTGACAGGGCGGCTTCCTTGAAGGAGACCGACGTGGCACCGCTGGAAGAAGCTTCCTGATAAGGAATTTCTTCACCGGATTTGATCTTCGCCGTCTGACGGTCAGCCGTCACCACACGCGGCTGGGAAACCACTTCCGCCTGTCCATCGCTTTCAAGCGCAGACAACTCCAGGTCCACCAGGAAGTCGTCACTGCCCCAACCGACAGCAAATGAGGATGCGCCATCGCCAGTTACACCCAGATCTACCGCCAATGCGCCCGGGAAAGTAACCGCCGTGGCGTTACCATCCTGCGATGCCTGACGAGCTTCTTCCACGGAGCCCTGGGAACCGCCAATGGCGACCACACTGTCACCACGGACATCATACGCCGCACCGCCCCAACGAATACCGAGGTTCTCGGCTACGTTGGTCTGCGCACGCACGATCCTGGCCTCAATGGATACCTGGCGAACCGCCACATCCCAGGTGGTGACCAGACGACGAATTTCTTCCAGTTTTTCGGACGTTTCACGAACACTGATGGTGTTGGTGCGGGCATCGGAAGAGACAAAGCCACGAGAGGAAATCAGCTCTTCGTCAGCCTGAATCAGGGCCACGATGTCCGCGGCCTTGGCATAGTTGACCTGAATGATATCCAGACGCACCGGCGCCAGTTCTGCTATCTGCTTGCTGGTTTCCAGCTCAAGCTTCTCACGCGCGGCAATTTCGTCAGCCGGAGCAACCAGAAGAACATTGCCAATCTGGCGCTTGTCCAGTCCCTTGGTCTTGAGAATCAGATCCAGAGCCTGATCCCAGGGCACATTCTGCAACCGGAGTGTGATGCTACCGCTCACGGTATCACTGGCCACCAGGTTCAGGCCGGTAAAGTCGGCAATCAGCTGCAAGACCGAACGGACCTCAATATCCTGGAAATTCAGTGAGAGCTTGTCGCCGGTATATGGGAACTTTTCTTCACGACGTTCTTCCGCCTCTTCTTCAGACAGTTTCTCGACGCTTACGGTGAACTGGGAGCCCGACTGGTAGGCAATGTAGTCATAATTCCCTTCCGGACGAATTTCCACAACGGCATTGCCACCTTCGACAAAGGTATCCACCCGGGTCACTGGCGTGGCGAAATCAGTCACGTCCAGACGACGGCGCAAATTCTCGGGAACCGTCGTGCCATCCATTGTCAGACGAATCTTGCCGCCCAACTCGGAGAGATCGACAGGTGTACTGGAGCGACCAAGGTCGACAACAACCTGCCCCTCGCCGTCTTTTCCGCGACGGAAATCAACACCCGCCAGCGCACCATCGCGACTGGGAGCAGATGATGAGCTTGCCGACGGCTGAGAAGAGCCACCGGAGGTCATTGCAGAGGATCCGCTGCCCTCCCCGCCAATGGTCATCACCAGGGAGTTACCTTCACGAACCGTGTTATAGGGAGACAGCTCCACCAGATTGAAAATCAGGCGGGTACGGTCCTTGGTCTCCACCACGGTCATGCTCTGGGCATTTCCGGAGCCGAGCCCCATACTCCGACTGTTCAGTCCGCTGATGGTGTCTTTCAGATCCACCGCGATCCTGGCCGGTCGCTCGATGGTGTACCCCGTTGGTTCCGGGGGCTGGCCGTCAAATTCCAGCGTTACTTCCAGCTTGTCGCCAGGTAACGATGAAAACGACACGTCTTCCAGCGTGACCGCATTGGCCAGGCCGGACAACAACCCCAGAGCAATCACGCCGACGTATACATTGAGTTTTCTGAACATCGCTAGCCTCGACCCCAAACTTTTTTGTTCATGCATGGTTCTTTCAGTATTCATATTGCCGCTCCTTAGCCTTCGTCTTCATCGAGGGACAGGGAACGAGGACGCTCGACCCATCCGCCCCGGCCATTGGGAACGATTTCGATCAACTCAACATGGGTTTCACTGATTCCGACAATTCTGCCGTAATTCTGCCCCATATAGTTTCCGGACCGGACCCTGTGCACACCGCCCGCATTATCGCGAATCAGCGCAAAAAGGCCACCGGATGCATCCGTGAGCGTACCCACCATATTCAGATTTTTCAGGTCGAAATTCTCGAGCACTTCCCGCGGGCGATCGAGATCGGGCTCGACATCGCTCACTGGCTCGTCATCAACCATAGTCAGTTGCACGTCAATCGGGGGCTCGAACGGTGCCCGCCGGTCTGCAGCCGAATAGCTGAACGCTTCGTACGCCTTGAATTCGGGCAACGGCTCAACGTGGCCCCTTGGCTTGGCTCTGGTATCAGCCATGAATTTGTCAAGATCAGAGAAACCATTTCCCTGGGAACAAGCTGTCAAAAGGGATACCAGACAAATACCCAGCCAGGCTTTTCCCGCATGCTGTCCTGCCATGCTCATTCTCCAGCCCGGTAGCGGTAGGTGCGGGCAACAACCTGCATATCAAGTCGTTCCCCGTCCCCGCCAGTTGGTTTAATAGTTAAATCGTGCAGCGTCACAATACGCGGCAAGCTCGCCACACTACTGACGAACGACGCCAGCTCGTGGTAGGAACCGGACACCCGGATGTTAATCGGCAACTCCGAATAGAAATCGCGACGCTGTTCGGGCTGGAGCTTGACCTCCTGCAACGCCAGGCCACTGCCCAGCGCTGTGTTGGTAATGTCTTCCAGCAAACCCGGCACCTCGGTTTCACTGGGCAGTTGCCGCACCAATGCCCCGAAGGTTTCCTCCATTTCCTCCATCTGCGCCCTGAAAACTTCAAGGTTCGCTACCTGGTAGGCCTTTTCTTCGTATTTCTTCCTTAATTCCTGCTCAGTGCGCTCCACCCGCTCCAACTGGGCGTACTGGTCTTTTACAAAGAACCAATACCCGCCACCCAGAATCAGGCCGAAAATAAGCAGGGCGACAATTGCCTTTACCGGCGCCGGCCAGATGCCCGCATTGTTGACATCAAGGTCATTGATATCAAACTCGTTAAGACTTTTAAGTGAGTCCGCGAGGCTCATTACTTATCCTCCCCTTCGGGCTCTGGTGTTTGTTGCTGGACCGACAGGTTGAACTGGCTGTAGCCCGCCCGGCGGTTATCCGCTGCCGCGACATTTGAGAGATTCGGATCGGTAAACCAGTCCGATTCGTCAAAACGCCTCATCAATGTGGAAATCCGGCTATTGGACTCAGCCATGCCGACAATATCGACACGGTCACCGGTTTTCTTGAGGTCGGTGTAGAAAAGGCCATCTGGCAACGTCCTCACCAACTCGTCAAACACGCGGACGATCACCGGGCGTTTGCCCTGCAGATCCTGAATCACCTGCATGCGAGACAGCAGCTCGTCACGCTTTCTCTTCAGGTTCTCAATTTCCCGGATCTGCTCGTCCAGTTGTTTGGTCGCAGTTTCGATATAGGCGTTGCGGGACTGCTGATAGGCAATCCGGTTGTCCAGGTCCGTTTTCCAGAGGAACGCCAGGCCTGCAGCCACGATGGCAGCGCCCAGGATCATCACCACAAATTGCTTCTGTTTCTCGGCCCGAAGCTCTTCGCGCCAGGGTCTGAGGTTAATCTTTGCCATCAGTCAAAGCTCCTCATCGCCAGCCCACACGCAATCATCAGCGACGGTGCGTCATTACCGAGTGCCGATGCGTTTACCCTGGAACCTACCGCCATATCGGCAAAGGGGTTGGCGACCAGGGTCGGAGTTCCTGTTTTTTCTTCGACCATTTCTGTCAGCCCCTGTATCGAGGCAGTACCACCGGCGAGAATCACGTAGTCAACCGCGTTGTACTGGCTCGCACCAAAGAAAAACTGCAGGGCGCGGGCAACCTGCTGCACGACCGCTTCCCGGAACGGGGTCAGGACCTCTGACTCATAGTCATCCGGTAGCCCACCCTGCTTCTTGGCGAGCCCCGCCTCTTCAATCGACAAGCCGTAACGCCGCTGGATCTCCTCAGTCAGCTGCTTGCCACCGAAAATCTGCTCCCGGGTATACACCGTCCGACCTTCCGCCAGAACACTGAGCGTGGTCATGGTGGCGCCAACGTCAACGATGGCGACGATCAGCTCTTCTCCCTGGGAATCGAGCTGGGGCTCAATGAGTGAGTAGGCCCGCTCAAGCGCATAGGCCTCAACATCGACAACCTTGGTTGTCAGCGAGGCAATCTCCAGCGCATCCTCCCGAATATCCACGTTCTCCTTACGGCATGCCGCCAGAAGCACATCGACCTGATCGGGATTGGTTTCAGAAGGACCCTGCACTTCGAAGTCGATGGCGACTTCGTCCAGAGGGTATGGAATGTATTGATCCGCTTCCAGCGTGATCTGATCTTCCATTTCAAACTCGTTCAGGCCGCCATCCATCTGGATAACCTTGGTGATGACGGCAGAGCCCGAAACAGCCACAGCAACCTGTTTCACACCGGTACGGGACTTGGAGGCGACGCGCTTGAGGACTTCGCCGACCGCCTCGACATCCGTTATATTTTTCTCAACGACAGCGTTGGCCGGTAAAGGCTCCACTGCATAGCTTTCGACCCTGTAACGGTCGCCGTGCTTTGAGAGTTCCAACAGCTTGACCGAGCTGGAGCTGATATCCACCCCCAACACGGCACTGGATTTTTTTCCTAACAATCCGAACACGCGCTCACCCTATACCTGGTTACATGCACCCGGTTAAGTAACATATGTGTTTTTTATTTAAGAGAATTTCTTCAGTTTTCCGTCTACAATGCGAGTTCTCCTTAAATTGAGAAGCATTGCGACGGTGAAGCGACTCATCCTTCCTAAAGCAATTTCTCAAATGATAGACCTATATCCAACAGTTGTCAGAAAAAAATGTCTCATTTGTTACGTACATCCCGCCTGTTTGCCTGGTTATTTGTCACCGGTTTAAGCCTTTCGACAATCGTTGCGTCAGGCTTTTATCTTTACCTTCGCCCCGGACTCCCCCCCGTGGATCAGCTTCTTGATATCAAGTTGCAGACACCGCTGAGGGTCTACAGCGCGGACAACAGATTAATAGCAGAATTCGGTGAAAAGAGAAGGGCACCGGTCACAATCGAACAGATCCCTACAATTCAGTTACATGCCTTTATGGCCGCTGAAGACGCCCGTTTCTACGAGCACTTCGGGGTCGACTTCAAAGGCCTGCTGCGGGCTGCCATCGAACTGGTGTCCACTGGCGAGATCCAGTCCGGGGGCAGCACCATCACTATGCAGGTTGCAAAAAATTACTTTTTGTCACGCGACAGAACCTTTATTCGGAAGTTCAATGAGATACTTCTTGCACTTCAGATAGAACGTGAACTTAGCAAGGAACGCATTCTGGAGCTGTACCTGAATAAAATCTACCTGGGCAATCGCGCCTACGGGATCGCGGCGGCGGCACAGGTCTATTACGACAAGCCTGTCGCTGATCTGTCACTCGCCCAGATGGCGATGCTTGCCGGATTGCCGAAAGCGCCTTCAGCCTACAATCCGCTGGCCAACCCCGAGCGGGCACAGATTCGCCGCAACTGGATTCTGGGTCGTATGAAGGACCTCGGATACATTACCGAGGATGCCTACGAGCTTGCTGCCTCTGCGCCACTGACGGCCAGTTACAATGCCGCCGATACCGAAGTGGATGCTGACTTCGTTGCCGAAATGGCAAGAACCGAAATGGTGCGTCGATTCGGAGACAAGGCCTACACCGATGGCTACAAGGTCACCCTCACCGTTGACAGCAAGAAACAACAGCAGGCTACTCTCGCCTTACGCAACGGCCTCGAAGCTTATGACCGCCGGCACGGTTTTCGCGGCCCCATCGGTCAGATAGAGCAATCGGAGCTTCAGCCAGAGAATCTTGAACAACTGATAGCCAATTACCCAAGGGTTGAATCACTGATTCCCGCGATCGTGACTCGCGTCCAGGACGACGAGGGAGAAGTCGAGCTCTTTGCCCGCACCCTTGGCAAAACGACCATGGCCTTTGAAACCATGACCTGGGCCCGCCGCTATCGCACCGAAAACCTGACCGGCCCGAAACCGGAGAAACCTTCGGACGTCGTCAGCGTTGGCGACGTGGTCTACGTCAAGCCGGCAGCGGAACCCGCACTGAATGCAATGGCCGACGGCCAGGAACCGGACACTGAAGGCAACGGGCAGATTGAAACCATCGATATCCGCAAGGTGGAACTGGCACAGGTCCCACGCGTGGAAGGCGCCCTGATCTCCCTTGACTCGGACACTGGCGCCATCGAAGCGCTCGCCGGCGGTTACAGCTTCAGCCAGAGCAAATATAACCGGGCAACCCAGGCAAAACGGCAGCCAGGCTCCACCTTCAAGCCCTTCCTCTATCTTGCTGCCCTGGAAAGCGGTATGACGCCGGCCACCATCTATAACGATGCCCCTATCGTCTTTGACGACGAAGAGCTGGAAACATCGTGGCGCCCGCAGAACTCTTCCGGCCAATTTTACGGCCCTACCCGCCTGCGTCAGGCGCTGTACCAGTCCCGGAACCTGGTGTCCATCCGGCTGCTTCGCGATCTGGGCATCCAGACCACTCTGGACTACCTGGAACAGCTCAAGATTCCCACCAGCGACATGCAGAAAGATCTCTCACTGTCGCTGGGCAGCGGACTCCTTACCCCCATGGAGCTGGCCAGAGGCTTTGCGGTTATTGCCAATGGCGGCTATGACGTTCAGCCCTTCCTGATTCGCAGCATCTCGGATGTCAACAACGAGGAACTCTTCCGCGCTCCGGAGGTTATCCTCTGCGACAGGAACTGTGACGACAAGACGCAGGAAGCAGACACGGAAACCCCGGCAGACGAACCACACTCCGTGCAGGTAGCCCGACGCCTGGCAGATGAACGCAGCGTATACATCATGCACTCCATCATGAGAGATGTGATCAAGATGGGCACGGGCCGCCGGGCCTTGGCACTGGGGCGCAGCGACCTGGCTGGCAAGACAGGCACGACCAACGAACAGCGGGATACCTGGTTTGCCGGCTACAACCACGACATCGCCACTACAGCCTGGGTCGGCTTTGACCAACCCGCCCCTCTCGGCCGCCGGGAATTCGGCGCCAGCACAGCGCTGCCCATCTGGATGGACTACATGAAAGTCGCGCTCGACGGCGCGCCCTCATCACTGATGCCCCGCCCTAACGGCATTGTCAACGTGCGCATTGACCCGGACACTGGCAAGCGTGCGAGACCGGGGCAGGATGGCATCTTTGAGCTCTTCAGAGAGGAAGACGCCCCACCACCTCTGGATTCGCGCGATCAGTCTGGCAACGGCAACAACGGCGACGATGACCTGTCGCGGCAGATATTCTGAGAAAACATCAAGGCACAAAAAAACCGGCGGGATCACCGCCGGTTTTTTTGTGCTCAGCAAACAAGCCGGGACTTACTGGATCTCATCCATGGACTTGAGCGGGTAGTGGGCCGGGTAAGGGTTGCGGGCAACACCGGAATCAACCGCTGCGCGGGCAACCGCCGCCGGAACCACTTCCAGCAGGCGCACATCCATCGGCTTCGGAATGATGTACTCCCTGCCGAACTCGAACGTGGCCACATCATAGGCCTCGCAGATTTCCTGCGGCACCGGCTCTTTCGCCAGCTCGCGGATTGCGTGAACCGCCGCGACCTTCATTTCCTCATTGATGGCGGTGGCACGTACGTCCAGAGCACCACGGAAAATGAACGGGAAGCCCAGCACGTTGTTCACCTGGTTCGGGTAATCCGAACGACCGGTTGCCATGATCAGGTCATCGCGGGTTGCCAGGGCAACTTCCGGGCTGATCTCGGGATCCGGGTTGGAGCAGGCGAACACAATCGGGTTTGGCGCCATCTTCTTCAACTGATCCGCGGTCAGCAGATCCGGGCCGGACAGCCCCAGGAAGACATCGGCACCATCGATTGCGTCGTCCAGGGTACGACGGTCAGTATCGTTGGCGAACATGGCCTTGTACTGATTCAGATCATCACGACCAGAGTGGATCACACCCTTGCGGTCGAGCATGAAGATGTTTTCAGAGCGAATACCGCAGCTGATCAGCAGCTTCATGCAGGCAATTGCAGCAGCACCTGCACCCAGGCACACCACTTTTGCGTCTTCAATCTTTTTACCTTGAAGCTCCAGAGCGTTGATCATGCCGGCCGCCGTTACAATCGCGGTGCCGTGCTGATCATCGTGGAAGATAGGCACATTGCACTTCTCGATCAGAGCGCGCTCGATCTCGAAGCACTCCGGCGCTTTGATGTCTTCCAGGTTGATACCACCGAAGGTATCGGCGATACGCTCTACGGTTTCAATAAACGCCTGAGGGCTTTCGGAATTGACCTCGATATCAAAGACGTCAATACCAGCAAAGCGCTTGAACAGTACGCCTTTGCCTTCCATAACCGGCTTGCTCGCCAAGGGGCCAAGGTTACCCAGACCAAGAATGGCAGAACCGTCAGAAATAACAGCTACCAGGTTACCCTTGGCAGTGTATTTGTAAGCGTTCTCGGGGTCCTTCGCGATCTCGCGGACCGGCTCGGCAACCCCGGGGCTGTACGCCAGGGAAAGGTCGCGGGAAGTCTGGGTCGGCTTGGTGATTTCAACACTCAGCTTACCAGGCCGCGGCTTGGCGTGATATTCAAGGGCTGCTTCTTTCAGATCTTGAGACATTGCCACTGTTCCGTTTGTCACGTTTAAGAGGTAATAAACCGCCGGGACTCGTCCCAGCGGAGCGCGCCATTATGGCGCGAAGGCGTACATCAGACAAGGGCTGGCTGAGCAATTACTGAACAGTCAATAGGGCAAACTGCGTACAGAAGGAGCTCAGACCACCTCATCAGGAGCACTCAGCCATAAAAAAAGCGCCACAAGGGCGCTTTTTTTGTAACCAGATGCGGCTTCAGCTCTTCTTGCCACCAATGCGGCCGCCGAAACGCTTCTGGAAACGGTCGATACGACCACCGGTATCCATCACTTTCTGCTTGCCAGTGTAGAACGGATGGCACTGGGAGCACACGTCCAGCTGCAGGTCGTGCCCGATGGTAGAGCGGGTCTTGATCACGTTACCGCAGGAACAGGTAGCGGTAATGTCTTCGTACTTGGGGTGGATACCTTCTTTCATGGCGAACCTCTGTCGGTCATGCCGCTACCTGATCACGGGAGCTTGATGCTCCGGGTGCCAGGCACCGCATATTTGAATCAATTGAGAAGACGGGGCACAATCATGCCCTGCCGGAAACAGACCGCGAATCTTACTTGCAAACGCTACGGCAGGCAAGTCCCAACCCCGGGGCCTATCAGCCCGATTCATTGCCCGGGCCTGTGCGCAGGCAACATCAAGGATACGCAAATACCGTGACAGCTTCACCACAGCGGAGTTCCAGTGTGCCAGAACGCCCCCCATCAACCGCGCGTATCGCCCTCAACCGCCCACTGCGAAGGCTCTTTGATTACCAGATACCTAACAACCTTGAGCTTGAACCGGGACAGCGCGTCAGCATCCCCTTTGGCAGGCAGTCAGCCACGGGGCTGATTGTTGAAACCGGCGTGGAACCACCTCAGGGAATCACGCTGAAGCCGGTGCATTCGGCTTACGAGCCCTGGCCGGCACTGCCCGCCGAAACCTTCCAGTTGCTGGCATGGGCGTCGGACTATTACCAGCACCCCCTGGGAGAATGCCTGTTCACTGCCCTGCCCCCGGCTCTGCGCCGTGGCCGGCCTGCAACGGCAAAGCAGGACACCTGGTGGAAAGCAACCGCCGGCCCGGAGGCACTCGCCGGCAACGCTCACCGCCAGCGAGCACTGCTGGCATGGCTACAGAGGCAACCGCATGGCGCCAGCACCTCGAACCTGACGGCTGCCGGCTTCAGCCGGGAGCAAATCCGGGCACTGCATAAGCGGGAACTCATCGAGGAAACAGAAGCCGCCAAACCCACGGAGAATCCAAACGACACTGCCAGCACACAACCGGGACCGACGCTATCACCGGCACAACAGGCGGCCGCAGATCAGATTCCAGCCCCCGACACCGGTTTTTCCGCTTCGCTTGTGTACGGCATCACCGGAAGCGGAAAAACCGAACTCTACCTGCATTACCTGAAACAGCAGTTGAGCGCCTCAGCCCAGGCACTGGTGCTGGTGCCTGAAATCAACCTGACGCCACAGACTGTCGCCAGGTTCCAGCGTTATTTTGGTCAACGAATCGTCGTCTGGCACTCAGCCCTGAATGATGGCGAGCGCCTGTCGACCTGGCTAAAAATCCGCCATGGCGAGCCGGTCATCCTGATCGGTACCCGCTCGGCGGTACTGCTGCCCTTTACCGGACTGAAGACGATTATCGTAGATGAAGAACACGACAGCTCCTACAAGCAGGGAGAAGGCTTCCGGTACTCCGGGCGGGACATGGCGGTATACCGGGCACACCTGAATCAGTGCCCGGTCATTCTTGGTTCCGCAACACCGTCTCTCGAATCCTACCAGAACGCGCTGACTGGAAAGTATCAGCTCATCAGACTGGAAGAGCGGGCAGGCAACGCGAGCCCACCCGCCATCAACCTGCTGGACATTCGCAGCCGCCCTCTGGAAGGCGGCCTCTCCCGCCCCGCCCTGCAGGCCATCGATCAATGCCTGGCCGATGGACAGCAAGCCCTGGTTTTCGTGAACAGGCGCGGATTCGCCCCGGTCATGATGTGCTTCGACTGCGGTCACATGGTGGAATGCCCCCGCTGCGATACACGCCTGACCTACCATCGCCGGGACCGCGCCATGCGCTGTCACCACTGCGATTATCAGACCGCCGCCACGGAGCACTGCCCCAAATGCCAGAGTGAGGCGTTCAAGCCCGTTGGGCAGGGCACGGAGCGAACCGAGGACATACTGGCGACAGCTTTCCCCGAGACGCCAGTGGTGCGGGTGGACAGGGACAGCACCCAACGCAAGGGCAGCATTCAGGGCATCCTGAAAAAGGTAAATACCGGTAAGCCCTGCATCCTGGTCGGCACCCAGATGCTGGCCAAGGGCCACGACTTCCCGAACGTTACCCTGGTCATTGTAGTGAATGCCGACGGCGGCCTGTTCAGCGTGGATTTCCGAGCACCGGAGCAGCTGATTCAAACCCTGCTTCAAGTGAGCGGGCGCGCCGGTCGTGGCGAGAAGTCCGGGCAGGTACTGGTTCAGACCTGCCACAGCGACCACCCGATCCTGAAATCCCTGTGCCGCGGCCATTACCTCACCCTGGCCGACCAGCTGCTGGCAGAGCGGGAAACCGGGCAGTTCCCCCCGTTTCGCGCCATGGCCATATTCCGGGCCGAGGCAGATACCATGGAAAAAAGCCTGGCATTGCTGGATATGATCAAACCACAAGCCCGCGTGACAGGCAATGAGGTCTGGGGACCACTTCCCGCGCTCATCGCCAGACGCGCCGATCGCCATCGCGCACAACTGGTGCTGTGCTGCGACAATCGCAAGCGGCTCAACCACGTGCTGGGCCATCTCTGCCAGAACCTTGACCAACAGAAGCTGCCGGCGGGCGTGAAGTGGATGATTGATGTGGACCCCCAGGAAACCGGCTGAGGCGAACAGGCCTTTTGCTTGCGGCTTCAGTTTCCGCGATAATACCCGCCTTCGATTCCCGGCGGCGTCCCGCCTTACTCCAATTCTCCTGTAAACCGAGTCGTCCGACAGCATGAAAGAGACCGTATCCGATCTGCTCCAGTCCGCGCTGGCCACACTGCAGTCCGAAGGCACCCTGCCGGCGGACCAGTCATTCACCCCGCAAGTGGGCAACACCAAGGACAAATCCCATGGTGACTATGCCTGCAACATCGCTCTTGTGGCTGCCAAGGCAGCGGGCTGCCCACCGCGACAGCTGGCCGAGGCCCTGGTGGACCGACTTCCGGAGAGTTCTGCGGTGGAGAAAGTGGAAATCGCCGGGCCCGGTTTCATCAACTTCTTCATGAGCACCGCCAGCGCCTTTGGTGTGGTTAATACCATTCTGGAGGAAGCGGATCAGTTTGGCCGTAACCGCAACGGCCAGGACGAAAAGGTGCAGGTGGAGTTCGTATCCGCCAACCCGACAGGCCCGCTGCATGTGGGGCATGGCCGTGGCGCGGCCATTGGCGACTGCCTGTGCCGGCTGCTTGAGGCCAACGGCTATGACGTCACCCGCGAATTCTACTACAACGACGCCGGCGCCCAGATCAACAACCTCGCCCTGTCGGTGCAGTCACGGGTCAAAGGTCTGACGCCCGAGGATGCCAACTGGCCGGCCGATGGCTATCGCGGCGATTACATCATCGATGTCGCCAAGGCCTACCTTGCCGGCGAAACCGTTACGGCGGATGACCGGGAAGTCACCGGCAAGGCCGACCCGGAGGATATGGATGCTATCCGCGAGTTTGCCGTCGCCTACCTGCGCCGGGAGCAGGACCTTGACCTCAAGGCCTTTGGCGTCGAATTTGATGTCTACTTCCTCGAGTCTTCCCTGTACGAGGAAGGCAAGGTGGAAGCCACCGTTCAGCGCCTGCAGGAAAACGGCTACACCTACGAGCACGAGGGTGCCCTGTGGCTGAAAACCACGGAGTTCGGTGACGACAAGGATCGCGTGATGCGCAAGAAGGATGGTGGCTACACCTACTTCCTGCCAGACGTGGCCTACCACCTGGACAAATGGCAGCGCGGTTTCACCACCGTGATCAATGAGCAGGGTGCGGATCACCACTCCACTGTCACCCGTGTCCGCGCCGGGCTCCAGGCATTGCAGGCAGACATCCCCACAGGCTGGCCGGATTATGTGCTGCACCAGATGGTGATGGTGACCCGCTCCGGGCAGGAAGTGAAAATTTCGAAGCGTGCCGGAAGCTATGTCACCGTGCGTGACCTGATTGACGAAGTGGGCCGGGATGCCACCCGGTTCTTCCTGGCGGCCCGCCGGGTCGACTCGCAATTGACCTTCGACATTGACCTGGCCCGCTCCCAGACCAATGAAAACCCGGTCTACTACATTCAATATGCCCATGCGCGTATTTGCAGTGTGCTGCGCAAGCTGTCCGAGGAAGGCGTCAACCGGGGCTGGAACGAGTGCCAGGGCGACCTGTCGTTGCTGACTCTGGATGAGGAAAAGGAACTGGCGAATCAGCTGGCAAAATACCCGGAACTGATCGCCAACTCCGCCGCCCAGCGGGAACCGCACCATCTGACTCATTACCTGCGGGACCTGGCGGGACAGTTCCACACCTACTACAACGCTCACAAGGTGTTGATTGAGGACACCGCCGTGCGGGACGCCCGCATCAGCCTGTACCTGGCCGTACGCCAGGTCATCGCCAACGGGCTGGAGCTGCTGGGCGTCAGCGCCCCGGAAGAAATGTAAGACAGGAAGCACCAGGATATGTCCCGAGATTACGCTCGCAAGAATCCCAGAGGGAAGGCCGCGGCATCGCCCCGCAAGGGCGCCAGGAACAATGCCCGGACGCAGCGGAGCAGCAAACCGGCAAGCCGCCGCTCAGAGCAGCCAACACCGGCTCGCGGGCAGCGCGGGGGACTGTCTCTGAAGTGGATCCTGTCACTGGCCGCGGTCGGGGGCTTTATCGGCTTTATTGCCTATCTCAATTCACTCCCTGCCCCCGAGCCTGCCCGGCAAGGCAGTGGAACAACGGCCCCCAAGGCTCCGCCTGCCAAGGAGCAAAAAAGCGCGTCTGGCGAGGAAGAAAAGCAGCGATACCGCTTTTACGAAATGCTTCCTGAAAGCGAGGTCGTACCGCCCAAAGTGGAAGAGTACACCCCGGGGCCGGCCAAGCAGGACTTTCGGTACCTGATCCAGTCCGGCTCGTTCCGTAGCCAACAGGATGCTGAGCGCCAGCGCGCACAGATTGCTTTCCAGGGGCTTCGGGCCAACGTCCAGCGAATTGACCTCGATAGCGGCAGCACCTGGTACCGGGTCAATGTGGGGCCGTTCAATTCCCGCAGCCAGATGAATTCCGCCATCGACAAGCTGGTCTCCATCAATATCGAACCACTGGTGCGGAAAATACCCAAAGAGGGCTGAATGGCCCTCTTTGCATGACTGTCCACCCAGCCTGCTCCCTCTGCGCCCTTGAAAAAAAACCACCCGCCTCCATAACTGCTGAATACCGTTTTTCATCAGGCAACTGGAGCCCACATGACTACCATTCTTTCCGTCAGGCGCGATGACGAAGTCGCCATGGGTGGCGATGGCCAGGTATCCCTTGGCAACACCGTAATGAAAGGCAATGCCCGCAAGGTTCGCCGCCTGTATAACGGCAAGGTACTGGCAGGATTCGCCGGCGGCACCGCCGATGCCTTTACCCTGTTCGAGCGCTTTGAAGCCCAACTGGAGAAACATCAGGGCAACCTGACGCGAGCAGCGGTAGAGCTGGCCAAGGAATGGCGAACGGATCGCGCCCTGCGCCGACTTGAAGCGCTCCTGGCCGTCGCCGATAAAACCGCCTCGCTGATCATTACCGGCAACGGCGATGTTATCGAGCCGGAACAGGGTCTGATTGCCATCGGCTCCGGCGGCCCATTCGCGCAGGCCTCGGCCCGCGCCCTGCTTGAGAACACCGACCTGAAAGCCAGTGAGGTTGTGGAGAAAGGCCTGGATATAGCCGCCGACATCTGCATCTACACCAACCACAATCGCACCCTTGAAGTGCTTTCTGCCAACGACTGATTCGGAGCAACCATGTCTGCAATGACTCCCCGTGAGATCGTTCACGAACTCAACAAACACATCGTAGGTCAGGAAGAAGCCAAGCGGGCGGTTGCCATTGCGCTGCGGAACCGCTGGCGTCGCATGCAGCTGGACAGCAGCCTGCGAGAGGAAATCACCCCCAAGAACATCCTGATGATCGGCCCCACCGGCGTGGGCAAAACCGAGATTGCCCGCCGCCTGGCAAAACTCGCTGATGCCCCGTTTCTGAAAGTCGAGGCCACCAAGTTTACCGAGGTGGGCTATGTCGGCCGCGATGTGGAATCCATCATCCGTGATCTGGCGGACATGGCAGTGAAGATGCTTCGCGAGAAAGAAAAGAAGCGTCACGAGCATCGCGCCCTCGACGCAGCAGAAGAGCGTATCCTCGATGCCCTGCTGCCACCGGCCCGGGACTTCAAGGAAGACAGTCAGCGCACCGATGGGGAATCCTCCACCCGTCAGCTGTTCCGTAAAAAGTTGCGCGAAGGCGAACTGGATGACAAGGAAATCGAGATCGACCTGCGCAGTGGTGGAGCGGGCGTTGAGATCATGGCGCCTCCTGGCATGGAAGAAATGACCAGCCAGTTGCAAAACATGTTCTCCAATATGTCCTCAGACAAGCGCAAAACCCGCAAAATCAAAGTGGCGGATGCCCTGAAGCAGGTTCAGGACGAGGAAGCCGCCAAGCTGGTGAACGAGGAAGAGATCAAGCAGAAGGCGGTTCAGTCGGTCGAACAGAACGGTATCGTGTTCCTCGATGAAATCGACAAGGTCGCCAAGCGCTCCGAGAATACGTCGTCTGATGTTTCCCGGGAAGGCGTGCAGCGGGATCTGTTGCCATTGATAGAAGGCAGCACCGTCAGCACTAAATACGGCGCTGTCCGCACGGATCACATCCTGTTCATTGCCTCTGGCGCATTCCACCTGTCCAAGCCATCAGACCTGATTCCGGAACTCCAGGGCCGCCTGCCGATCCGGGTTGAGCTACAGGCTCTGACCCCAGATGACTTCAAGCGCATCCTGACCGAGCCGGATGCCTCGCTGGTGCAACAATACGAGGCACTGATGGGCACAGAAGGCGTGAAACTGACCTTCGCCGAAGATGCTATTACCCGGATTGCGGAAGTGGCCTGGAAAGTAAATGAAACCACCGAGAATATCGGTGCGCGCCGCCTGCATACCGTGCTTGAACGACTGCTGGAAAGCCTGTCCTACGAAGCAGGTGACAACGTTACCGACGGCTTTGAGGTAACAGCGGCATTCGTGGATGAGAAGCTTGGGGAACTGGCGGAAGATGAAGATCTGAGCCGCTATATACTCTAACGCTGATGATGTCGGATTACGGCTTCGCCTAATCCGACCTACCACTGACCGTGATGGCCAATTGTCGGATTACGCTTCGCTCATTGTGCCGTTCACCGGTAAATCCGACCTACGGGTAGAGCGTGTGGTCATGCAGGTAGGTTGGATTAGCAAAGCGTAATCCAACAACAAGGCCGCACGCCCCACCGCCAGCTTCTACTCCGCGCGCGAGAACAGGTGCGTCACGTTCTCAAGCCCGCTCACCAGCTTGCCCTTCTGCGCCTGTTTTTTACGCCCCTTCGCCACATACAACGGCAACATTTCCCCATACAGACTGGTACTGATGGTGCGCTGCTCGTCCTCAAGGCGGTCACGGCGCAGCTTGATGCCGTATTTCGCCAGCCTCGGCTCCAACTCGTCCGCGCGGGCCAGCAGGTCTCGACGGGTCATCTGGTAGGCGTGCTCACACACCATCCGGCGGGACTGGAAACTGAACACGTTGGAGAAAAACAGCTTGGCATCGTCACGGGTGGGCTCGAACAGCAGAATATCCTTGTCCGGGTAATCCCGCGCGTACTGGGCAATGCCGGACTGCATGCGGGAATACACCATGGTCCGGAACATCTGCGCCAGCAGGTTTGGCATGCCCGAGCGGGTCAGCTCACCCGGTTTCATGGTCCCGGTCCTGACCGCCGCGCTGGCGTCAATCGGCACCTGGGGGTTCACCGCAAACACTAGGTCGGCACCGTCTTCAAACGCCACCGAGGCGTGAAGCCCTTTACGCAGGGTGCCGTCCACGTAGTAGCGGCCATCAATGTTTACCGGCACATACAGGCCTGGAGAGGACATACTGGCCTGTATCGCACGGGAAATCGGCACATGGTCAAAGCCTGGCGCTCCGAAACAGACGGCGTCGGTGCTCTCGACATCCGCTGCCACAATGTAGAGGCTGCGCTTGAGTTGGCGAAAATCATTGGTGCGCCCGAGCATGGTGAACGCACGCTGCAGGTACTCATGCAGCCCCTCGTTATCAAACAGTCCTGCAGGCGCTGCCTGAGCAAGAATAGTCATCGCTTCCAGCAGGCTTTGATCGTAAGGGTTATTGATGAAGCGACGGACCGCCGTTGTCAGCAACCCGGGCACAGCGAGCAGGCGACCACCAAATTCGCGAAGGGCCGGGCGATAGAACACTTCCGGGTGGAAGGGGTGTACCTCGGCCTCATTGCGTACAAAAATACGACACAACTGCGCGGTTGTCATCTGGTTCGCCAGGTTCGCTGCCGCGAAGGAACCAGCATTCACACCGACATAAACATCGATGTTATTGAAATCGAGACCATCGAGAGCTTCGTCCAGCGCACGCAGGGCACCAATCTCATAGATGCCGCCCAACGGGCCGCCACCGCCAAGCGCCAGGCCGATGCGGGGTTTCGATTTAGTCTCAGTGGTCGCTGACGTCATACAACTTTCCCTTCCGGGTTTTTTATTTACTGCGTTTCCGCACGATACCAACCGGTTTTAGAGCTTACACCCTATTATCCGGCGCCAACCCATCAGCAACTCAGGAAGCGGCCTGCGCGGCCAACGCTTTCGTAGTCGACTTTCCGGGGCGGAGGTAACGGCCGAACCCGGCGTTGCGCAATGCCAGGTCCACACAACTCTTGATGACATGCGGCGAGTCCAGCAGCAGCACGTCCTCTAGCAGCTGGCTGGCCCACTCACGGCTGATACTGCGAATCACTGATTTGACCTTGGGCAGGCTCGCGGCATTCATCGACAGGGAATCGTATCCCATGGCCATCAGCAACAGGGCGCCGCCGGGATCACCGGCCAGCTCACCGCATATACCAACCGGCTTACCGACAGAATGAGCGTCCTGCGCAATACGAACCAGCGCCTGGAGCACAGCCGGGTGGTAAGAATGATACAACTGGGCAACCCGGGGGTTGTTGCGATCAACCGCCAGCAGGTACTGGGTCAGATCGTTGGAGCCAACCGAGAGGAAATCCACCCGGTCCGCCAGCTCACGGATCTGGTAAACCGCAGCCGGAATTTCCACCATGACGCCAACCTTGGGCATATGGATCTCGTAACCTTCCTCCCTGACCTCGTGGTATACCCGGTAAATCAGGTGCAGCGACTCTTCCACTTCCGAGATGTTGCTGATCATCGGCAACATGATCTGCAGGTTGTTCAGCCCCTCACTGGCCTTGAGCATGGCTCGCACCTGCACCAGGAAGATCTCCGGATGATCCAGGGTCACCCGGATACCGCGCCAGCCCAGGAAGGGGTTCTCTTCCTCGATCGGGAAATAGGTCAGTGCCTTGTCACCGCCGATGTCCAGAGTGCGCATGGTCACCGGGCTGGGCGCAAAGGCCTCCAGCTGTTCGCGGTAATACTCACGCTGTTCCTGCTCGGAGGGAAAGCGATCCTTGATCATGAACGGCACTTCGGTGCGATAAAGACCAATGCCTTCAGCGCCATGATTCAGGGAGCGGACAACGTCGGTCATCAGACCGGTGTTGACGAGTAACGATACCCGATGGCCGTCGATGGTCTCACAGGGTTTGTCACGCAGGACCTCGAGCCCCTTGATCAGCTCGTCTTCCTCGTCACAGATTTCCTGGTAATAGGACCGGAGATCGTCGGAGGGCGAAGCAAAAATTTGCCCCTCGAAACCGTCAACAATGAGTTCCCGGCCATCAAGCTGGTTAACCGGGATATCCACCAGCCCCATGACAGTGGGCACACCCATCGCACGGGCAAGGATAGCAACGTGGGAGTTACTGGACCCCTTGACCGACACCAGGCCCACCAGCTGTCCCTTCGGCACCTCACCCAGCATGGCAGGCGTCAGCTCTTCACTCACCAGGACGGTTCGCTCAGGGTAAACCTGGTCTTTCTGTTCACCTTCCTGCAAGTGCGACAGCAACCGACGACCGAGGTCGCGGATATCCACCGCCCGCTCCTGCAGGTAGTGGTCATCCATCATCTCGAAGTGGCGCACATACTGCTGAACGACCTGCTTCAACGCGCCCTGCGCCCAAAAACCTTCACGGATCTTGTTGGCGACCTCGCCGGGCATGGCGTCATCCCCCAGCATCCGCAAATACACGTCAAACAGCGCCTGCTCTTCCGGGCGTAGCTGGGAGGCAAGGCGATTGGCGACCCGTTCGATATCTTCGCGGACGGCGGTCACAGCTCCTGCAAACTGCTCCAGTTCCAGATCGATATCATCCGTCGGCTTTTCGGGAACCACATCAAGATCCGCCGCCGGATAAACCACCACGCCTTTGCCGATGGCCACACCCGGCGCGCCGGGCACGCCGCTGAAACTGACATCCTTGGTCTCTTCCCCGGTCAGGGACAGACCGCTGATGGCGCCAGTTGCCTCACTGTGAGCAATAACGCCGGCCAACTGCGCGGATACCGTAACCAGGAAGGCTTCTTCGCCCTCATCGAAACAGCGGGAACTCTCACGCTGCTGGACCACCAGCACACCAAGCACGCGGCGGTGGTGAATGATGGGCACACCAAGAAAAGAACGGAAGCGCTCTTCACCGGTTTCCGGAAAGTAGCGATAACGGGGATGGGATGGCGCATCTTCCAGGTTGATCGGCTCCTCGCGGGAGCCAACCAGACCGACAAGACCCTCAGAATAGGCCAGGCTGACCTGCCCCACTGCTTTGCTGTAGAGCCCTTCGGTGGCCATCAGGATGTAGCGGTTGGTCGCCGGATCCAGCAGGTAGACGGAGCAGACTTCGGTCCCCATGGCTTTCTGCACCCGCGATACAATGATCTCCAGCGCTTCCTGCAGGTCGCGGGCGCTGTTTACCTCTTGTACCAGATTTCGCAGTATGCTCAGCATGGCGGTTTCAGCCCGTCATTTCTGTTGGTCCTTTAAGCGCCGGTTCTGCTCGCTCCGATGCCACTGCTCCATGTTATAGAACAATCGCGGTGCAAGCTCCCTCAGCGCACGTCTGTACACTTCACGCTTGAATGAGACCACCTGTCCCAGGGGGTACCAGTAGCTCACCCACTGCCAGCCGTCGAATTCCGGCGAATCGGTGCCGTCAACGCGCACTTGCGCATCCGGCGATAACATCCTCAGCAGGAACCATTTCTGTTTTTGTCCCACACACACGGGATGCGAGTTATGCCGCACCATCCGCCGCGGGAGGCGATACCTCAGCCAGCCCCGGGTACAGCTGATGATTTCGACATCCGCCGCACTCAAGCCTATCTCTTCCCCCAGTTCCCGATACAACGCGTCTTCCGGCGATTCGTTGTACTGGATACCGCCCTGCGGGAACTGCCAGGAGTCCTGCCCTATTCGCCTAGCCCAGAGAACCTCGCCCCTGTGGTTGGCCAGAATGATTCCGACGTTGGGTCTGAAACCGTCTGAGTCGATCACGGCACAGTCCTCTTAAAAGTCGGCGGACCAGTGCAAAAATTGACCGGTCGGAATTGTCCAAGTTGCTATCATTCTTACAGAATCCCAAGGGTTCGGCAAACGAAGCCGTCACCGATGTGTCATGGTAGACTGTGACCTTTCCACCAACCCCTGCCATGACCGGAGGTAACACCCTTGACGCTTGCGATCTTTGACCTTGATAACACCCTGCTCGCAGGAGACAGCGACCACGCCTGGGGCGAATTTCTGGTGGAGGAAGGCATTGTAGATGCCGAGGAGTACCGCAAGGCCAATGATCGCTTCTATCAGGAGTACCTGAACGGCGAACTGGACATCCTGCATTACCTCGGCTTTGCCCTGCAGCCCCTGGCAAAACATTCCATGGAGGACTTGCTGGCCTGGCGCGACCGTTTCATGAACAAAAAGGTCCGCCCCATGCTGCAGGATAAAGCTTTCCGGTTGCTGGAAAAGCACCGAAATCAGGGCCATACCCTGATGATCATCACCGCCACTAACCGCTTCGTCACCGAACCGGTTGCGGAGCTCCTGGGCATTGAGCATTTGATCGCCACCGATCCGGAAATGATCAATGGCCGCTATACGGGCGAAGTGGCAGGCACCCCCAGCTTTCAGGACGGCAAAGTCACCCGCCTGAACGACTGGCTGGCTTCGAACAGCGAGACACTGGAAGGCGCCTGGTTCTACAGCGACTCCCACAATGACGCGCCATTGCTGAGAAAAGTCGACAACCCTGTGGCCGTTGACCCGGACCCGACACTGGCAAAGCTGGCTGTGGAGAATGGCTGGAAAGTGATGTCTCTCAGAGACTAACTGCCGAACTTTGGGCCCGCCAGCGGGTACAGTGCTCCGGGATCGTCAAAAACAGGGATGTTTTTGTCGAGCGTACAGGGACGTATTCACAGCGTATCCCGGAGCACTGTACCCGCTGGTGGGCTTGCCCGAAACTTGAAGGCTAGAAAAAACCAGTCAAAGACCGCACAAAGCACGATTTGATGTAATCCGTTTCCGGAATGCCCGGAATCACCGGGTGGTCCGGCGCCTGGTGGCCCTGCTCCAGCAGCTGAACAAACCGATCAATCTTACGACCGCTGCCACGAATGATATCGACCAGTTTGTCCTGGGACAGATGCATCGAACAGGATGCGGAAATCAGCAACCCATCCCGCTCCAGCAACCGCAGTCCCAGCTGATTCAGCCGAGCATAGGCCTGCTCACCGGCTTTCTGGTCACGGCGGCGAGGAATCAGCGCCGGCGGGTCCAGCACCACAATGTCGAATTTCTCTTTCTCATCCGCCAGTGCCTTCAGGGCCTCAAACGCGTCTCCCTCAATGGTTTCCACGTTATCCAGGCCATTCAGCCGGGCATTATGGTGAACCGACTCAATCGCCGAGGAAGAACTGTCCACACAGGTCACCTGCGTGGCACCGGCACAGGCCGCCTGAATGCCCCAGCCCCCGACATAGCTGAACACATCCAGCACCCGCTTACCGGGCGCATAGGCCTGCAGACGTTGACGATTCATGCGGTGATCATAGAACCAGCCGGTTTTCTGACCGCCTTCCAGCGGCACCTCGAAACGCACACCGTTCTCTTCCACCTTAAGCAGACTGGCTTCCGCCCCGTGGGCCTGCTCAACGTAGGTGTCCAGCCCTTCTACCTTACGCATCTTGCCATCGTTTTTGAGGATGATCGCGGCAGGATGCACCAGACGCTGGACCGCCCGAACAATCGCCTCCTTCATCAACTCCATACCAACGGTGGAAATCTGCACCACCACGGTATCGTCAAAGCGATCAATCACCAGCCCCGACAACCCGTCGCTGTCACCGAACACCCAGCGGTAGAAGGGCTTGTCGAACAACCGGTCACGCAGTGCCAGGGCCGCCTCCATCCGCTGGGTAAGACGCTGCGGCGTCATACCATGGCTGGCATTCCGACTGATCAGACGGCCACAGATCAGCGCGTGAGGATTCACAAACACCGTGCCTAACGGCTTATCATTAGCCGCCCGCAACTCCGCCTGCGCCCCGGCCTCGAAGTCCGTTAACGGTGATCGGCGGGTGTCCACTTCATTGCTGTAGACCCACAGGTGACCGGCTTTCAGCCTGCGCTCAGCGCCTTTGCGGAGATAAAGGACGGGGAAATTCATAACGGCTACCTAATGGGTTGAAAAAAAGAGGGGGAATTATACACAAGCGAGCGGATTCAACTCCGCACTTGGGGGTATTGAGTGGGTCGGGCCTCCCAAAACTGTGCGGAGCCATGGATGGCGGAGCCCAAGCGTACAGGGACGTATTCACAGCGTGTTTTGGGAGGCCCGACCCACTCAATGCCTGCACGGAACCAGAGAACTACCCTTCGGCAGCCACATGCTCCGCATAGGCAGTAGCGTCCATCAGACCGTCCAACTCGCCCTTGTCTTCCAGACGCACCTTGAACAGCCAGCCATCACCGTAAGGATCCTCGTTCACCTTCTCCGGCTCGTCTTCCAGGCTCTCGTTCACCTCGATCACCTCACCGGTGACCGGACTGAACACATCCGACGCCGACTTGACGGACTCCGCCACACCGGCCTCTTCAGCGCCATTTACAGTAACGCCAACTTCCGGCACACCAATATAGACCACATCCCCCAACTGCTCCTGGGCAAAATCGGTAATGCCCACGGTGGCCGTGCCATCGTCGGAGACGCGAACCCATTGATGAGTCTCGATGTATTTAAGATCTGCAGGTATATCACTCATGATCGGATTCCCTATTGATTTTTCGCGCAGTTTAACCGAAGACGCTAATACCAGCGAACCCCTCGAGCGGTATTCATGAAGGAATTCAGGTAATCCACCTCGCGATCACGGTCACGAAGGCCCAAAAAGATCTGTTTCTGAATGCCCTGGCTGCCCAACCGAACCGGTTTCAGCGGCATTTTCTCGGCGTACTCATCCACCAACCACCGTGGCAGAGCCGCCACGCCACGGCCGGCTGCCACCATCTGCAACATGATATCCGTGGTTTCTATGGTTTTGTGTTTGGCCGGACTGGCGTGGGCCGGGAGCAAAAACCGGGTATAGATATCCAGCCGTTCAACTTCCACCGGGTAGGTAATCAGGGTTTCCTCCGCCAGGTCCGCCGGTTCCGCCCAGTCTTTCGAAGCCAGTTCGTGCCCGCTAGCCACCACCAGCACCTGTTCATAATCGAACACCGGTTCAAACACCAGACCAGGGCGATGCAAAGGATCCGGCGTTACCAGAATATCAATGTCGTGCCCGAACAGCGCCCCGATGCCGCCAAACTGGAAGCGTTGCTTCACATCCACATCCACCGTGGGCCATTGCTCCAGATAGGGCCCCACAACCTTGAGCAGCCATTGGTAGCAGGGATGGCATTCCATACCGATCCGCAGGGTGCCGCGCTGCCCTTTTGCAAACTGCCCGATCAGCATTTCCGCATGCTCGAACTGCGGCAACAACCGCGTGGCCAGTGACAGTAAGTACTGACCAGCCTGGGTCAGCCGCAACTGACGCCCTTCCCGCTCCCACACTGGCGTGCCCAACTGCAACTCCAGTTTTTTGACCGCGTGGCTTAACGCCGACTGGGTCAGATGCAGCGCCTCGGCTGCTGCCGTCAGCGAGCCCTGACGCTCCACTTCCCGGAGAATTTCCAGATGATTCCGCTCAATCATGGCCCGCAACCTTATCGCCATTAGCGTGAATTAAATTCATGGATTGTTGAAATAATACCATTATTTTTCATCATACCAGATGCGTAATCTTGGTGGTTCTTCCCGAAACCCCATGAACACACGCAAGGACAACATCATGATTACGACACACAACCTGGGTTTCCCCCGGATCGGTGCAAGGCGGGAACTCAAGTTCGCCCAGGAGGCATTCTGGAAAGGCCAGCTCAATGCCGAGGAGCTGAACATTACCGCCGCCGACCTGCGCCGTCGCCACTGGTTACAGCAATCGTCCCTGACGTTCGCCCCGGTTGGCGACTTCTCCTACTATGACCAGGTTCTGGACATGAGCTTCACTCTTGGTCACCTGCCTGCCCGCGCCCAGGACACCAGCGGCACGGACCTGGACCGCTATTTCCGGGTCGCCAGGGGCCGATCCGCCAACGACACCGCCTGCTGCGCCATTCATGCCGGTGAAATGACCAAGTGGTTCGACACCAACTACCACTACATCGTGCCGGAATTCGACAGCGGCACCCGGTTCCAGCTCAATCCGGAACGCCTGCTGGCGCAACTGGCCGAAGCCCGGGCCCAGGGCGTGAATGTCAAACCCGTTATCATTGGCCCCGTCACCTATCTCTGGCTGGGCAAAAGCAAGGATGACAGTGACCGGCTGGCGTTGCTGGACGATTTGCTGCCGGTGTATGCCGAACTGCTCAATCTGCTGGCGGAACAGGGCGTGGACTGGGTACAGATCGACGAGCCGGCGCTGGTCACCGAACTCAACGGCGACTGGCGGCATGCCTTTAATCTCGCCTATCACCAACTGAAGGCCTGCCCGGTCAAACTGTTGCTGACCACCTACTTCGGAGAGCTGAAGGAAAACCTGCAACTGGCCTGCGAGCTGCCGGTCGCCGGATTGCACCTGGATGCCATCAGCGCCGCAGGCGAAGTCAGCCAGGTCACCGACTGGCTGCCGCCCCACAAAATACTCTCCCTTGGCGTCATCAATGGTCGAAATGTCTGGAAGACGGACCTTGAAGCCACATTGGACTGGCTCGAACCGGTGCATGAACGCCTCGGGGAACGGCTCTGGCTGGCCCCTTCCTGTTCGCTGCTCCACGTCCCTGTGGACCTTGAATCGGAGACCGCGATGGATCCGGAGGTTCGTTCCTGGCTGGCGTTTGCGGTACAAAAACTGGATGAGCTGCAAACCCTGGCCAACGCCCTGAACCATGGGCGTGCGGCCACAGTCGAGCCCCTGGCAAAGAACGCTCTGGCCGTTGCCAGCCGCAGGAACTCCACCCGCGTGCATAATCCCGATGTCACCCGGGCCGTTGCCGCGATCACACCAGAGCTGGGAAATCGAAAAAGCCCCTACGCCCAACGCCTGGAACGACAGAAACAACAGCTGGACCTGCCGGCATTCCCAACCACCACCATTGGCTCTTTCCCCCAGACCCGGGAGATCCGCCAGACCCGCCTGCAGTACCGGAAGGGCGACCTCAGCGTGCGGGAGTACACCACCCGCATCCGTGACGAAATCGCCCACTGCGTGCGGGAACAGGAGGCACTGGGGCTGGATGTACTGGTGCACGGCGAAGCCGAGCGCAACGACATGGTGGAATACTTCGGCGAACAACTGGAAGGCTACGTTTTCAGCCAGTTCGGCTGGGTGCAGTCCTATGGTTCCCGCTGCGTGAAGCCGCCCATCCTCTTTGGCGACATCCAGCGCCCTCAGGCGATGACAGTAGACTGGATCCGCTACGCCCAGTCACTGACCGACAAGCCGCTGAAGGGCATGCTTACCGGCCCGGTGACCATCCTCAACTGGTCGTTCGTGAGGGATGACCAGTCCAGAAAAGACACCTGCCTGCAACTGGCACTGGCAATCCGCGAGGAAGTCCTGGACCTCGAAGAATCCGGCGTGCGAATCATCCAGATCGACGAAGCCGCACTGCGGGAAGGCCTGCCATTGCGACAATCGGACTGGCAGAACTACCTGGATTGGGCGATCGAGGCTTTCCGCATCAGCGCCAATGGCGTCAGCGACGAAACCCAGATCCACACCCACATGTGTTACTCGGAGTTCAACGACATCATCGAGGCCATCGCCCGCATGGATGCCGATGTCATTACCATCGAAACATCACGCTCGGACATGGAACTGCTCGATGCCTTCAAGGGCTTCCAATACCCGAACGACATTGGCCCCGGCGTGTACGATATCCACTCGCCCAACGTCCCGGAAAAGCAGCACATCGTGTCACTCATGCAGAAGGCGGCAGAACGGATACCCACGGAAAGGCTCTGGGTAAATCCGGACTGCGGGCTGAAAACGCGGAACTGGGAGGAGGTCATCCCGGCACTTCGGGAGATGGTCGACGCCGCCCGTGAGTTGCGGGAAGCCTGAAATCAGGAGGGAGGCCTTTGGGCCTCCCTCAAAACTGTGATCAGTAGCCGGTGCTATTGATGTCCAGATCAAACTCAAAGTCGGTTGCCCGTCGCACTTCCGTATGGCTCTCTCCAGAGGCATCAAGCTCGAACCAGCGATAGCCTGGCGACAATGCCTCCACGGCAAACTCGCGCGAACCGGAAGTAAACTGAATACAGGTGGATGGCGTGGCCAGTAACCTGACCCCGTGTCTCTCAAGGTCGTGTTCCTGATGGATGTGGCCCCACAAAACGATCTTGACCTGAGGAAAACGTTCAACGACGCGCCAGAACGCATCCCGGTTGCGAAGGCCGATATCTTTCATCCACTCCGATCCGATATCCACCGGGTGATGGTGCAGCGCAATCAGTGTTGGTAAATCCGGGCCCTGCTCCAGGGTCGATGCAAGAAATTCCAGTTCCGACTCTGCCAGCTCACCATACACCTGCCCACGCACAGACGAGTCCAGCAATACGAACTGCCACCCACCCTGAATAATATGCCGGCGGTTCGCCTGATACTCACTGGCCACCTGCGCCAGGACATCCGGCTTGTCGTGGTTGCCCGCTATCCAGGCCGAGGTGCAGGAGAAAGCGCTCAACCTCTCACCAAAAACGCGGTAAGCCTCTTCCGATCCATCCTGCGCAATATCCCCGGTCGCCAGTATGAGGTCCGGCTGACCGCGATCTTTAATGACCTTATCAATAACGGCATCAAGGCTGTCCCGGGTGTTCACGCCGAGCAACCCGCCAGCGGGATCGGCCAGGAGGTGGGGGTCAGTGATCTGCAGCACCCGGAGAACCCGGGATTTGTCCTTTCTGGTCATGGCGCTCTGTTTCGTAACTGGTCAACACGCTTGGCTTTAGACCGACTATACGGTGAGAATAATCCGTTTGCTCACCTCTGAACTGAACCATGATCACATTATGCCTATAGTTACAGGACATATTGCATCATTTGACAACTATGACACAGCCACTGCGCTTCGCCATCACACCTTAGTCCACTCTTTCCTTAGACCAGACGGGAACTAGTCAACGCCCTCACCAGCGGACCAGAGGGAGTGCTCCATGGGCAGATGCCCAAAGCGCAAACAGTAATCCAGCCAGTCGGCCAGAAAACTGTTCACCTGGACCTTTTCATCCGGGTGGTGCATAAAACGGTTGGGGTAATCGTTGACCGGCGCGATCTGGCGGTCCCGGTAACAGCTGATCACCTCTGCCATGGCAGCGTCGTGATAGACACGCACGGTCAATTGAGGGTTATTGAGCCATCGACCGGCGTTGTGGATCTGCTCCAGCAGGAGAGTTTCGGTAAACCGTGCGGTCTGGAGCACCTTGATCCGAACACGGCCGAGGTACTGCTCTTCCCGGTGCAGTTCAAACTCGGACACGGGCTTTCCAGCCGACTCCAGCTTCCGCAGTTGGTTCAGCCTTAGATAATTGCCATCGCACAGCGCTCCCAGCCGCCGGAGGTCTGGCACGTATCGCCTGGGCTTCATGGTCCACTCCCCCATCAAACCCATCCTTCCCGTAATCGGGTGCGGTTGAGTTGAAGCCATTGCAACGCAATGATCGCAGCCGCGTTGTTGATACGGCCATCCTGGATCATGGCAATAGCCTCCTCTGAGCTGACTACGTGGGCACGGATGTCTTCGTGCTCGTGCTCAATTCCGAACAGCCCGCCAGCAGATTCGGTGCTGATACGGCCGCAATACAGGTGTATAAGTTCCGTGCTACCGCCCGGAGAGACAAGATACTCGCAGATTTTGTCCAGTTTGCTGAAGGTCAGGCCCGCTTCTTCCTGCCCTTCCCTTTGCGCAACTTCTTCCGGTGTTTCGCCGTCTTCGTTCATGCCGGCGACCAGTTCCAGCAGCCAGGGCGACTGGTCACGGCCCATGGCGCCAAGGCGAAACTGTTCCAGCAATACCACTTCGTCCCTTTCAGGATCATAGGGGAGCACGCAGGTGGCGTCACCACGGATAAACAGTTCCCGGGTGAATACGGGCATCTCGCCGCCGTCAAAACGCGGGTGGGTCAGCCACAGCTTGTCCATGCGGAAGAAGCCCTGAAAGACGGTTTCGCGCTTTTCGACGTCGACGTCGCTGGCGTTGAACTGAAACGGTTTGGTCATCGTGCATCCGGTTACTAGGTCGATTTTGAACGATAGCCGGTACACGGGGGCAACTGCAAGCTCTGGCTCTGGCTCAAGCCTGATGCTTGCGGGGGAGGGGCGTGTCGGGACCTGCCTCCCAAAACATGCAGCTTCCGGTGCAAGACAGGCATTGGGGCCCTTCTCCCAAAACACGCTCAAGCACATCCGTGTGGCGCTTGGGCTCCGCCATCCATGGCTCCGCACAGTTTTGGGAGAAGGGCCCCAATGC
>NZ_JBNRMG010000016.1:0-77998 GCF_050379435.1 Marinobacter sp. DUT-3
TGAGGTCCCTGAAGAGCCGTTCAAGACCAGGACGTTGATAGGTCGGGTGTGTAAGCGCTGCGAGGCGTTGAGCTAACCGATACTAATTGCTCGTGCGGCTTGACTATATAACACCCAAGACAATTGCGGATAACGCAACGAAATCAATATCACAGTCGAAAGACACACGTTCCTTCTCGTCCACCCAGTGATCAACCGTTTTGCCTGACGACCATAGCGGTCTGGAACCACCTGATCCCATCCCGAACTCAGAAGTGAAACAGACCTGCGCCGATGGTAGTGTGGCGTTGCCCATGTGAGAGTAGGTCATCGTCAGGCTCCTAAATAAAACAGCCCCGACAGCGTATGCTGCCGGGGCTTTTTTATTTTGGATCGAGGCCCTGCTGTGCACTACAACGGCCCCCATGTGACCAGCTTGCCGCAGGCAAGCGCAGGACGCGGGAGCGCAGCGACGGCGGGCCCGTAGGGCCGAAGGCCGCAGGCCTGAGCAATGTAGGTCATCGTCAGGCTCCTAATACCGAAAACCCCAGCATCCTTGATGTTGGGGTTTTTTATTGCCTGAAAGAAAACTCGTCGACAGGCTGCTTTAAGGCAGCCAGATCTCAAACACCCCGCCACCCAAACTGCCACCGTTATGGAGCCGGATAGAGCCTGTGCGCTCCCCCTCGCTGTGCAGTCTGGCGACCGAAGAGGCGAAAAACAGCCCAAGACTGGTGCTGCCGCTTTTGAAGTCCAGGGATTTGAAATTCGGAGTTCCGTTATGTTGCATCGTTTCCGGATAACCCTCGCCGTCATCTTCAACGCCGATCACCAGATATCCGTCTTTTTCGCCAGCAGTCAGCCGTATTCGGCTTTTGGTGTATCGGATGGCATTGTTGATGGTGTTATTCAGCACCCCGGTCAGCAGGTCATCGTCAAAGAAACCGTTGATATCATCCGCTTCTACGGAGTACTCAAGCCCGAGCCCTTCCAGCAAGGGCGTGTGACGGGCGAGGTGATCTGACAGGAAATCCGGCACAAAATGCTCTTCGATGTGTGCTGACAGGTTATTTTCACCAAGCCGGTATATGCCAAGCAACTGTACGAGATCGTTGTGCATGCGTTCTGCTTCGTATTGCAGAGTGTTGAAACGGGACGATTCGCCCATGCTGTCGGCATGATCCGCCCGTAATTCATCGAGGGAGTTGAGCAACATGCCGAGGGAGTTTTTCATGTCATGGACAGCGGAGGCCAGAACCATGGAAAAGTCGATATGATTGTCCCGGGGACTATCGGTACTCTGGTCAGACATCTTGTTCATGCCATCATTCCTTTCAGTTTTTTGCTCAATGCGAGATAGCGACGATATTGCCGGTGCTGTTCCGGCAAGCTGGCAAGTCTGTCCAGGTGTTGCTGGCACCGCTGCAATAATTGTGGATCGTTCTCGCCATCCGCGTACTTTTTCATAAGGACCTGAACCAGGTTCAGGTTGAGTGCGGCGTGCGCTGGCACGATAGCGAGCGCAGCGGAGAATTGATCAATAGCTGCTTCCAGGTCGCCGGATTCGAATGCTTTGATTCCATCCCGGTTTTGGGCTCTGGCTTGTAGTTTCTGGCGGAAGCCAACAGGTTCATCCAGCAGGTTTTCTATTTTCTGCAGAGTGTCCGGTTCCTCACTAAAGCGCTGGGCTAACTGTCCCAACAAATGTTTGGCCTGGTCCTCACGGCCGAGTCGGAAAAGGGTCTTGGCATAATCAATGCCGGTGTCGGCGTCAATCAGATCCGGATCGGCCAAGGCCTCTGCCACGGACTCAAGTGCTTTTTCAGCCTCTCCTATCCTTCCCTGCCCGGCATATATCCTGGATTGAACAATTCGGCTTCGTACCTGTACGCCGTCGTCATCAGAGAAGCGTTTCTCCATTCTGGATAACACTTTGATGGCTTCGTCTGCATGCTTCGAACCTTCGTCGCTGGAGTCACCTTCACTCAGGTCAGACAGTGTCTGACCCAGCGAGAGGTAATGGTCTGAACTGTCATGGATGGAGTGGGTGCCAAGGTTCACTGTTTGACGCCAGGCATCGGAAGCGGTGGACATGTCCTGGTTAGACGTAGCGAGGCAAGCCAGTTGTTTCTGCCGCAGCAGCGCATTGGGTGAGCGTTCCGTGGCCTTTTCCAGTACCTGCTGTGCCTGTGTCACGCGGCCCTGGCGTTCGAGGCCATCGGCGAGCAGGTCATAGGCCTCCATATAATCCGGGTGCTTGCTGAGCAGTTCCCTGAGGACTGAGACGGCCTGATCATAGTTCTGGGTGGCCAGGAGGATCTTGCCCCGGCCAAGTCTTGCCCATGACAGATCCCGTTGGTTGAGGACATCTGTATAGATCTTGAGGGCGTGGCTGTAGTCGCCGACCTGATAGTAGAGGTCGGCCAGGGTTTTCATCAGCCAGGTTTTATAACGGGGCTGCTTGGGCAGGGTTTTCAGACACAGTGAAATCGCCTCCGGGTAGTTTTCCCGGTCGATCTCACGGTTAATGGGGAGCAGTGCATTGCGCTGGTCGATCATGCCACTGAGGCGCTTTTCCAGCATGGCGCGGTTAATCGGTTTGGTCAGGTAGGCATCAGGTTGGTACTCCCTCGCCCCCATCACCATTTCCTTGGAGGTTTCCGCAGTCACCATCAGGAACAGGGACGATCGCTTGAGCAGTTTCTTGTGTCTCAGTTCCTCCAGAATATGCTGGCCATTCTTGCCTTCACCAAGATTGTAGTCACACAGAACCACATCAACGTGATTGTAGGCACAGTATTGAATCGCCGGGGCGCCATGAGCGACCAGCTCTATCTTGTCGGCGCCACAACTGCGTAGCATCTGGCGCATGGAGAGCCGGAAATTCTCAAAATCATCGATGATCAGGTAATGGAGCTTTCCAAAAGGATTGCCCCCGCTGGATCTCGTTTTGTCTGTCATGGACGCTGCTGCTTCAGTAGCTTGTTAACCAGTGCCCGCAGTGCGGCGGGCTTCACCGGTTTGTAGAGAATCTGGTAGCCTCGCGCTATTGCATCTTCCCTGACTTCGGGCGCCATGTAACCGGTAATCAGTATACCGGGGACGTCATTGCTGAATCCGTCTCTCAGCGCGTCCATGGCGTCCAGCCCGTTCCTGTTATCATCAAGTTGATAATCAGCAAGTATAATATCGGGTTGCTGTCCGTCCAGCTTGTGGCGGGCGTCGTCGAGACTTTCCGCTGAGGTTACCTCACACTGCCAGTTGCCCAGCAGCGCGGCCATACCCTGGAGGATGGCGGGGTCGTTATCGATGCAGAGGACCTGGAGTCCTCCCAGGCTCGATACACGACGAGAGCTGGCCTGACTTTTTACCGCCGTTATCTGGGGCTGTTCCGCGGGGACAACCGGAACGGTAATACTGAAGACACTGCCTCGCCCCTGAACAGAATGAACGTTGACCGGGTGATTGAGCATGCCACTGATCCGGTCCACGATGGCCAGGCCAAGCCCCAGGCCTTTCTTGTCACGACCGTGCTGGAAGCGGCGGAATTCCTCGAAGATATGGGCAAGCTGATCCTCGGGAATCCCCGGGCCGGTATCCCAGACTTCAATACGGGCATAGCCCTTCAGTCGACGGCAGCCCAGCAGAATCTTTCCTTCCGGGGTATACCGGATGGCGTTGGACAGGAAGTTCTGTACTACCCGCCGCAGCAGTTTTGCATCAGAGCGGATCCATACCGTACTCGGTACCACATGTAGCTCCAGCCCCTGGTCTATGGCGATGGCTGAGAAGTCCGTTGCCAGGTGTCGCATCATGTCGTTAACCGGGAAAGCGCCGATGTCCGGCTCCAGTGCGCCGGCGTCGAGTTTCGAGATGTCCAGCAGAGTGCTGATAATTTCCTCAGCGGCGCCCAGTGAGCTGTCGATGTGTTCCACCAGATCCTTCATGTCCCCGTCGGCTTTGCCGGCCAGGGCGGAGGTGAACAGGCGGGCAGCGTTCAGCGGTTGCAATAAATCATGACTGGCCGATGCGAGGAAGCGGGTCTTACTCTGGTTTGCCTGTTCCGCAACGGACTTGGCTTTCAGCATCTGTTCGTTGATGACCTGCAGTTCCTGGGTCCGTTCCTTAACCCGTTGCTCCAGGTAGATATTGGTTTCCTTGAGGGCCTGCTCCGTGCGCCTCATCGCGGTAATATCCTGAAACGTCGTGACATAGCCCCCGCCGGGAATGGGGCTGCCATCGACCCGCAAGACGGTGCCATCGGGGCGCTGGCGCTCGTAGGACATGGGCAGTCCGTCGCGCATGCTGCCACAGCGGTCGGCAATGATCTCGTCAATCCGACGGGCGGACAGGTTGGCGTTGGTCAGGTTGTAGCGCATCAGGTCTTCGACCGGACGCCCGACACGAACGTAGCCTTTGGGATAGTTGAACAACTCCAGATACCGGTGGTTCCAGACCACAAGCTGTTGTTGGTGATTGACTACCGACACCCCAAGGCTGATGTTCTCGATGGCAGACTGTAGCAGCTCACGGCTGAACGTCATCGCCTGTGAGGCTTCATCGACAATGCTGACCACATCCTCGATCTGCATGTCACGACCGGTGAGTGTTGATTCGAGAACCACCCGAGCGGTTGACGCGCCGATCACCGAGGCCAGCTGCCGTTCAATGTACCTCATCAAGTGTGACGATGCTGGTCGGTGAGGGTGCAGGCGAATGGCGTTCCGGCGCTCGTAATTTCGGAGAATGGTTTCGGAACGTTCATCCCCCATGAAACGATCAGTAAGGGCTTGAAGATCCGATGTCAGGACCTCTCCCTGCCATGTCTGTTGTTGGGGTGTTTCAGCTTTGGGTTGGGGGTCGTGGAAGAAGGACGCGATCTGGATTTTCTCGCGTACACGCTGGCGCGTCAGCATTGACAGCACAATGTAGGTCAGAGTGTTGATGCCCAGGCTCCAGATAATACCGTGGCTGATTGGATCGAACTCTGTGCCGAACAGTGCCGTCGGACGTGTCCAGGCCATTCCCCAGATACCCTGGTCTATCAGCGTATCGGTGAGCCAGCCGGTGGAGGCGAGGGCCGGCAACAGCATGGTGTAACACCACATCAGGAAACCCAGTCCCAGGCCCCAGCTGGCCCCGGTGAGATTGCCCTGTCGCCAGATAATGCCACCCACGAGTGCCGGACCGAACTGGGCCGCTGCCGCAAAAGACAGCAGGCCAAAGGCTGTCAGGCTGTAGTCTTCACCCGCCATCCGGTAAAAACCGTAAGCAGTCAGCAACACCACGAAGATGGCCACACGGCGAATGCTCAGCAGGAGGTGGCTGAGGTCGGCACGCTGATTCATCCTGGGACGGAAGAACTTGAGCAGTGCTGGCATGATGATTTCGTTGCTGACCATGGTGGCAATGGCGACGGAACACACAATCACCATTGCGGCCGCAGCCGAGCCGCCACCCAGGAAGGCGAGAATGGCAAGCCACTCCTCGCCGGCGAGAATGGGCAGTTTCAGGATCAGGATATCGGGGTCGGTGATGCCGGCTTCCGGATGGAGCAGACCTGCGGCGGCAATGGGAAGCACGAAGGCGCTGGCAATGATGAGATAGATTGGCATAGCCCAGCGGGCTGTCTCGAAATCCCGGTGGTCTGTGTTCTCCACCACCATGACGTGAAACTGTCGGGGCAGACAGATAATCGCGAGCATGGCCACGAGGGTCTGGGTAATAAAGGCAGGTGCCTCGATACCATCGGTTGTCAGGGTTCCGGTAAGTCCGGCCTCCCGTACCCTGCCGAGCAAGTCTCCGAACCCTCCATAAAGGCCGTAGCCAACAAACAGGCCCACAGCCACGAAAGCCACAATCTTGATCAATGATTCAAAAGCAACAGCCTGAATCATCCCCCGATGGTGTTCCGTGGACTCCAGGTGCCGCGTCCCGAACAGTACGGTGAATACGGCGAGCACAAGAGTGATATACCAGGCAGAGTCGTTCCAGGCTGCGGTGCTGAGTTCTTGGTAGCCGCTACCGTTCTCGGATAAGACGGTGAACCCCATGGAGATGGCTTTGAGCTGAAGTGCAATATACGGAACGCTGCCAATCAGCGCGAATGTAGCGATCATGGCCGCCAGAACCTGGGACTTGCCGTAGCGGGAGGCAATGAAGTCGGCAATCGATGTGCTGTTGTTGCGTTTGCTGATGTAGATGATTCGGCGCAACAGAGGGGCGCCAAAAACAAAGAGGATCAGTGGCCCGAGATAAATGGGAAGGAAACCCAATCCTTCCTGGGTGGCGCGTCCGACTGCGCCATAGAAGGTCCATGAGGTGAAATACACCGCCAGTGAAAGGGCGTAAATGTGTGTTCTGGCCAGTTTGCGGCGATACAGTCCGGGATGCTTGTCGCCTGCCCAGGCAATGACAAACAGAATCGAAATGTACGTTATGGAAATTAAAACCAGCAGCCAGGCACTAATCATCGTTACGCATTCCCGTTACCTCTGGCGGGTTGGGCAGTCAGTTTACGGCGTGTCAGCCGGAGCAAACGGTCTCCAGCAGGGGATCCCCGGAAACAAGTGTTTTCAGGTTATCAACACGGGGTCTGCCGTCGGAACCCAATGGAACAAGCTCTTGGGTGGCACAGTTTATAATATGAATACGGTGGGATACCGCATCCGTCATCTTTTGCTCGAACCGATAGAGTGTAAATCGGACAACGTTACGATTGTCACTATCACGGACGATGCTTTTGGTATCCACCGTTGTGAAGGATGTGGTGTAAGGGAAGACAAATGTCCAGGGTCGCCAGAAGATACCGTCGTCCTGCGTATTCACAACGACCGCTTCTTCCGGGAGTTGTGCCTTCTTATGGTCGTACCATGTGTATTCTCCCTGAATGAGGTAGGCGAGCATGCCCACTCCTGCGAAAACGGGAATGATCCATCGTGGGGCTTTGTTTCGGGTGGCTGCGCGAATGCCAAGAGCAATACCGGCTGCACCCAGGCCGCAAAAAACAGTGGCAACTAGTGTCCAGAACATAAAATCATTTCCTCAAAAAAAGAACGGGCTCCCTCATTGAGGAAGCCCGTCCAGGTTCAACCTGTCAATTCTGCGAATGAATCAGGTTGAGTTGTTGCTTAGTGGTCCTGAGCCTGACCGGCACCACGTGGGTAACGGACGCTCTCAACCAGCTCCTGAATCTCAACGGGCGGTTCTTCAGTGGCGTTGGATACCACGAAGGCTACCGCAAAGTTGACGACTGCACCAACCGCACCGATAGAGAGCGGGGAGATGCCCAGTACCCAGTTTTCCGGAGTATCTGGCAGGTTTGCTGTGCCAGGAATGAACAGCCAGCCTTTGTATACGAAGATGTATACCAGAGTAAACGTCAGGCCGCTAAGCATACCGGCAATGGCACCGGTGTTGTTCACTCGTTTGGAGAAGATACCCATCATCAGGGCCGGGAACAGGGAAGCCGCCGCTATACCGAATGCGAGAGCAACAACCTGTGCCGCAAAGCCCGGTGGATTGGCACCCAGGTAGGTGGCGACAACAATCGCAACGGCCATCGAAATACGTGCTGCTAACAGCTCGCCTTTCTCTGTGATCGCCGGATTGATCGAGCCTTTTATCAGGTCGTGACTGACTGCGGAGGAAATCGCAAGTAACAGGCCGGCTGCCGTAGACAGCGCTGCAGCGAGACCACCGGCTGCAATCAGGCCGATGACCCAGCCCGGCAGGTTGGCGATTTCCGGATTGGCCAGTACCAAGATATCCCGGTTGACGACCAGCTCATTACCTTCCCAGCCACGGGCCTGGGCCTGGGGTTCGAACTCAGGTGTGTCGTTGTACAGCTGAATCCGGCCATCTTCGTTCTTGTCGGTGAACTGAATCAGACCTGTCACTTCCCAATCTCTGACCCAGGATGGCCGCGCATCATACTCAATGGGCTCAGCGGCGGTGCCGTCCGGATAGATGGTGGTCATCAGATTCAGTCGAGCCATGGAAGCAACGGCAGGCGCTGTCAGGTACAGCAGTGCAATGAACACCAATGCCCAACCCGCAGACCAGCGTGCATCCGCTACCTTCGGAACGGTGAAGAAACGAATGATAACGTGTGGCAGACCCGCGGTACCGATCATCAATGACAAGGTGAACAGGACCATGTTCAGCTTGTTGTCGATGTCAGCGGTGTACTCGTTGAAACCAAGGTCGGTAATGACCTGATTCAGTTTGTCCAGGATGGGCATGCCGGAATCGATGTGGGTAGAGAACAGGCCCAGAGGTGGAATCGGGTTACCGGTCAGCTGCATTGAGATAAATACGGCCGGAATGGTGTAAGCGGTAATCAGTACACAGTACTGGGCAACCTGAGTGTAGGTGATGCCTTTCATACCACCGAGAACCGCGTAGACGAACACCACAATAGCGGCAATGATCAGCCCCAGGGTTGCATCAACTTCCAGGAAGCGGGAGAAAGCAACGCCGGCGCCAGCCATCTGGCCAATGACGTAGGTTACTGAGGCAACGATGAGACAGACAACCGCCACCAGCCGCGCATTTTTGCTGTAGAACCGGTCACCGATAAACTCAGGAACGGTGAACTTGCCGAATTTACGCAGATACGGCGCCAGCAGCATGGCCAGCAGGACGTAGCCGCCAGTCCACCCCATCAGGAACGAGGAGTTGGCGTAACCACCGGCGGCAATCAGACCCGCCATGGAAATGAAGGATGCAGCAGACATCCAGTCGGCACCGATCGCCATACCATTGGTGACCGGGTGAACGCCGCCACCGGCAACGTAGAAATCACTGGTGCTTCCGGCCTTCGCCCAGATGGCGATGCCGATATAGAGGAGGAACGAACCCCCGACGAACATGATGTTGATTGCAAATTGGCTCATTCGTTCTTACTCCTCGTGCACGCCGAATTTTTCATCGATCTTGTTCATGCGCCACGCGTAGTGGAAGATCAAAGCGATGAACGTCAGGATGGAGCCCTGCTGGGCAAACCAGAAACCCAGGTCGGTTCCGCCGATGGGGATACCGGCGAGCAGTGGGCGGAGCAGAATTGCGAAGCCGTAGGATACCAGAGCCCAGACAATCAGACTTCCGAATATCAGACGGAGGTTCGCCTTCCAGTACTTTTCAGCGTCGTAGCTATGACCTGACATAGGATCACTCCTGTATTGTTGTTGTGGAGGTTGGGTGTGTTACTGGAGAGATACGATTGCTAGAGAATTTATTATTCATATAAGTGCTTCTCCGACTTGTTGTCTTCTCTGACTTTACTGGTCAAGGGATATATAGATATTGGCAAAAGGTCTAATTCTCAGTCATTTGCCTCGGAATCGGACGATTCCATAGCCCGAAGGGAATCGGTTCAGAAGCGCTGCATCCTCTTCAGACGCCGGTAGTAATGCAGCTTGTTGGTCAGCTCTCCAAGCGTTGAAACGTCATTTTTTTGTGCCTTATTGAGTGCAATCAGCGTCAATTCTGCAGTCGCCAGCGCGTCTGCAGCAGCGTGATGGCGTTCGCTGACTTCCAGGCCGAAGAAATCGGCCCAGTTGTCCAGGCCGCGGCCGCCGGGTTTGGCGTCCGGGAAGAAAGCCGGTAGCAAATCGGCCACATCGATCCAGGTGTGGCTTTGGGTGTAGCCCAGTGTTTGTCTCAGGGTTTTCTCCAGGAACTTCTGGTCGAATGCCGAGTGGTAAGCCAGGATCGGGTCACCGTTCATCCATTCCAGCAGGTGAACCAGTGCGTCTTCGGTTTCATGTCCCCGGGTCAGGGCTTCGGGGCCGATGCCATGGATGAGCACGGTCTCGCTGATATCAAGTTCAGGGCGGCGAAGAATCAGGTCGAACTGGTCTTCCAGGTGAATGACGCTCCCCGTGATGGCAACGGCGCCGATGGCGATGACCTGGTCTTTTCCGGGGTGAAGGCCGGTGGTCTCCAGATCCAGCACAACCAGCCGGCAGTCGGACAACGCCTGATCACCGGCGGCCCTGGGGGAGGGAAGGTGCTCGGGGTCATATGCCCCGCGCGTTCCAGCGCGGCGTTGATCAATCCAGTGACGGATCTGTTCCAGCATATCGCCAAGCCCTTTCATCATAGTTGGTAGGTGACTTCCAGCTTTTGCTGGAGACGCTGGGCCTGTCGGAACGATTCCCTCAGGATCCGACGGTCAAGCGGGTTAAGGTCATCCGGGTCAATATAATTGGACAGCGGTTCATCGCGATTCAGCATTTCCTGGTGGGCCCGCATGCGAATGGCCTGGATAAGGCTGTAGGCTTCTTTCCAGGCATTGGCATCCTTGGGATCAAACGCTCCCTTGGCAACGAGCCGGTCCATTCGTTCAAGGGTGTTGGCTTCCTCTACCCCGTTTGCCAGGGCAAACACCCGGACGGCCTCCACAAAGGGGGCCAGTCCCTGACGCTTGAGGTCAATGGTGTGTTTCCTGCCGTCTGGCGCGTAACGGAAATTGCGAAACATAGTGAGCGGCGGTCGCCGGTTCATGGCGTTGCCAGCCAGCATTTTCTGGAACAGGGCATTTTTCTGGATACGTGTCAGTACCTTGCCGTACAGATCTTCCAGAGGCCCTGTGGGGCCAAATACCCCGCGCATGTCGAGGAAAATGGAGGAATACACCAGATTTTGCGGTGTGGATGCGTCGATGAAGCGAATAAACCAGTCGTCCCATTCCCTACTACTCAGACAAAGCTTCGGGTTGCTGGCCATGATGTTGCCTTTGCACAAGGTAAAGCCACATTCTGCCAGTTCCCTGTTCACCTGCTCTGCAAACGGCAGAAGCTTCTCCCGCACCTGTTCTTCCGTCATGCCTTCCGGTGTTTCAAACAGAATGCCGTTATCCTGGTCGGTCAGCAGCGTTTGCTCCTGCCTTCCTTCACTGCCGAAGGTCAGCCAGGTAAAGGGAATGCCGGGGTCGTTTTTCTTGATGTTGAGCTCCAGCACCCGCCGCACAGTTACGTCATTCAGAGTGGTAATGATTTTGACCACCTGGCCGGAGTCGGCGCCATGGGCGAGCATGGCATCCACCAGGCGGGATACGTCCGAGCGCAGGCTGACGAGGGTTCGTAAATGGGCGGCGGTTCCGATGGTCCTGGCCAGATTGACCAGGTCCACGCGTTGGAGGGAGAACAGGTCACGTTCGGAAACCACTCCGATCAGGCGATGCTCCTCATCGACCACGCACAGGTGGGCAAAATGGTGTTCGGCCATCAGCATGGCGGCCTCAAAGGCATCGGCGTTGGAGGTCAGACAAATAGGATTCCTGGTCATGAACTGACTGATCGGGGTGTTGAGGGGGCCTTTTTCTTCCGCCACCATGGTGCGCAGGTCCCTCAGGGTAAAAATGCCGGTGGGGCGCCGCACATCATCGGTAATGATGATGCTCCCCACGTTGTTTTCGTGCATCCGGGCGACGGCCTTGCGAACCGGGAGGTCTGGGGAGCAGACAATCGGATTCCTGAGGGCGTACCGCTCCAGAGGGGTGTCCAGGGAGCTGCTGGAACCGATGGACGCCATGGCACCGGACTGAATTCGCTGGTTGACCTGGTCCAGCAGGCTGCTGACCCCTCGCAGGCAAAAATCGCGGAATGGGTCGCTTTCCGAAAGCAGGGTGACAAAGGCATCATGTTCGATGCTCAGGCAGAAAGTGTCGCCCGAGGCACGGTGAAGGGTACTGGTGGGGCGTTCGCCAACGAGCGCCGCCAGGGGGAAACATTCACCCAGACTGATCTCGAAGGTGGTTTCAGTCTTGTCTTCCTTGCTGTTGTGGCGCTCGCCGCGAATCCGCCCCTGCTTCACCACATAGAAACGCTGAACCGGACCATCCTCGGGAGACAGCACTATGTCGCCATCGGCATAGAAGCGTAGTGAGGCATGCTCGGCAAAGTGCGCAAGATGAGTATCATCCATGCTGGAAAACGGGGCGTGTTCCCGGAGAAACATCATGATCGCACGGGTGTTCTGGGGGCGGGGGGTGTTCGTCGAGGCGGCAACCATACTATCGTCCGTCCTGTATATTGTAATCTCGAGTGTAGATCAGACCCTGTGGGGCAGCCCTACGATGTTCGTCGCAGGTAGCTACACTGAGACTGTCTGGCTTTATGCCCGTAGGGCCGGGTGGTACAGTTCCGTTAACTCCAACGTTGAACAACATTATCATGACGACCAAAGAAGAGCGCCTGAGCTTTCTGGAAGAAATGAAGGATGTCCGGCGCATCCGCAGGCCCAATCGTGCGGAAGTTAAAGCGCCGAGGGAATTGACGCCCGGTCATATGGAGCGCCAGCGGTCTGCAGTGGACCAGCCCGTGAAAGATGCGAATCATCTGACATCCGATATGGTGGACCCCCTGACGGCACACGATATTCTGAGCTGGCAGCGCCCTGGCGTCCAGCATGGCGTGTTCCGCAAACTGAGGCTGGGCCAGTATCCGATCGAGGCGAGGCTGGACCTGCACCGCATGACCGTTGAGGAAGCCCGGCGGGAGGTCTTCGGTTTCATCAACGATTGCGTCCGCTACGGTCTTCGCTCGGTCATCATTCTTCATGGCAAAGGCGAGCGCAACCCGGATGGTATTGCCCAACTGAAAAGTTACCTCGCGAAATGGCTGCCGGAACTGGACAGCGTGCTTGCCTTCCATTCGGCCCGGAAACACCATGGCGGCACGGGCGCGGTCTATGTCATGGTTCGCAAGAGTGAGCGGGACAAGCAACATAATCGCGAAATACATGGCAGCCGGTAACGGCGCCGCCTGTATACTAAGGCTGAACCAATCATACGGCCTGGTAAGACAGGACTCTGGAGAAAGCTATGGCTAAGAAACTGTTCTTTGTAGTGTGTGTATCCCTGGCGATGGCCGGTTGTAAGGACCGGGTGATCTGGAATGACAATGGCAAGGTGGATGAAGCCACGGAAAACCGGGAAGTCTGGGATACCAAAGGCAAAATGGACGGTGATGACCGCAAGATCTGGAATGATCAGGACGGCGAAGCTGTCGTAAAATAGGTCTGAAACTGCCCGCTGCCCCAGCGTTGGCTGAGTCTGGAGAATGCCCTTGTTCGATGTAACCCGATACGCCCGGGCGGCCGAGTCCATTATTGACGCCGGGCGCTTCCTGTATGGTCGTGGCTGGTCACCGGCGACCAGCAGTAACTACTCTGCCCGTATTGATGCCAACCATATCGCCATTACGGTTTCCGGTCGCCACAAGGGCGAACTGGGGGCTGGCGATGTCATGGTGGTGGATCTGGCCGGCCAGGCAGTTCAGAGCCAGGCCCGCTCGTCTGCGGAGACCCTGCTGCACACGGTGCTGTACGATCAGTTTCCTGACGTAGGGGCGGTGCTTCATACCCACTCGGTCAATGCGACGGTTCTCAGTCGGATCCTGCCTCCGGATCAGTCACTGGAGCTACAGGGTTATGAACTGCAGAAGGCCTTTCCCGGCCACGACACCCATGAAGACACGCTGGTCGTGCCGGTCTTCGACAACACTCAGGACATCCCGCACCTGGCCGAGCGGACAAAACAATGGTTCCGGGACCATCCGGAACAGCCCGGTTACCTGATCCGGGGCCACGGTCTTTATACCTGGGGCAGGACCATGGCAGACTGCCTGAGGCATATTGAGGCGTTTGAATTCCTGTTTGAGTGTGAACTTGCAACCATGAGGCTTCGTCCATGACTACCCTGAGCATTTTTAACCAGAACCAGCCAGAGCAACCTCAGACGGTGACGGAAGACGCCAGCGAGATCCAACGGTTGCTGGGGGAAAAGGGCATTCGATTCGAGCAATGGCCGACCCGAGATCTGCCAGAGGACGCCGCCCAGGATGCGATTCTGGAAGCCTATCAGACGGAGGTAGCGGCGCTTAAACAGGAATGTGGGTTTCAGACCGCCGATGTGATCAGCCTGAATCCCGACAACCCGCAGAAAGACACACTGCGCCAGAAATTTCTGGATGAACACGTACACAGTGAAGATGAAGTGCGTTTCTTCGTGCGCGGCCAGGGCTTGTTCTATCTGCATCTGGACGATCAGGTATTTGCCGTGCTGTGCCAGAAAAACGATCTGATCAGTGTGCCTGACGGTACCCGCCACTGGTTCGATATGGGCCCTGAGCCCCGCTTCACCTGTATCCGCCTGTTTTCAAACCCTGAAGGCTGGGTTGCGAATTTTACCGGTGAAGACATCGCCAGCCGACTGCCGCGCTATGAAAAACTGGCTGGGGTCGCTTGATGATCCGGGTGATTCTCACTGACATTGAAGGTACCACCAGCTCCATATCGTTTGTCCACGAAGTGCTGTTTCCCTATGCGGCGGAGCATATCGCGGATTTTGTCCGTGAGGGGGCGGCGGATAATCCCGCAGTTTCCGAGCAGCTTGATGCCGTTGCGCAGCGCTCCGGGGTTGATCGCGGTGACATCGAAGGGTTGATTGCCGTTCTCCAGTCATGGATCCGCGATGACCGTAAGGAAACATCCCTGAAGGCTCTGCAGGGCATGCTCTGGGAACAGGGTTACCAGCAGGGTGCCTTCCATGGCCATATCTACCCGGATGCCGCGGATTACCTTCAGCGCTGGCATGACCGGGGGCTGAGGTTGTTCGTCTATTCCTCCGGATCGGTGAAGGCCCAGAAGCTGATTTTCGGATTCAGCGAAGCAGGGGACTTCACGCCCTTCTTCTCCGGTTATTTCGATACCCGGGTAGGGGGCAAGAAGGAAGCCCAGTCCTATCGCAATATCCTGGAGCAATTGGGTGTGGAGCCGGAAACGGTGCTGTTTCTCTCCGATGTGGAAGCGGAACTGCAAGCCGCGGAGGAAGCCGGTATCCAGACCGCCTGGCTGGTTCGGGAAGGGGAGCTGCCGGACACTGACCGGGTGGTGGCCCGGAACTTTGCCGAGGTGGACGACCTGCTCAGAAAGCGTTGAGGACTTGCTGCCGCTACGCAGGCCGTTCGTCCTGATTCAGGGGGTATCTGCGCAGTGATTGTGCGTCATCTGATTGTTGCTTTCCTGGCTCTGGTGACCGCCGGCTGCAACCCTTTCTCTGAAGCCCCGTCGATGATGGATGAATACGTTGAGCGGGTCGCCAGGGTGCTCGATGGCGAGGGGGCGCTGTCGGAATTGCCCGAGATCCAGCGTATGCCGCGTCGGCGCGACCGTCGTATGGACATGCCCGATCTGGAGTTGGGCATCCTGGATTTCCTGTCGCTCTACGGCTGTCAGTTGCAGTATGTCGTTGGTGAGCGCAACTCGGTGATGGGGCGGGTCATGGATCCGCTGAATCGACTTCGTTACGAACTCCGTTTTATTGAAGCCGCCCGTGACTGCCTGCCGGATATCGGCCGCGAAAAGTTGAAAAAGAGCGTTGAACAGGCGATAGACAGCAAGCTGGAATCGTTGCCAGTAGCTATCTGGAACGCAACCTGGGCGACGGAAGAAATTGAAACACTGTTCACCCTGTCCAAGGGGTATTTCCCCGTTGCTGCCGATGGAAACCCGGTATCGGACCTTTCCGCTGATGTCAGCCGCCTCAACTCAACGGTGCGATCCCTCCTGGAAGGCCGACTCGACCACTCGCTGGACTATGTGGGTGAAGTGCATCAGCGCTGGCAGGCAGAGCACCGGGCTGGTCAGTTGCTGAACAGTGCGCGCCTGCTGATAGCCAGGCTGGACGACGCCACGGCTATTATCCGGTCACGGCTGGGCAGTCGCCCGCTGTGTATTGATGGCAAGCCCAACAACCAGTCCGATATCGTCCGGAACATGTTTTTCAGTGTCTACATCGACAGGATCCAGCCCTATATGAGTGACGTTCGTCGCGCCCGGGACGACCTGATCCGTCCGCTGGCGGCTTTGTCCGTCGCTCAGGAGGAGATAATGCCGGATTCCTTCAGGGCATGGTCTCGCCGCTACCTGGCCACAACCGGGGATGACAGTCTGTGGCAGGCGCTGGATCGTGCAATGGCAGAGCACACGGAGAGCTGGCAGCAACTGTTGGGACAGTGTGGTCTGAGGCCGGGCGCCTGAGCCGACGATCAGCGCTGACTTTCGGGGGTAACCCGCAGTATTTCCTCAATTGTTGTCTGGCCCGCGGCCACTTTCTGAGCGCCGCTTAATCGCAAGGATTTCATGCCGGTCTTGTAAGCCTCGAGTCGCAACTGCTCCAGTTCGCACTGATCGGTGATCCGGGCGCTCAGGTCGCCGGACAACTTGAGGATTTCATAAACCCCGGCACGGCCATAATAGCCGGTGTTCCGGCATTCCAGACAGCCTACCGGCTGGTACACCTGCTCTGGCGTCGGGGCTTTCCATGGGCGCGTCAGGCTTTTCCAGGCCTGGTCATCCACGGGGCCGGGCGCCTTGCAGTGAGGACAGAGGGTGCGTGCCAGGCGCTGTGCCATTACCCCGAGAACCGTGGCACGGATCAGGTAAGGTGGAATGCCCAGCTCCATCAGCCGCGTGATTGCGCTGGGTGCATCGTTGGTGTGCAGGGTAGAGAGCACAAGATGCCCCGTCAGCGCTGCCTGTACCGCCATTTCAGCGGTTTCGAGATCGCGGATTTCGCCAATCATGATGATGTCCGGATCCTGGCGCAGAAGCGCCCGGACACCGGAGGCAAACGTCAGCTCAATGTTGGTCTGGACCTGCATCTGGTTGAAGGCAGGCTCCACCATCTCGATCGGGTCTTCAATGGTGCAGAGGTTCACCTCCGAGGAGGCCAACTGCTTGAGCGTCGAATAGAGTGTGGTGGTTTTGCCCGATCCGGTGGGGCCGGTGACCAGGACAATACCGTGGGGGCGATCGGTAATATCGTGCCAGCGCTCCCGGTCTTCGCGGGAGAAGCCTAACTGTTCGTAGGACTTGAGCAGCACCTCGGGATCGAAAATCCGCATCACCATTTTTTCGCCAAACGCCGTGGGCATGGTGGCAAGGCGTAATTCCACCTCGCTGTTGTCCGGCTTGCGAGTTTTGATGCGGCCGTCCTGGGGGCGGCGCTTTTCCGCGACGTTGAGGCGTCCCAGGATTTTCAGGCGGCTGGTGACGGCCACACCTACCTGATCCGGGAATTCATACACATTGTGCAGCACGCCGTCGATCCGGAAGCGTACCTGAGTGACGTTGCGTCTCGGCTCGATGTGAATATCGGATGCACGCTGGTCAAACGCATACTGCAATAGCCAGTCCACGATTTTGACGACGTGCTGATCATTGGCATCGGGGTTCTCGTTGGCGCCCAGGTCCAGCAGCTGCTCGAAATTCTGGTTACCGGCAGAACCGGCCCCCTGCCGGCCGCTGGCCTTGCTGACGGAATTGGCCAACTGGTAGAACTCGACCGTATAGCGGCGGATATCCTCCGGGTTGGCCACAACCCGGCGAATGTCTTTCTGCACCGCCTGGCGGAGGTTGCTTTCCCAGTCACCCTTGAATGGCTCGGCGCTGGCGATCAGCACCTCGTCCGGGTGTATCTCGACTGCCAGTATGCCGTGGCGCTGGGCAAAGGCGTAGGACATTACCCTGGCGATGGAGGGCGTATCAATCTTCAGGGGATCAATGTGGTACCAGGGTTGGCCCGCCCACTCCGCCAGCCACTGGGTCAGGCGATCCAGATCCAGCGTGCGGCCGGAATTCAGGCTCTTGAGGCTGGCGATGGCAAACAGCTCAAGGGGGTGTCGGCGGTCGGTGTCCGCACCGATATTGGCCTGCAGAATGCGATCAGCATCCTGCTGGGAAATTTCACCGCTGGAGACCAGGGCCGTTGCCAGGTCGCGAAGGGTCAGGGTGCTTCTGAGCGGTGCTGGCGCGCGGAGATTACCCATAAGAAGATCCCATCATGCGCCCGGGGCCGGAAGCGGTCGATTCACTTTCAGATGCACCATGGCAACCGTGAACAGCAGGAACGTCAGAATCGTCAGGAGGAGCGGGGCAGCGGCGCCTTCGCTTAGCCAGGCAGAGACCACCGCCTGGGTGAAGTAAAAAATCACCACAAAGGCCATCCAGATATATCCCCGGTTATGACCGCGAAAGACAGGAACTGCAAAGGCCAGCAGGGGAAGCAGTTTGACTGTGAGCATCAGCGGAACCGACACGCCCTCGACCTGGGTTGGATAAAACGTGGTAATCAGAAGGGTCGCCAGGACCGCAATATAAAGACCGATGGTCAGTCTGGCTGTTATGCGTGCTTTCGGGTTGTGGAGCATAGGTGCTTTCCGTTTATGATCTTGTCAGTGTCTTGAATGCTGGCTCAATAAAGTTTCAGTGCCAGGGTGCCCAGCCGTTCACCAAAGCTCTGGCAAACGGTTTTTTCATGGCTTGTCAGTGGCTGCTGCTCGCCAGTGCCCGCCCAGTGAGAAGGGCCATAGGGCGTCCCTCCGGACGAGGTTTCATTCAGCGCTGACTCTGAATAGGGCACGCCACACAACACCATGCCATGGTGCAACAGGGGCAGCATCATGCTGAGCAGGGTGGTTTCCTGGCCGCCGTGCAGACTGCCGGTGGAGGTAAACGCTCCGGCGGGCCTGCCAGACAGGGTGCCGTTCAGCCACAGATCCCCGGTGTTGTCCAGAAAGTGCTTGAGCGGCGCCGCCATGTTGCCGAAACGGGTCGGGCTGCCAATGGCCAGGCCGGCGCAATGAGCAAGGTCGTCCTTGCTGGCGTAGGGGGCGCCGCTGTCGGGAACCGGTGGCAGGGTTGACTCGGTATCCGGAGACACCGGTGGCACCGTGCGAATGCGAACGTCCACACCGTTCACCCGCGATACACCGCGGCCAATCTGGGTGGCCATTTCGGCGGTCTGACCGGTTCGGCTATAGTAGAGCACCAGTACGTATGGGGTGTCAGACGACATCAACAGGCTCCGGTCAGAGAATGGCCAGTACGTTTTCCGGCGGACGACCCAGAGCGACCTTGTCGCCACGGATCACGATAGGGCGTTCAATCAGTTTGGGATTGGCCACCATGGCACTGACCAATGCATCACGATCCAGTTCCGGGCTATCCAGGCCAAGTTCCCGGTACTCCTTTTCCTTGGTGCGCATCAGCTGGCGGGGTTCACAACCGAGCACATCCAGAATGTGTATGAGTTCCTGCTCTGTCGGTGGGGTTTCAAGGTAGCGTATAATCTCCGGCTCGATACCGCGATCGGTAAGCAGTTCAAGAGTTTGTCTGGATTTTGAGCAGCGGGGGTTGTGGAAAATACGGGTCGGTTCTGTCATCTTCTGGCCTGAGTTTTAAATGGCTTTCCTGAATTTCGGATGCCCCGTAGTCTAACAGGAGGACTCCCCGTGCAGTACCCTGCAAGGTCTCGTTGTCGAACTCTCTTTTCACCTCTGGTCGTGGTGATCTCGCTGTTGACACTGTCTGGTTGTGGGAAGGTGGCGTTCGAGCAGGCACAAGGTGAGCCTGTCGACTGGGACAGTCTTCGGGGGCAGTGGGTCCTGGTGAATTATTGGGCCGAGTGGTGCAAGCCTTGCCTGGAAGAAATACCCGAATTGAATAAGCTGGACCGCAGTAGCCGTATTACTGTGCTGGGCGTGAATTTTGACGGCATCAAGGGGCAGGCGCTGGTCGATCTGGGCGAAACCATGGGTATCCGCTATACCATGCTGGCGGAAGATCCGGGCCCTGAGTTTGGCTGGAAAACCCCGGTGGGATTGCCTGCTACCTTTGTGGTGAATCCTGAGGGTGAGCTGCGCGAGACCCGTTTCGGACCCGTGACGGAAGCAGAAGTGATAGAACTGACGGGCGGCTGATATCGCCCGCAACTGGAATTCAACAGCAGGAATAGCCTGACGTTATGGCGCAAACCTTTGTACACCTCCGCGTACACTCCGAATACTCCATGGTGGATGGACTGGTGCGGGTCAAGCCGCTGGTCAGCCGGGTTGCGGAGCTCGGCATGCCGGCCGTGGGCCTCACCGATCAGTCGAACATGTGCGCGCTTGTGCGCTTTTACAAGGCCGCCACCGGAGCGGGCGTCAAGCCCATTATTGGTGCCGATCTGTGGCTGGAGAATCCTGAGGAGCCGGAAAACCCCTTCCGTCTGACGCTGCTGGCCCGTAACAATGACGGTTACCTTCACCTGACTGAAATCATCAGTCAGGGCTACACGGAAGGCCAGCGTTTTGGTAAGCCCATCATTCAGCGGGCGTGGCTGGAAGCCCGTTCAGCAGGCCTGATCGCCCTGTCGGGGGGCAAGCTCGGTGATGTGGGCAGGGCGTTGCTGGCGGGTAAGCCGGAGCTGGCCCGGGAACGGGCCGAATACTGGATGAATCTCTATCCGGATGCCTATTACCTGGAGCTTCAGCGCACCGGCCGCGCTGGCGATGAAGACTGCCTGCACCTGAACGTCGAGCTGGCGGAATCCCTGGCGATTCCGGTGGTGGCCACTAACGATGTTCATTTTCTGGAGACCGAAGATTTCGAGGCCCATGAAGCCAGGGTGTGTATTGGCGAAAGCCGGACTCTGGATGATCCCCGCCGTGACCGCCGGTTCAGTGATCAGCAGTTCCTCCGCAGTGCGGAAGAGATGATCGAGCTGTTCGAGGACATTCCCGAAGCGGTTGAGAACACCGTCGAGATTGCCCGCCGCTGCTCGGTCAAGGTTCGCATGGGCGAATACTTTCTGCCCAACTACCCGATCCCCGACGGGATGACCATGGACGAATACTTCCGCAAGGTGTCGGAAGACGGCCTGGAAGAACGCCTGGCCAAAACCCTGAGCAAAGACGATCCCGAATACGACACCAAGCGCGAAGCCTATTACACGCGTCTCAACTTTGAGCTGGATATCATCATCCAGATGGGGTTCCCCGGGTACTTCCTCATCGTAATGGACTTTATCAAATGGGCGAAGAACAACGGCGTGCCGGTGGGCCCTGGCCGGGGTTCCGGCGCCGGCTCCCTGGTAGCCTACGCGCAGCTGATCACAGATCTGGACCCGCTGGAATACGACCTGCTGTTTGAGCGCTTCCTGAACCCGGAACGGGTATCCATGCCCGACTTCGACGTCGACTTCTGTATGGAAGGCCGGGACCGGGTGATTGCCTACGTGGCCGAGAAATATGGCCGTGAGGCGGTATCCCAGATCATCACGTTCGGTACCATGGCCGCCAAGGCGGTGGTGCGGGACGTGGCCCGTGTGCAGGGCAAGTCCTACGGCCTGGCGGACAAACTGTCCAAGATGATTCCGTTTGAGCCGGGGATGACCCTGGAGAAGGCTCTTGAGCAGGAACCTCAGCTGACCGATTTCCTCGAGCAGGATGAGGAAGCCCAGGAAATCTGGGATATGGCCCTGAAACTGGAAGGTGTGTGCCGGAATGCTGGTAAGCACGCCGGGGGCGTGGTCATCGCGCCCACCAAGATTACCGACTTCTCGCCGCTGTATTGCGATGACGAAGGCGGCAGCCTGGTCACCCAGTTCGACAAGGGCGACGTGGAAGACGCCGGTCTGGTGAAGTTCGACTTTCTGGGTTTGCGGACCCTGACGATCATCGACTGGGCCCTGAAAATGGTCAATCCACGTCGGGAAAAGCGTGGATTGCCACCGCTGGATATCAACGAGATTCCGCTGGACGACGTGCCGTCTTTCGACATGCTGAAGAAAGCGGAAACCACGGCGGTGTTCCAGCTGGAATCCCGTGGTATGAAAGACCTGATCCGGCGACTGCAGCCGGATTCCCTGGAGGATATGATCGCCCTGGTGGCGCTGTTCCGTCCGGGCCCGCTGCAGTCGGGGATGGTGGATGACTTTATCGACCGTAAGCATGGCCGGCAGCCGGTCTCGTTTCCTCACCCGGATTACCAGTACGATGGCCTGAAACCGGTACTGGAGCCCACCTATGGGGTTATCCTGTACCAGGAGCAGGTCATGCAGATCGCCCAGGTGATGGCTGGGTACAGTCTCGGTAACGCCGACATGTTGCGTCGGGCCATGGGTAAGAAAAAACCCGAGGAGATGGCCAAGCAGAAACAGTTCTTTCTTGACGGCTGCGAAAAGAATGGCATCGACAAGGTCCTGGCGGAGAACATCTTCGACCTGGTGGAAAAGTTCGCCGGTTACGGCTTTAACAAATCGCACTCCGCCGCCTATGCCCTGGTGTCCTATCAGACGCTGTGGCTGAAGGCCCATTACCCGGCCGAATTCATGGCCGCGGTACTCACTGCCGATATGCAGAACACCGACAAGGTCGTAACGCTGGTGGAAGAGTGCCGGAACATGAAGCTGGACCTTCTGGTGCCGGACGTCAGCCGCTCGGAATATACCTTTACCGTTAACGACGACGGCCAGATCGTTTATGGTCTCGGCGCCATCAAGGGGCTGGGGGAAGGGCCGATCCAGAGTATTGTGGAAGGCCGGGCCGATGGCGAGCCCTATCAGGATATCTTCGATTTCTGTCGCCGGGTGGACCCGAAGAAAGTCAACAAGCGGGCCATGGAAGCGCTGATCCGCTCCGGTGCCATGGACAAAATGGGGGCCGGCCGGGCACAGCTCATGGCCAGCATCGACAAGGCGGTGCAACAGGCGGGGCAGCAGTCCCGTAACGACGCCGTGGGCATGATGGACATGTTTGGGGAAACCCTGGAAGCGGGCGGCGACACCGATCCCTACGAAGACGTGGCTCATGTCCGGGAATGGCCGGAGAAAGAGCGGCTGAAGGGGGAGAAGGACACCCTGGGTCTGTACCTGACCGGGCACCCGTTCGATGAATACGAGAAGGAGGTGCGTCGGTTTGTGCGTTCGTCCATCTCTGACCTCAAGCCCAACAAGTCACCCCAGCGGGTGGCCGGGCTCGTGGTTGCCCAGCGCACCATGAAAACCCGTACCGGCTCCACCATGTGTTTTATAACCCTGGATGATCGCAGTGCCCGCATCGAAGCCACGCTGTTTTCGGAAGCGTTCTTCGAGAACCGTGAGTTGTTGCAATCGGACCAGGTGATCGTGGTGGAAGGTCAGGTCAGCCACGATGATTATTCCGGGCAAATGAAAATGCGGGTTAATTCCGTCATGGACGTCGGAACCGCGCGCCAGCAATTCAGCCGCGGGCTGAAATTGTCGCTGCATGCCGACCAGTTGCAAAACGGGCTGCTGGACAAACTGGGTAACACCCTTGACCCCTTCCGCTGCGAAGGTAGTCCGGTGTGGATCGAGTACAGTAGCGCGGAAGCGAGAACACGCATTGAGTTGGGAGAAGCCTGGAGGATCCAGCCAGATGACGACCTGTTGCTGGAGTTACGCTACCTTGTGGGCGACCAGTCCGTGGAACTGGTCTATGATTGAGGGATGCAGCAGGTTTAACGTTAAATGTTTGTCAGACTGCGGACTCATACCAATGTCCGCTTTAGCCTCGGAGCGGGCACTGCTATCTTTGTCCAAAATTCTGGTTTGACGGGATAAATTTCCGTCCTGCAATCAAATGATGGAACATCATGAACCCTAACTATCTTGATTTCGAACAGCCTATTGCCGACCTGGAAGCGAAGATCGAAGAGCTTCGCATGGTGGGTAACGACACCGACATCAACATCTCCGATGAAATCAATCGGCTGAAAAGCAAAAGCGTCAGCCTGACGGAGAGCATCTTTTCCGATCTGCAGCCTTGGGACGTGGCACGTCTGGCGCGTCATCCACGCCGGCCTTATACGCTCGACTACATCGAAATGATCTTCGATGATTTTGACGAGCTGCACGGCGACCGTCGGTATGCGGATGACCTCTCAATTGTTGGTGGGACAGCCCGCCTGGATGACAAGCCGGTGATGATTATCGGTCATCAGAAGGGCCGGGAAGTGCGTGACAAGGTCAAGCGTAACTTCGGCATGCCGCGTCCGGAAGGGTATCGCAAGGCGCTGCGTCTGATGGAAATGGCCGAACGTTTCCGCATGCCGATCCTCACCTTCATTGATACGCCAGGGGCTTATCCCGGTATCGGCGCCGAGGAGCGGGGCCAGAGCGAGGCAATCGCGTTTAACCTGGCGGTGATGTCGCGTCTTAAAACGCCAATCATTTCCACGGTGATCGGCGAGGGCGGCTCCGGTGGTGCGCTGGCCATTGGTGTGTGTGATCAGTTGAACATGTTGCAGTACTCAACCTACGCCGTGATCTCCCCGGAAGGCTGTGCGTCCATTCTGTGGAAGAGCGCCGAGTACGCAGCCCAGGCAGCGGAAGCCATGGGTGTGACGGCGGATCGCCTGAAACACCTGGGGCTGGCTGACAATGTCATCAACGAGCCACTGGGCGGCGCTCACCGAAATCCCGAGAAGATGTCCGAGTCGCTCCGTGAGACCCTGCGGAAAGGGGTTGCCGAGCTGAGCCGTCTTCCCGTCGATGAGTTGGTATCCCGCCGTTACGAGCGGCTGACCCGATATGACACCGGGCGGTAAATCCGCCCCGGACTTTTCCTGGCCGGCGGAATTGTGCGAGTCGGTCAGGCGCCTTCCCGATGCCTCCTGTGTGTGGGTTGCCCTTAGCGGCGGGCTCGATTCGGTATTTCTTCTTCATCTCGTCTCCCGATGTCTGGGCAGTGATCGGGCGATCGCAGCGATTCACGTCAATCATCAGCTCCAGTCCAACGCTGAAGAGACCGAACGATTCTGCAGGAACCAGTGTCAAAGCCTGGCGATTCCTCTGACCGTCAGGCGTGTCACCGTCGAGGCCAGCGCCACCGAAGAGTCGACGACCGGTGGTGTCGAGGAAGCCGCGCGCCGAGCCCGTTATGATGTGTTCGAAAGCATTCTGGAGCCTGGTCAGTTGTTGCTGATGGCGCACCATGGTGACGATCAGGCCGAAACCGTGTTGTTCCGCCTGCTGCGGGGCAGCGGCGTGGCTGGCCTTGCGGGTATGCCGTCCAGCCGGGCTCTTGGCCACGGGGAGCTGCATCGGCCGCTCCTGGCCTACAGTCGCCAGCAGATTCAGGACTGGATGCATCAGGCAGGCCTGATCTGGGTGGAAGACCCCAGCAATACCGACCTTAAATACGATCGTAACTTCCTGCGCCATTCGGTCATGCCACTGCTCAAATCCCGCTGGCCATCACTGATCAAGCGGCTTGGGCACAGCGCCTCGGCCTGCCATGATCAGGGCGAGCTGGCGGCGTCCCTGGCCCAGATTCATTACGCTTCGGTGGCGGGGGGTGAGGGGCGACTGCGGGTCACCCAGATGCTTGGTCTCAGTCTTGCGGAGCAGAAAAACCTTGTGCACTGGTGGGTCACCCGGTCAGGTTACCGGTATCCGGCGGTGGCAAACTGGCAACAGGTATTGGATGAGTTGTTACTGTCCGCAGCAGACAGGGAGCCCGAGTTCCGTGGTGAAGGATTTTCACTGCGCCGTTTCCATGGCTGGATCTACCTGGTGCCCGATCAGCCCGGGGACCTGCCGGTGCCGCAGTCCCTGGCGCCCGGGCATCCGGTTCAGGTCGGTGCCTGGCGGTTCACTCTGAGTGCGACCGTTACCCCAGATAATGCTCCTCCGCCAATACGAATATCTACGAGGCAGGGTGGCGAGCGCATACGGACCCGTCCTGATGGGCCCTCGAAACCGCTTAAGAAATGGTTGCAGGAACAGAAGGTGCCACCCTGGGAAAGAGCGCGGATCCCCTTGGTTTTCGAGGGCCAGGAAGACGGTGAGGAACTGGTCGCCGTTGGCGACCTGTGGCTTTCCGGTAAATACTGTGGGGAGGCCCCAGCCGCAGGCTGGCGCATTGTTGTGGAGCGGGAATTTGATTGAGTAAGGTGGGGGTTTCTGGTAGTCTGGCGTCCCATCTTGAGATGACAATCTCCCTCTCTTCACCGAACCAGACAATCATGGAATCTGCATGACGCGTTATATTTTCGTCACCGGCGGTGTCGTGTCCTCCTTGGGGAAAGGTATCGCATCCGCTTCACTGGCTGCGATCCTCGAGGCACGCGGCCTGAAGGTCACTATCCTCAAGCTGGACCCGTACATCAACGTGGATCCCGGTACCATGAGCCCGTTTCAGCACGGTGAAGTATTTGTCACCGAAGATGGCGCGGAAACCGACCTCGACCTGGGACACTACGAGCGATTCATTCGTAGCCGCATGAGTCGTCGCAACAACTTCACCACCGGCCGTGTGTACGAAGAGGTGATTCGCAAGGAGCGTCGCGGAGACTATCTGGGCGGCACCGTGCAGGTCATCCCCCATATCACCGACGAAATCAAGCGTCGTGTGGTGGAGGGGGCCGCCGGTTCCGACGTAGCGCTGATCGAAATCGGCGGTACCGTGGGTGATATCGAATCGCTGCCGTTCCTGGAAGCCTGCCGTCAGTTGAAGGTGGAAGTGGGCCCCCAGCGGGCATTGTTCATGCACCTGACGCTGGTGCCTTACATTGCCACAGCCGGCGAGATCAAGACCAAGCCGACCCAGCACTCCGTGAAGGAAATGCGCTCCATCGGTCTGCAGCCGGATATCCTGCTGTGCCGCTCGGAGCATGAGGTCGATGCCAGCTCCCGCCGCAAGATTGCCCTGTTCACCAACGTGGAGGAGCGGGCGGTCATCCCTCTGCAGGACGCCAAGTCCATCTATGCCATTCCACGAATGCTGTATGAACATGGTCTCGATCAATTAGTGATCGAACGCTTCAGCCTGGATGCACGGGCCGCTGACCTGAGTGAGTGGGACGCGGTTGTGGAATCCCTGATGAATCCGGAAGACGAAGTGACCATTGCCATGGTGGGCAAATACATGGAGCTTCTGGATGCCTACAAGTCGCTGATCGAGTCCTTGCTGCACGCCGGTATCAAGACCCGTACCAAGGTGAAGATCAACTACATCGATTCCGAGGACATCGAGCGTGACGGTACCGGAGCGCTCGACAGTGCCGACGCCATCCTGGTGCCGGGCGGCTTTGGTGAGCGCGGCGTGGAAGGCAAGATTCGCACGGTACAGTATGCCCGCGAAAACAAGGTGCCGTATCTGGGTATCTGCCTTGGCATGCAGGTAGCGGTTATCGAATATGCGCGCAACGTGGCCAACCTGAAGGACGCTCACAGCACAGAGTTCCGCCAGCACACACCGGAACCGGTAGTTGGCCTGATTACCGAATGGCTGGATGCCAGCGGTGAGCGTGAGGAACGCACCGAGGAATCCGACCTGGGCGGTACCATGCGCCTCGGCGCACAGGACTGCGTGCTGACCGAAGGCTCCACCATTGCCAACTGCTACGGCAAGAAAACCATCCGTGAGCGTCATCGCCATCGTTACGAAGTGAACAACCATTTCCTGCCAAATCTGGAAGGCGCCGGATTGAAGGTGTCCGGTCGCTCGACCGATGGCCGTCTGGTGGAAGTTGTCGAGGCTCCGGATCATCCCTGGTTCGTGGCGTGCCAATTCCACCCGGAATTCACGTCAACACCCCGTGACGGGCATCCCCTGTTCAAGGGCTTTGTCCAGGCGGCACTGGCCCACAAGAAGGAATCCTGAGCATGGCGCAGAGCACGGTCAACGTCTCCGGAATTGAGGTCGCCAACGACAAACCGTTCGTGCTGTTTGGCGGCATGAATGTGCTGGAATCTCCCGAGCTGGCCATGGAAGTGGCCGAGGCATACGTGGAGGCCACCGGCAAGCTGGGCATTCCGTATGTCTTCAAGGCTTCCTTCGACAAGGCAAACCGTTCTTCCGTGAACTCTTTCCGTGGCCCTGGCCTGGACAAAGGGTTGCAGATACTGGCAGACATCAAGAGCAAATTCGGTGTCCCCATTATTTCCGATGTCCATGAGCCAGCGCAGGCAGCGCCAGCGGCAGAGGTGTGCGACATCATCCAGCTGCCCGCTTTCCTGAGCCGCCAGACCGATCTGGTGGTCGCCATGGCCAGAACCGGCGCCGTGATCAACATCAAGAAAGCCCAGTTCCTGGCGCCCCAGGAAATGAAACACATCATCACCAAGTGCGAAGAAGCCGGTAACGACAAGGTCATCCTGTGCGAGCGGGGCAGCAGCTTCGGTTACAACAACCTGGTGGTCGACATGCTCGGCTTCGGCATCATGAAGTCCATGAATGTGCCGGTGATGTTTGATGTGACGCACTCACTGCAAATGCCCGGTGGTCGCGCGGATTCCGCTGGCGGTCGCCGTGCCCAGGTAACCGATCTCGCGCTTGCGGGTATGTCCCAGGGCCTGGCCGGCCTGTTTCTGGAGGCTCATCCGGACCCGGATAATGCCAAATGCGACGGCCCTTGCGCCTTGCGTCTGAGCCAGTTGGAGCCATTCCTTCAGCGGGTCAAGGCCGTGGATGATCTCGTTAAGAGTTTTAAACCTATCGACACCGCCTGAAGGGCGGTTTCTGTTTTTGTATTGCTCGGGGGGAGCGAGCAGTCATACCCCGACTGCTCTTGATCGAACTATAAATCATAACCTTCTAGACATTGAAAATACGGAGATTCGGACGAATGACAAAAATTGCCAACATCAAAGGCCGTGAAGTACTGGATTCCCGCGGGAACCCCACGGTTGAAGCGGATGTGATTCTTGAAGACGGCACCATTGGCAGTGCCTGTGCGCCCTCCGGTGCGTCCACCGGTTCCCGTGAAGCCCTGGAGCTTCGGGACAAGGACGCAAACCGCTATCTGGGTAAAGGCGTGCTGAAGGCCGTTGAGGCGGTAAACACCAAAATCCGTGAAGCCCTGGTCGGCAAGGACGCAGCTGATCAGCGTGCCCTGGACAATGTAATGCTGGAACTGGATGGCACCGAAAACAAGGCCAATCTGGGCGCCAATGCGATTCTGGCGGTTTCCCTGGCTGCGGCCAAGGCGGCAGCCACGTCTCTGGGCAAGCCGCTGTACGCGCACATTGCGGACCTGAACGGCACGTCCGGCAAGTACTCCATGCCGGTGCCGATGATGAACATCCTCAACGGTGGCGAACACGCCGACAACAACGTTGATATCCAGGAGTTCATGGTTCAGCCGGTGGCGGCCAAGAGCTTTGCGGAAGCCCTGCGTATTGGTGCCGAAATCTTCCACAGCCTGAAGAAGGTGCTGAAGGCCCAGGGCCTGAACACTGCAGTGGGTGACGAGGGTGGTTTCGCTCCGAACCTGCCGTCCAACGAAGCAGCGCTGGCGGTAATTCAGGAAGCGGTCGAGAAGGCCGGTTACAAGCTGGGTTCTGATGTGACCCTGGCTCTGGACTGTGCGTCTTCCGAGTTCTACAAGGATGGTCAGTACCAGTTGTCCGGTGAAGGCAAGAGCTTCGATTCCGAAGGTTTCGCGGATTATCTGGCAGGCCTGAGCGAGCGTTACCCGATCGTCTCTATCGAAGACGGCATGGACGAGAGCGACTGGGACGGCTGGAAAGTGCTGACCGACAAGCTGGGCAGCAAGGTTCAGCTGGTGGGTGATGACCTGTTCGTAACCAACACCAAAATCCTCAAGCAGGGTATCGACAAGGGCGTTGGTAACTCCATCCTGATCAAGTTCAACCAGATCGGTAGCCTGAGCGAAACCCTCGACGCCATCAAAATGGCTCAGGACGCAGGCTTCACGGCAGTGATCTCCCACCGTTCCGGTGAAACCGAGGACACCACCATTGCCGACCTGGCGGTGGCCACCTGCGCCGGCCAGATCAAGACCGGTTCCCTGTGCCGCTCGGATCGCGTTGCCAAGTACAACCAGTTGCTGCGCATCGAGGAAGCCCTGGACGGTAAGGCGCCTTACCGTGGCCTGACCGAAATCAAGGGTCAGGGCTGAGGTCTGACGGAGTCATTTTTTACCTGTATTAATGCTCAATCCAGGTAACAAAATGTTAAGGCCATCGTGATCTGGATGAACATTCAGTCACGATGGCCTTTTTACACAACCATTTAGAAGAATTTGTTGTTAATCTACTCTAAGGTCTATACTCAGCACTCGGTGTTGGTTTTTTGTTCGGCTTTTATTAAACGGAATTAGCAATGAAGTTGCTCTGGTCCATCATGGCTGTGCTGATACTCCTGCTGCAGGTGCGCCTGTGGATCGGGGAGGGCAGCTTCGCGCAGGTATGGGCCCTGCAGCAATCCATTTTCGAGCAGCGGGAAGAGAACGCCGAATTGTCCGCCCGCAACGAACGCCTATACGCTGAAGTCCGTAACCTGCATAACGAGCAGGGTGCGGTGGAAGAGCGTGCGAGGATGAATCTGGGGCTTATCCGTGACGATGAAACCTTCTTCCTGGTTGTTGAAAACTGATACAAGCCGATGACGAATCCACGATTCTGGCTGATCGTGCCTGCCGCCGGTATTGGCCAGCGCATGCAGGCCGAGTGCCCCAAGCAGTACCTCAGGATTGATCGTCGTTATATCCTCGATATCACCCTGTCACGTACCCTCGATTCTGCTCCGTTTGATGGTTGCATGGTCGCCCTCCATCCGGACGACTGCTGGTGGCCGGACACCGAGGCCAGTGGCGATTCCCGGATTCAAACCTGCCGTGGTGGCTCCGAACGGGCAGACTCGGTTCTTTCGGCTCTTCGTGCGCTGACACCTCATGCGGGTGCGGATGACTGGGTGCTGGTCCACGATGCTGCCCGTCCATGCCTCCACCGGGACGATCTGACCCGGTTGATAACTTCGCTGCAGAACCATGATGTCGGCGGCCTGCTGGCCTCTCCCGTTGCCGATACTCTGAAAAGGGGGAGCAACGCCACCCCTCCGGAAGCCTTGGAGACAGTGGATCGGAGTTCCCTGTGGCGAGCCCTCACTCCCCAAATGTTCCGGTACGCCAAACTGGTTAATGCCCTCGAGCAGGCCCTGGAAAATGGTCAGCCTGTGACGGATGAATCCTCTGCCATGGAATTTTCAGGTAACATGCCGGTATTGGTGGAAGGGCGCCCGGACAATATCAAAGTGACTGTCCCGGCGGATCTCGCCCTGGCGGGTTTTATCCTCAGCCAGCTCTGAATTTGCCTGCACGGTTTCGGGAAAGTCTATATGCGTATTGGTCAGGGCTTTGATGTCCATGCCTTCTGTGAAGGCAGTTATGTCACTCTCGGTGGTGTCCGGATTCCCCATAATCACGGCCTGAAAGCCCATTCTGATGGCGATGTGCTGCTGCACGCGCTGGCGGATGCGCTTCTGGGGGCGGTGGCACTCGGTGATATCGGGCATTTATTTCCCGATACCAGTGATGAGTGGGCCGGAGCCGACAGCCGGGATCTGCTGCGTCGTGTCATGGCCCGGGTGGCCGAGGAAGGGTTTTCGGTCGTGAATGTGGATGCGACTCTCATTGCCCAGGCCCCCAAAATGGCTCCCCACGTTGAGGCCATGCGCCTGAATATTTCGGAAGATCTGGCCATCCCGGCCAGCCGGGTCAGCGTGAAAGCCACCACCACCGAAAAGCTCGGCTTTACCGGGCGTGGTGAGGGTATTGCCTGCCAGGCTATTTGCCTGTTGGAGCCGGCGTCCTCATGAGTGATCAACCTGTAAACACCGGCAACTGGACACTGGATTGGCCCACGTCGCGAGGGGGCCGGATTGCGCGGGCACAACTGAAACACATGCCGGAGGATTTCAGGGTTTTCGAGGACCTGGGGTTGCCCGGATTTCCCGCTGAAGGCCCGCCAGGAGATGACGCCACCGGTGGCGAGCATCTCTGTCTGCTGCTGGAAAAGACCGGCGACAATACCGAATATGTCGCGCGCCAGCTGGCGTTGTTGTCCGGGTGCCGCCATTTCGATGTGGGGTTTTGCGGCCTGAAAGACCGCCACGCCGTAACCCGGCAATGGTTCAGCATCTATCGCCCGGGTATGGAGCTCGATGATGATGCCTTCATTGCGCAGGTGGTGGAGCGCTGGCCGGTTCTTGCGTGGACGCGCTCTGCCCGTAAACTTCGCCGGGGAGATCACCGGGGAAACCACTTTGAGATAACCCTTCGCCGGGTGACTGGCACTACAAATGACATTGACGAAGCTTTGTCTGAGCTGACTGTGTCGGGCGCCCCCAACTATTTTGGTCCCCAGCGATTCGGCCATGGTGGTGCCAACCTCGACCGTGCCCTCACCATCGATCCGTCGAAACTTAACCGGGGTGGCCGGAAGGGCGGTAAAAAAAGGGGCGGCAGGCATTCAGGCTCTGGCAGTCAGGACAGTAAAAACGTATTGTACTTTTCTGCTGCCCGGTCATGGCTGTTCAATGAGGTTCTTGGCCGTCGGGTCGAGGCTGGCAACTGGAGGCAGCTTCTGGACGGAGAACCCGGTTTGGGCCCGGACCTGGAACTGGTTCCGACCGGTCCCTTGTGGGGAGATGGCGGTACCGAAGCGGTATCGGAGCAGGGGGCTCTGGAGCGTGAAGTTGTTGCCGGAAACCCCGGGCTGGAAGGGTTGTTTTCAGCCACGCGGATGAAGCCGGAGCGTCGTCCCCTGATTGCCAGGCCGGAACAGCTGCGCTGGCAATGGCTGGCGGAGGACATGCTGCGGATCGGTTTCTGGCTCGCGCCGGGGCAATACGCAACCACCATCCTGGCAGACATCTTTGAATTGTATGAAGGGGCAAAAGACCCCGATCAATAAAATGTCCGGGCGGACAACCTGTTATCAGGTGTGATGATCCGGAACATAAAGGCTAGCGGAGAAAATTGTGCGCATACTGTTATCCAATGATGACGGTGTTCATTCACCGGGGCTTCAGGCTCTCCACGAAGGCCTGGAAGGCATCGGAGAGCTGGAGGTGGTTGCTCCCGACCGGGATCACAGCGGAGCCAGCAATGCCCTGACGCTGAACCGACCGCTGACGGTAGAGCAGCATCCGAACGGTTTCAGGTCTGTGGACGGAACGCCGACGGACTGCGTTCACCTGGCGGTGAATGGTTTGTTCAGTGAGCCATTCGATCGGGTTGTTTCGGGCATTAATACCCATGCCAACCTGGGCGATGACATCATCTATTCCGGTACCGTCGCGGCAGCGACTGAGGGCCGGAACCTCGGCCTGCCCGCCATAGCGGTATCTCTCGTCAATAACGGACACTTCCATTATGAAACCGCGGCCCGGGTGGTGCGGGTTCTCCTGGAGGGCAGGAAAGCACTGGCCCTGGGGCCGAGATGTATCCTCAACGTGAATGTGCCGGATGTGCCCTGGGAGGATATCGCGGGATTCCGAGTAACACGCCTGGGGCATCGTGACCGGGCCGAAGGCGCTGTTCCGATGACGTGTCCCCGTGGCAAAGAGCGGTACTGGATTGGCGCCGCCGGTCAGGGTAGCGATGCCGGACCGGGGACCGATTTTCATGCCGTTCGTGAAAACTTCGTCTCGATTACCCCCGTTCATGTGGACATGACCCGACACGAAGCGTTGTCTTCGCTCCGGGAGTGGGTTGATGACGTAACTTCCGGGGAGGCGCACTAATGGTCGCAGAGCTCCAGGGTATAGGAATGACCTCCCGCAGAACCCGCATGCGCCTGATTCAGCGTCTGAGGGACGCAGGCATTGAGGACCAGCGTGTACTGGATGTGATGGCCGAGGTACCGCGCCATATTTTTCTGGACGAGGCCCTGTCACACCGGGCTTATGAGGATACCTCCCTGCCGATCGGTTACAGCCAGACACTTTCCCAGCCGTACATTGTCGCCAGGATGACCGAGATCCTGATGCAGCATGCGCCGTCCCGCGTGCTGGAACTTGGCACTGGTTCAGGCTATCAGACCGCTATCCTGTCGCGGCTGGTGGATGAAGTGTTCAGCGTGGAGCGAATCAAGCCACTACAGGACCGGGCGCGGGACAGGCTGCGCCAGCTGGGCATGCGAAATGTCGTGCTCAAGCACGCCGATGGCGGCATGGGATGGCCTGACCGCGGGCCATTTGATGGCATTATGCTGACAGCCGCGCCAAAGGAAATTCCGCCGGAATTGCGCGCCCAGCTCGCCGATGGTGGTGTCGTTGTAGCGCCCGTTGGAGAAGTGAATCAGAACCTGGTGAAAATGGTGCGTTACGGAGACAGCTTTGAAACCACTGAAATCGAAGCGGTTAATTTTGTGCCATTGTTGGGCGGGGTGGTCCGTTGACGGATAGCTCGCGCCAGCATCACCCCTTTGCCGTTTTTCTCCGTGGTATGGCAATGGGGGCGGCAGACATAGTCCCTGGCGTTTCCGGCGGTACTATTGCGTTCATTTCGGGTATCTACTTCCGACTGCTGGAGGCTATTAATGCCGTCCCGGGAGCTGTTATAGGGTATCTGTTTCGTGGCGACCTGAAAGGATTCTGGGGCCGGTGTGACGGCACGTTCCTGATCAGCCTGCTGGTCGGTATCCTGGTCAGTATTGCGACACTGGCCTCCATTATCAGCTACGGTCTGGAAACCTACCCGGTCCTGATCTGGAGCTTCTTTTTCGGACTGATCGTGGCGTCAGTCTGGCATGTTGGGCGTCAGGTGCGTGAACTTTCTCCGGTCCTGTTGGGGCCGCTGCTGGCGGGTATCGCTTTTGCCTGGTGGGTGACCACGCTGCCGGCGGGGCAGGTGGATCCCTCTGGTCTGGTTTTCCTTGGCGCCGGTGCGCTGGCAATATGCGCCATGATCCTGCCGGGTATTTCCGGCAGCTTCATACTGGTTATTATCGGTATGTATGCGCCGGTACTGGATGCCATTCGTAATCTGGAAGCGGGTTTCCTGATGCTGTTTGCGTCCGGTTGCCTGATCGGGTTGTTGTCTGTTGCTCGATTGATCACCTGGGCATTTCACCGGTTTCATGATCCGGTGCTGGCGTTGCTGACGGGGTTTATGATCGGTGCGCTTAACAAGGTGTGGCCCTGGAAGGAAACGGTGAGCTGGCGCACCAACAGCTCGGGCGAGCTGGTTCCACTCAATGAGGTCAGCGTAACCCCCGGCTACTACGCTGAGCTGACCGGTCTGGATTCCCAATGGCCGGTGGCGCTAAGCGTGGCTATCCTCGGCTTTGCCATGGTGCTGTTGGTTGAATGGCTGGGAAGTCGCACCAGGCCATAGGGTTCGCAGGTGTTACTTTGGGGCAATAAGAATGTTTCGAGCAGTAACAAATGTGGCCGTGTAGTAACTTGGATTTGGTTATAAAATGTGCAATATATTAGCAAGTTACTCCAAGAACTTTAGAAACTGCCGTATTTTTAATACGGATTGCTTATAACGGGGCTATTTTTATACCTGTGAGATGTTTACCTGGGTCCCCCAAGACCGATTGTGCAGCATCCCTGCGGTTCCCCTCCGGTACCCGGGTATCCTTATGGCTACAAAAGCCAGCCCCGTCTCTTTCCTGGCTCCCCCTGCTACTGCTCCTTCTCTGTGTGCCCCCGCTGATCAGCGGCTGTAACACCCATGCGATCTATCAGGATGATCGCTATAACCCTCCGGTGTACTGGGGGCGGCATGTGGTCAAGCCCGGAGAAACCCTTTACAGCATAGCCTGGCGGTATGGCCGGGATTACCGGGAACTGGGGAATGCAAATGGTATAAGTGAGCCGTGGCACCTGAAAGCCGGTCAGGTATTGCGCCTGGATCTTCGCGGAACTGTCACATCTTCGGTGGAGAATAAGAGGCGTACCAAGCCATCGACGGCAAAGCCGCCGTCAAGGCAGGCGAGCAAGGCGCCGGCCCCGAAGCCTGAGCCCAGGCCGAAGGTTTCCAGGGCCCCGGACCGAAAGTCGCCGCTGAACAGTCAGACCCAGACGGTGTCGAATGTCAATTGGCGCTGGCCACACGTTGGCACCGTAATTGCAGGCTATTCAACATCCGGTAAAGTCAATAAAGGTGTTGATATTGCAGGAAAACCGGGAGATCCTGTTAGAGCTTCCGCAGGCGGTAACGTTGTCTACGCCGGAAGCGGATTGCTTGGATACGGCAATCTGGTTATTGTGAATCATAATGAGCACTATTTAAGTGCTTACGCTCACAACCGGAAGATTCTGGTGCGGGAAGGGGAGGATGTAAAAGCCGGGCAGGTAATTGCAGAGCTCGGAAGTAGCGGTTCGGATCGACCCAAATTGCATTTCGAGATTCGAAAAAATGGCAATCCGGTGGATCCGATGCATTATTTGCCGCCACGCTGACCGAGAAAAGCCAGCCAGACACAGAAGACGTCCCGGCACTGACAAGAAAGCCGACAGCAAAGAATAAAAATAATGGTTACGTTTGTAGCCAGCCAACAACTAAATGTCCTGAACAAGAACGCGAACGCAGCAGGAGCTCACAATAAAAAGAATTCGTGAGCGAATAACCAGGATTATTGAGAGGCGGGGCAAGAGTTATGTCAGCAGAGCAAGAAGATCTCATCATCGATCGTGTGAGCGATATTGAAGACGCCGAAGATCAGATTTTGGCGGAAGACAAGGTCGACAAGAGCACTTCTGACACCGAAGTGGCAGAAGTCGAAGAAGGTATCCCGGCCCAGGGCCGATACTTCACCAGCCAGAAACAGCTCGACGCGACCCAGCTATACCTGAACGAAATTGGTTTTTCCCCACTGCTTACCCCCGAAGAAGAAGTGTATTTTGCCAGACTGGCCCGCAAGGGCGAGGAATCCGGTCGTAAGCGTATGATCGAGAGCAACCTGCGGCTGGTCGTGAAGATCGCCCGCAGGTATGTCAACAGGGGGTTGACGCTGCTTGATCTGATTGAGGAAGGAAACCTTGGTCTGATCCGTGCGGTGGAAAAGTTTGATCCGGAGCGTGGATTCCGGTTCTCCACCTACGCAACCTGGTGGATTCGCCAGACCATAGAGCGGGCGATCATGAACCAGACCCGCACCATCCGCCTGCCGATTCATGTCGTCAAGGAACTGAATCTGTACCTGCGAGCCGCCCGTGAGTTGACCCAGAAGCTGGATCACGAGCCCTCAGCGGATGAAATCGCCCGCATGGTCGACAAGCCGGTGAATGATGTAAAGCGGATGCTCGGGCTCAATGAGCGCGTGGCTTCCATGGACACCCCGATCGGCGCTGGTGGCGAGAAATCCCTGCTGGATACCGTGGCGGATGAGGGGGCCTCGGATCCCGCCGATCTTCTGCAGGACAATAACATGTGCTCCTGTGTCGAGAAGTGGATCGACCAGTTGAGTGACAAACAACAGGAAGTGCTTTCCCGCCGTTTTGGTCTGCGTGGTTATCCGGTCAGCACCCTCGAGGAAGTTGGCCAGGAAATCGGGCTGACCCGCGAGCGGGTACGCCAGATTCAGGTCGAGGCTCTGCGTCGTCTCCGGGAGATCCTTGAAAAGGAAGGTCTGTCAGGTTCCCTGTTGTTCATGTAAGCATTAGAGTCCTGTCATCCTCGAAAGCCGGCCATGGAAAATGGCCGGCTTTTCTGTTTCAGTAGGCGCCCAAATGAGAACCACGTTGCGCAATCGTCGTTATTCCCCCTGTTAGAATGTTTTTCCCGGGCAGGGATAGGCTGTCGAAACCCGGTATAAAAACTACAACGACTCAATAATAACGACTGAAAAGGAAAGGATGATGAAGAAGGCTCTATCAACAGGTTTTGTGTCACTGGCACTGTCTGCCGCGTTGTCGGCTCCGGTGTCCGCCCTTACCGTGGAAGGTGTGGATGTCCCGGACACCTATTCCGCCATGGACACCGAACTCAAGCTCAACGGTGCCGGTACCCGTTCAAAATGGTTTATGGACCTGTATGTGGGTGGTCTGTACGTGCCGGAAACCATTGATGATGGTGTGGCGGTGATTAATGCCGACGAACCCCAGGCAATCACTTTGCACATCATTTCCGGCATGATCACCAGTGATCGCATGACCGAAGCCACCCTCGAAGGTTTCGACAGTGCGACCGATGGGGATATGTCGGCGATCCAGGACGATGTGGACCGGTTCATGTCAGTCTTTGAAGAAGAGATCACCGAGGGCGACGTATTCGATCTTGTCTACCTTCCGTCTGAAGGTGTACGTGTCCTCAAGAATGGTGAGGTCCGGGATACCGTGGGTGATCTGGAATTCAAAAAGGCCCTGTTCGGTATCTGGCTGTCCGACACGCCTGCCCAGAAAGACCTGAAAGCCAGGATGCTGGGCCAGCGGTAAGTCGCCCAGCCATTACCAGCCGCCGGGCAATCTGTGCCGGCGGCTGCCTGCCATTGTGATCATCGGGCTCTATGTCTGACTACTGATAGTCCCGCTTCTGTTTGAACTCACACAGGTCCTCAATGAGACAGGCGCCGCATTTGGGCTTTTTGGCGGTGCAGGTGTAACGGCCGTGAAGAATCAGCCAGTGGTGGGCGTCCAGAAGAAATTCTTTTGGCACCAGGCGCATCAGGCGCTTTTCCACTTCCAGTACGTTTTTTCCGGGCGCAATTCCGGTGCGGTTGGACACCCTGAAAATGTGGGTATCTACCGCCATGGCCGGCTGCCCAAAGGCCGTGTTAAGCACCACATTAGCCGTTTTCCGGCCAACGCCCGGCAGGGCTTCCAGATCCTCACGATTATCGGGTACCTCGCCCCCGTGTTTTTCCAGCAGTATCCGGCAGGTCTTGATGACATTCTCCGCCTTGCTGTTAAACAGGCCGATGGTCTTGATGTATTCCTTCAGACCATCCACACCCAGGGCCAGGATGGCGGCCGGCGTGTTGGCAACCGGAAACAGCTTGTCCGTGGCCTTGTTGACTCCGACATCGGTCGCCTGGGCCGACAGGGTGACGGCGACCAGCAACTCAAATGGCGTTGAGTAGTTCAGTTCAGTTGTGGGATTGGGGTTGTTGTCCCGCAGGCGAGTGAATATTTCAGTGCGTTTTTCCCGATTCATTTCAAGAAACCTGTCCTGTAACCCGAACCCGCTTGCTGCCAGTGTTGACCGGATCGGTCACTCCGGCGCTGCGGCGCTCCTTGATCTGGTTGTCGATGCCGTTCTTCAGTGCGATCAATAGCCCCAGCCCCACGAACGCACCTGGCGGCAGTACCATGAACAGCATGTCCGGGTAATTTTCCAGCGGGCGAATGCCCCAGTCCGCGGCCATGGGGCCAAGCAGCAGATCCATGCCGGTAAACAGGGTGCCCTGACCAATGAGCTCGCGCATGGCGCCGAGCACAACCAGCACCGCAAGGAATCCCAGTCCCATCATCACGCCGTCGAGAAGGGCCGGTACCGGTCCGTTCTTGGAAGCGAACGCATCCGCCCGCCCCAGAATGGCGCAGTTGGTGACGATCAGCGGGATGAAAATGCCGAGGATCTGATACAGCTCATAGGTGAAAGCCTGCATCAGTAGCTCGGCACAGGTGACGAAGGAGGCGATGATCATCACAAACGCGGGCAGGCGCACGGATTCGCTCACAAAATTCCGGATCAGTGACACGGCCAGGTTGGACCCCATCAATACCATAAGGGTCGCCAGTCCCAGTCCGATGGCGTTAACCACGGTGCTGGTGACCGCCAGCAATGGGCACAGGCCGAGTACCTGGACCAGGGCAGGGTTGTTGGTCCAGAGGCCCTCACGAATGATTTCCGGGTTGCTCTTGGTTGCCATGATCAGGAGTGCTCCGTGTCTTGATGTTCGCCAGCGACAGTGTCCGGATTGATGGGGTTGCTGCGCCTTTCCGGAGGCTCATTGAGAATATCCCGCACTTCCTCCCGGTTCTGGCGAAAGTATACCAGGGTCCGCTGAACCGCTTTGACCACGGCCCTTGGGGTAATGGTAGCCCCGGTAAACTGGTCAAAGACACCGCCGTTCTTTTTTACGTTCCAGCGGTCGGGGGCCGGATCGCCGAGGCTACGACCGTCAAACGAATAAATCCAGTCGGATTTCTTGGTTTCAATTCCGTCGCCGAGCCCGGGGGTTTCCCGGTGGCTGGTTACCCGCACGCCGAGAACATTGCCCTGAAGGTCGATGCCCACCAGCAGGCGGATGTTCCCGGAATAGCCATCCGGCGCCACTGCGGGAAGGATCAGTCCAACAGGCCGCTCACCCTTGCGCGCTACCCAGGCGGTTATGGGGTCAGGCTGGGCCAGGCGATCACTTGCCGGCAGTTGCACGGTGTCCCTGAGCAGATCGTTGTCGTGATGGCTCTCGGGAATAATCTCGAACAGGGCCTGGGCTTCGGCGCGGGCGGCCTGTTCGGCGATGCGATCGGCGGTCATAACCTGGGTGACGGCAATGGTGCCGCCGGTGATGACCGCGAACAGGCCAAGACCAATGGCGCTGCGACGGACGGACTGTGCAATAGCGGCCATAAGTTACCCCTGAGTCTTGCCGGGAACGCCGCGCCGGGCCTTATGGTGACCATAAGTGCGGGGCGGCGTGTAGTGATCGATAAAGGGCACGGCGAAATTCATCAACAGTACGCTGAATGCAACCGCGTCCGGGTAATTGCCCCAGCTGCGGATAACGTATATCAGCACCCCGATACCGGCCCCGTATATGAGCTTGCCCTGATGGCTGGTGGCGGCGGAGACCGGATCGGTGGCAATAAAGAAGGCGCCGAGCATGGTCCCACCGGCCAGCAAGTGCAGGGAAACCGGTGCGTACTGGTCGGGATTACTGCCAAAGGCGAGGCTCATCACGGCAATGGCGGCCAACATGCTGACGGGAATGTGCCAGGTAATGATCTTGAGGCCGATCAGAACCAGGCCGCCCAGCAGGAAAGCCGCGTTCACCCACTCCCAGCCGTGGGCGATGCCGTCGCCAAAGGTGGGGTGTGCCAGTACTTCCGCGGCCGTGTGGGTGGCTATCTTGTGCTTGTACTCATCCAGCGGTGTGGCCATGGTGTAGCCATCCACAACGGCCTGCTGACCGGATGCCAGCAGGTTGAGGGTTTCGCCAAACCCGGGTGCGGACTCCCAGAGCAGGCCGGGCTGGGCCCAGTTGGTCGTCATCGCCACGGGAAAGGAAATCAGCACCAGTGCATAACCGACCATGGCCGGGTTGAAGGGGTTGGAACCAAGCCCGCCATAGAGCTGCTTGGCCATGACAATGGCTGATATCACGGCGATGGCCGAGACCCACAGCGGAACGAACTGGGGCAGCGACAGCCCCAGCAGCAGGCCAGTCACGGCGGCGGTGTTGTCCCTGAGAAAAAACGCCAGCGGCTTTCTGCGAAGCGACAGCATGGCGGCTTCCGCAGCCAGGGCGACGGCAACACACCACACCACATTGATCAGGTTACCCCAGCCGAAGAAGATCGTCTGCGCCAGCAAGCCTGGCACGGCGGCCAGAATCACCCAGAGCATGAGCCGGGAAGTCGACCGGGCTTTACGGGCATGGGGAGAAGACTGTTGTACTAATGCCATGAAGACTTGGCCCTGATGTCCGTTATTCGGTGGATTGGGTCGCCGGGGTGGTGTCCACACCGGCCTCAGCCAGGGCTTCTTCTGCCCGTTTTACCCGTTCGTGATTCTTGGCAACCGCGCGCTCGAGCTTGTCGACGTTGTCCGCTTGCTGTGCCTTGGCGTCATCCAGCATTGACTGCATGGTCTCCAGCTTGGACTTCGCCTGGGTCAGCTGTTTTTCCAGGGCGGGAATATCGGGTGCCGATGCCGTGTTCTCCGCGCCGGTAGCCTGCGGTTCGGACGCAGCTGGCGTGCCGGCTTTCTTGCGAGCCAGCGCCTCCTGCACCAGAGCCGCCTTGGCGGCCTTTTCATCGACGGCTTCGCCTTTGGCAGCGGCTTGTTCCGCTTCCTCTTTCTTCTTTGCCTGGGCTTCCGCTGCGGCTTTGGCGCGTTCCTTGCGGCGCAGTTCCTTCTCCTGTTGTTCCCGTTCCAGCCGGGCCTGACGTGCCTCGAAACGCTCCCGGGCGCGATCCGCTTTTACTTGCTCTGCCTGCTGAATGCGAATTTCGCCCTTGGCAAACCGGTAGTACTGCACCAGGGGAATGGAGCTGGGGCAGACATAGGAACAGGCTCCGCATTCAATGCAGTCGAACAGGTTCAGGTGTTCCGCCTTCTCGAATTCGCCGGCCTTGGCATGCCAGAACAACTGTTGCGGTAGCAGCTCCATGGGGCAGGCTTCGGCGCACTGGCCGCAACGGATGCAGGGTTGTTCCGGTTCAGGCTCGGGCAGTTCCTGCGCGCTGGCGGCAATCACGCAGTTGCTGGTCTTGACCACCGGTATGTCGGGGGTATGCAACGTATACCCCATCATCGGGCCGCCGAGAACCAGCCGATTCAGTTGGGCTTCCCGCAATCCGGCCTGGCTCAGCAGATAATGGATGGGGGTGCCCAGAAGCGCTTCGAAGTTTCCGGGCCCGGAAACCGCTTCGCCGGTAATGGTGACCACGCGCCGGATTAGTGGTTCGCCCTCCAGAATGGCCCGGGCCACGGCAATGGCGGTGCCGACGTTCTGGCACATAACGCCAATGTCTGCCGGGATGCCGCCACTGGGCACCTCCATGCCGGTGAGGATCTGGATCAGCTGTTTTTCGCCGCCGGACGGGTACTTGGTCGGCACCACGACGACTTCGATCTGAGTGCCTTCGGCCGCCGTTTTCATCGCTGCGATCGCTTCCGGCTTGTTGTCCTCAATGGCGATGACGCAGCGTTCCGGGCGCAGGATCCAGGCCATGATCTTCAGACCGGCAATGATCTCATCCGCCCGTTCGCGCATGGTCATATCATCGGCGGTGATGTACGGCTCGCACTCGGCGCCATTGAGGATCAGGGTACCAACCTTGCGATCCTTGGGCGGCCTGAGTTTGATGTTGGTCGGGAAGCCCGCACCACCCATGCCCGAGATGCCGGCATTGCGGATGGTTTCCAGAACCTCCTCGCGGTCCAGGTTGCGATAATCCGGCAGCGGGTGGCGCTGGCACCATTGGTCCTCGCCGTCGGGTATGAGGGTAATGCACCAGTCGTCCATGCCGGAGGGATGGGGTACCGGCAGGCGGGCGATGGACTCAATGGTTCCGGAAGTCGGTGCGTGAATGGGCACGCCCATGCCGCCGGACACTTCTGCAATTCGCTGGCCTTTCAGTACGCGGTCGCCAACCGCAACCATCGCCTCTGCGGGAACGCCGATGTGTTGCTGCAGTGGCAATACCAGCCGTTGCGGAATGCCGGCCTGGCGGATGGCGCGCCCCGTTGACTGATGCTTGTTCTCTGCCGGGTGAATACCGCCGGCGAAATCCCAGAGTTGTGTCATCAGGCGCTGGCCCCCTGGCGATCAGTGGCAATGATGTCCGTCTTTGGCGGATTCCAGGTCCAGGCGCGGATGTCTGGTTCGATAGTGACCATGTCGATGCAGTCGACCGGGCAGGGATCCACGCACAGGTCACAGCCGGTGCATTCGCTTTCGATGACCGTATGCATGTGCTTGGCGGAACCCAGAATGGCGTCGACAGGGCAGGCCTGGATGCACTTGGTACAGCCAATGCACTCATCCTCACGAATGACCGCCACCCGCTTCTCCTGCTCGATACCATGCTCGGCGTCCAGGGGCTCGGGTTCCACATCCAGTAGGTCGGCCAGGGATTTGATCGTACCTTCACCGCCCGGAGGGCATTTGTTGATGGGGCCGCCCTCGGCAATGGATTCCGCATAGGGGCGGCAACCGGGGTAGCCGCACTGGCCACACTGGGTTTGCGGCAGCAGGGAATCGATTTGTTCCACCAGGGGATTGCCTTCAACCCGGAAGCGCTCAGCGGCGTAACCCAGCAGCCCGCCAAACACCACGGCCAGGGCTAACAGAACAACAACGGCGATGAGGATGCTTGTCCACATAAATCGATACCCCTAAACCTTACCCGGTCAAACGCCGACCAGGCCGGTGAAGCCCAGGAACGCCAATGACATCAGTCCTGCGGTCACCATGCCAATGGCGGCGCCGCGGAAGGCCACGGGCACATCGGCAACGGCGATACGCTCACGCATGGCGGCAAACAGCACGAGAACCAGCGAGAATCCGGCGGCCGCACCAAAACCATACAGGACAGATTCCACGAAGTTGTTGTTCTTGTTCAGGTTCAGCAACGCCACGCCGAGCACCGCGCAGTTGGTGGTGATCAGCGGCAGGAAAATGCCCAGCACCCGATAGAGCAGGGGGCTGGTCTTGCGCACCACCATTTCGGTGAACTGAACCACCACCGCAATCACCAGAATAAACGTGATGGTCTTCAGGAACGCCAGATCCAGGGGCTCCAGCAGGTAGGTGTAGGCCAGATAACTGCACACCGAAGCAAGGGTCAGCACAAAGGTCGTCGCCAGAGACATGCCCATGGCGGTTTCCAGCTTGCCGGACACCCCCATGAACGGGCACAGCCCCAGGAACTGAACCAGCACAAAGTTGTTCACCAGAATGGTGCTGACCAGAATCAGCAAATACTCGGTCATTCGCCTTGCTCCATCACACTGCGTTTACGCAGGTGCCTTACATGATCCGCATGCCCGGGGTGGCGCCGGAGTCCGGTGACAGGATAAAAATGTCCTTGCCGCCGGGGCCCGCTGCCAGAACCATGCCTTCAGACATTCCGAACTTCATCTTACGGGGCTTCAGGTTGGCAACCATCACCGTCAGCCGGCCTTCCAGTTCCTCCGGCTTGTAGGCGGATTTGATGCCGGCAAACACGTTGCGGTCACCATGCCCGATATCCAGCGTCAGCCGGAGCAGCTTGTCGGCACCTTCTACCTGTTCGGCTTTGACAATTTTTGCCACCCGAAGGTCCACTTTCGCAAAGTCCCCGAATTCTATCTCGTCGGCCACCGGTTCGAGATTGGCAGTTTCAGCCGGTTTTCCGGTCGCTGCGGGCAGCTCCTCTTTGGACGCGTCCAGCATTTTCTCGATCTGCGCCATATCCACCCGGCTCATCAGCGGCTTGAACTTGTTGATGCCATGGTTTTCCAGGCGCTCGCCGCGATTGTTCCAGTCGAGCCCGGCCTTCAGGAATGCCTCGGAAGCTTTCGCGGTCTCCGGTAGCACCGGAGCCAGATAGGTCATCAACAGGTGGAACATGTTGATGGCGTTGGTGCAGATTGCCTGCAGATTGTGTTCCTGCCCCTCCTGCTTGGCGATCACCCACGGCTGTTCGTCGTTCACGTACTGGTTGGCAATATCCGCCAGTTCCATAATACGACGCATGGCGCGGCCAAACTCGCGGGCCTCATAGAAGTCGGCGATTTCCTCACCGGCATCAATAAACTCTTTCAACTTGTCGTGCTCGGTGACCTGACCAAGCTGGCCATTAAAACGCTTGGTGATGAACCCTGCACTGCGGCTGGCGATATTGACCACCTTACCCACCAGATCCGAATTCACCCGCGAGGCGAAGTCCTCCAGGTTCAGGTCCATGTCATCCACGCCGCCGGTCAGCTTGGCAGCGAAGTAATAGCGCAGGTACTCCGGATTCAGGTGATCCAGGTAAGTACGGGCCATGATGAATGTGCCCCGGGACTTGGACATCTTCTTGCCGTTAACGGTGACAAAACCGTGGGCCCAGACCGCTGTCGGCGTGCGGAAACCGGCGTCGTGCAGCATCGACGGCCAGAACAGTGCGTGGAAGTTAATAATGTCCTTGCCGATGAAGTGGTACACCTCGGCGGTGGAATCGGCCTTCCAGAAATGCTCGAAGTCGATATCTTCCCGGTTGCACAGGTTCTTGAAGCTGGCCAGGTACCCGATCGGTGCGTCCAGCCAGACATAGAAATACTTGCCCGGAGCATCCGGAATCTCGAAACCGAAGTAGGGCGCATCACGGCTGATATCCCACTCCTGCAGACCGGCATCCAGCCACTCGGCCAGCTTGTTGGCCACCTGCGGCTGAAGCGTACCGCTACGGGTCCACTTGGCGAGGAAATCGGCAAAATCCGGCAGCTTGAAGAAATAGTGCTCGGACTCCTTCTCAATCGGCGTGGCGCCAGAGACGGCGGAGCGCGGATTAATCAGCTCGGCTGGTGTGTAGGTGGCACCACAGGCTTCGCAGTTGTCCCCGTACTGGTCTTCGGTCTTACATTTTGGACAGGTGCCCTTGATAAACCGGTCCGCCAGGAACATGTTTTTTTCCGGATCAAAGGACTGGGTAATCTTGCGGGTCGCAATATGCCCGTTTTCCTGCAGCTGCCGGTAGATATATTCCGAGAACTGGCGGTTTTCCTCGGAATGCGTGGTGTAGTAGTTGTCAAAGCGGATATGGAAACCGCTGAAATCCTGCTGATGCTCGTCACGGATGCGATCAATCAGCTGCTCGGAAGTAATGTCCTCGCGCTCGGCGCGCAGCATGATCGCAGTACCGTGGGCATCGTCGGCGCAAACGTAGTAACAGTTCTGGCCTCGCATATTCTGGTAACGCACCCAGATGTCCGTCTGAATGTATTCCAGCAGATGACCCAGATGAATAGGGCCATTGGCATAAGGCAGGGCGCTGGTGACCAGAATATCGCGCTGTTGCTTTGAACTCGCTTGCGTCATGTTGATATCCGAACCTTTAATGAATAAGGATTTGGCGTAAATCAGTAACACAGAGTCTGCCGATGATCCGGGTAAAGACTCTGTATGGCCAGAAACGGGCACAGATGATACCTTCCGGACAGATATTTTTCATCCGAAACACCTGTTTCCGTGCTGCAAATCAAGCATGAGCTTATTCCGGAGAACCCGATGACCCAGATTTCAGAACAGGCGCTGCAAGCGGCGGTTCGCCAGTACCGCGACCCGTATCGTGATCAGGACCTATACGACCTAGGCGCCGTCAAGTCCCTGACCGCGGACGACAACGGCAAAGTGACCCTCATGGTGGAACTGCCATACCCGTCAAAAGGCATCGCCGGCGCCTTGAAACAACTGGTCACCAACGCCCTGGAAGATGTTGATGGTGTGGAAAGTGCGGACGTCCACGTCGGCCAGAAAATCCACTCCTACAAAGTCCAGAAAGACCTGCCTTCGGTTCCCGGCGTGAAAAACATCATCGCCGTCGCCTCCGGCAAGGGCGGCGTCGGCAAATCCACCACCGCCGTCAACCTCGCCCTGGCCCTCCAGGCCGAAGGCGCCAGAGTCGGCATCCTCGACGCCGACATCTACGGCCCCAGCATCGGCATGATGCTCGGCGTCCCCGAAGGCAAACGCCCCGACACCCGCGAAAACAAATACTTCGTCCCCATGGACGCCCACGGCCTGCAAGCCAACTCCATGGCCTTCGTCGTCACCGACAAAACCCCCATGGTCTGGCGCGGCCCCATGGTCAGCGGCGCCGTCATGCAACTACTGCAACAGACTCTATGGAACGAACTCGACTACCTCATCGTTGACATGCCCCCGGGCACCGGCGACATCCAGCTCACCCTGGCCCAGAAAGTCCCCGTCACCGGCGCCGTCATCGTCACCACCCCGCAGGACATCGCCCTGCTGGACGGCAAAAAAGGCATCGAAATGTTCCGCAAAGTCGACATCCCGGTGCTGGGCGTGGTGGAAAACATGAGCGTCCACATCTGCAGCAACTGCGGCCACGAAGAACCCCTGTTCGGCCACGGTGGTGGAGAACGCATCGCCGAGGAGTACGACACCACACTCCTCGGTCAGCTGCCGTTGCACATGACCATCCGTGAACAGACCGACGGCGGCACTCCGTCCGTCGTCGCCGAGCCGGATTCCGAGGTTGCCCGACGTTACCGGGATATTGCCCGTCGTGTTGGGGCAGAGCTGTCCACCAGAGAGCGTAACCTGAGCGGATCAATCTCCAGCGTATCGGTGACTGAACACTAAATCCGCAAAATCCGGATGGCTCGCTAAGCAGTTTGATCGAGGGGGCAGGAAGGGCGGTCCAAAAATCTCGGAGGCCATGGACGGCCGGAGAGAAGCGCACATGGATGTGCTCGTAGCGGTTTTTGGACCGCCCTTCCTGCCCCCGAAGCCCCCAAGTTTAGTAGGTAGAAGGGCTTCGACAGACTCCGAGGGAACAGGTAAACTACGCCTCAATTTTTCCCAGCGAAAACGAGACTTCACCCATGAGCATCAAATCCGATAAGTGGATTCGCCGGATGTCCGCAGAACACGGCATGATCGAGCCCTACGAGGCCGGCCAGGTCCGTGAAACCGAAAAAGGCCGAGTCATCTCCTACGGCACCTCCAGCTACGGCTACGACGTACGCTGCAGCAACGAATTCAAAATCTTCACCAACGTCCACTCAGCCACCGTCGACCCCAAAAATTTCGACGACAACAGCTTCGTGAACTACACCGGTGACGTCTGCATCATCCCGCCGAACTCCTTCGCACTGGCGCGGACCGTAGAATACTTCCGCATCCCCCGCAGCGTACTCACCATCTGCCTGGGCAAATCCACCTACGCGCGCTGTGGCATCATCGTCAACGTCACACCGCTGGAACCCGAGTGGGAGGGGCAGGTCACCCTGGAATTCTCCAACACCACCAACCTGCCAGCCAAAATCTACGCCAACGAAGGTGTGGCCCAGATGCTGTTCTTCGAGTCCGATGAAATCTGCGAAACCAGCTACAAGGACCGGGGCGGCAAATACCTTGGCCAAACCGGCGTTACGTTGCCGAAAACATGAGGAAATCCTGCCGATTTCCTGAGCATTACCGGAGGCTGACTTGAACGCCAATCAGTTTCTCAAAGCGGTCTCGCAACTCCAGGGCTGGCGGGAATGTGCCTTCCTGCTGGCGCTGGCCGAGCGCTCGTTTCCCAACTACGCCCTGTTTGCGGATGCCGTAGAGCTGAAAACCGGTGCCAAAATGCGCCAACTTATGGACCTGGCCTGGGACATGCTTCAGAAGGATGCCTCGGAAGCCGCTATACCGCAATTACTGGCGAAGCTGGAAGCCCTGTCCCCGGACGTGAACGCCTACGATGCCTACGGAGTCTACCCGGCGTTTGATTTCTGCCAGCTGCTGGAGCAGGCACTGCTGAACCGGCTCAACCCCGGAAAACACCGGGCAACCGAAGCTTCCGGAATCGCCACCACCACGGTTATGAACTTCGTGGAAATGTCCGAAGGCGAAGATCTCGACGAGGACGAACTGGTCAGGTTGTTGGACCAGCACCCGCTCATGAAAGAAGACAAGGCGTTCCAGCGGGATCTGGTGCTTGACCTCAAGCGACAGCGTACACCCACCAGTCAGTTTGTCGAGCGACTGCGCCAGCAAGCCGTCAACGACGGCGTAAGCAACCTGGGCGTCTCCCTCGGAGACTAGCCGGCGGTTGCCCAGCTCCTGTCCTACACTGAATCCGTAACCCCCTGTTGAATTTGGGAAGCCTCATGAAACTTTCAGCTTTTGGTCGGAAATTCACCGCCGATGCCGGCATTACCTCATTGATGGATGACCTGGGTAATGCGCTGGCCTCCGGTGACGACATGATCATGATGGGAGGCGGCAACCCGGGGCACATTCCCGAGATTCAGGAGAGGGTTCAGGAGATACTGGCGGACATCTGTCAGACGCCGGCGGACATGCGTCGCCTGGTGGGAATCTACGATCCACCCCAGGGCGAAAAGCAGTTCATTGCGTCCCTGGCGGAATTGCTCAACCGCGAGTATGGCTGGGGGCTCAAGCCCGAGAACATTGCGCTCACCAACGGCAGCCAGGCTGCCTTCTTCATGCTCTTCAACATGTTCGGCGGAGAATACGGCGACGGCCAGCGCAAACACATCCTGCTGCCGCTGGCGCCGGAGTACATCGGTTACGCGGACGCCGGCATTGAGCAAGGCCTGTTCCACGCCGTGCAGCCGGAAATCTCGTTTACTGATGCCCATGAATTCAAGTACCGGGTGGATTTTGACGCGGTCGAGGTTACCGGGGAAACCGGCGCCATCTGCGTGTCCAGGCCCACCAACCCGACGGGCAACGTCATTACCGATGAAGAGCTGGCCAGGCTAGAGCAGCTGGCTCGCCAGCATGACGTGCCGCTCATCGTGGACGGCGCCTATGGCACCCCGTTCCCGAACCTGCTGTTTGTCGACGCTACGCCGACCTGGAACGACCAGATCATCCTGTGCCTGAGCTTGTCCAAACTCGGGTTGCCTGCAGCTCGCACCGGTATTGTTATTGCCTCTGAACCGGTGATCAAGGCGCTTTCCGGGATCAATGCGATCATGAATCTGGCCACCGGCAGCTTTGGCGCCATGCTGGCGGAACCTCTGGTGCGATCCGGAGAGATTCTTTCCCTGAGCCGGGATGTGGTGTGCCCGTTCTACAAGGCCAAGATGGAGAAGGCCGTGGCCGCTTTCCGGGAAGCCATGGGTGAAGACAGCTGCCACTGGTATGTCCACAAGCCCGAGGGCGCCATGTTCCTGTGGTTGTGGTTCCCGGATTTGCCGATCAGCAGCCTGGAACTCTATCAGCGCCTCAAGGCCCGGGGCGTGTTGGTGGTTTCCGGTCATTACTTTTTCCCGGGCTTGCCGGATGAAGACTGGAAGCATCGCCATGAGTGCCTGCGGGTGACCTACTCACAGGATGATGACAGGGTTGCGGAAGGTCTGCGTATTATCGCGGATGAGGTCAAAGCGGTGTGGGCCGCCCACAACGGCTAGCGGCGGATTTCTGCGTCATCAATCCTGATTTCGTAACGGCTGCCGTCGGGCTCAACCTGTAGCAGCCGGACCAGCAGGTATTCCTGGTCGGGGGCGAACCACATAAGGGTCTGGCGTTTGCTGTCGTCGTCACGGACTTTCTCGGCCTTGAGAGTCATCATCTCGCCCTGGTCGGTTTGCAGGGTCTCTTCGTCAATCACTGCAAAACGGTCAGTGTCGTAATCGCCCTTGTCGATGACGCGGTACTCCATTTCCCTTTTGCCCGCGCGTATATCCTGATGAAGCTGGAGTTGATGGCCCATGGGGTCCAGTGTCCCGTCCTCCAGTTCCAGTGAGAACCTGTCCCCTTCGTGGTGACCGCTTGCAACCCGGTTGTTCCAGTCAAAATCGATAGCCTCCTTGCGATCCCTGATCAGAAAACCCGACAGTTTATAGCGATACTTGAGAGGGATAACCCGGTTGTTTTTCCATCGCAGGATCAGGGATTCCTCAATATCCGCAATGAATGAGTCAACGTCGGTCCTATAGATCCAGGTGCCGTCATCCCGTTCAGTCAGACTTCGGGTGGCGCTGCCGTTGAGGGAGATGCCTTTGTCCATGGACGCGTTGTAGCTGGCTTTCAGCGGCAGGAGAGGGGGGTAATCAAATGCCTGGGCGCGGGTTTGCTGCTGCGGACTTTCGGTTTCACCCTGCGGCTCGTCTGCCAGGGCGGGGGTTTGGGAGAAGGTCAGGGCCGCGCAGGTAATGATGGCGGCGGGAAATCTGACCAAAAGGGACGCAGTCATGGTGTCGCTCCTGTTGCGCAAGGCTACATGATCTAGTCAGTGTAGCCCGCCTGGCCACAAGGGAGGGTGACAATCTGTTTAGTGTACGACCCTTTCGTCGGGAAGTCGCATGGGTTTGTTCAGCAGTTCGCCGTCAAACAGGACGTAGTCTGTACCCAATTGGATACGCCCTTCGCAGAACCAGCGAACCACGATCGGGTACAACAGGTGTTCTTTCTCCTGGACTTTCTCCGCAAGGGAGTCGGCGGTGTCATCCGGATCGATCGTGACCTCGGCCTGGGCGATCACCGGGCCGCCATCCAGTTCTTCCGTGACGAAGTGGATGGAAACGCCGTGAACCTTGTCGCCGGCATCCAGTGTGCGCTGATGAGTATTCAGCCCGGTGTATTTGGGAAGCAGGGAGGGGTGGATGTTCAGCATTGTGCCCCGCAATGCCCGCACAAAATCGGTGGTCAGGATGCGCATGAAGCCGGCCAGGACGACAAGATCCGGGTTGTGGCGACGGATCTCAGCCATCAGCGCGCCGTCAAACTCTTCCCGTGACCCGTAATCCTTGTGGTTCACCACGAAGGTGTCGATGTTGGCCTGGGCAGCCCGCTCCAGTGCAAATGCCTGCGGGTTGTTGCAGCCAACCGCCACAATTTGTCCCGGGAAGTCCCGTTCGCGGCTGGCATCAATCAACGCCTGAAGGTTGGTGCCGCTGCCAGAGGCGAGAACCAGGATGCGGGGCTGAGGAGCTGGATCGGCATTCATTCTGCAAGCATTCCCGGAGCGTAGCGAACGACAGAGTTGGCTGAGGCATCGTCTGCGCTTTCGATGACGCCAATCTGCCAGGCCTTTTCGCCCATGGATGTGAGCGTATCGAGGGCGAGGTCCTTCTGGTTGGCCGGTACACAGACAATCATGCCCACGCCGCAGTTGAAGGTGCGGTACATTTCCTCGCTGGCAACGCCACCGGCATCCTGCAGCCACTGGAAAACGGGCGGCAAGGTCCAGCTTGCGGTGTCAATTGCCGCGATGGAGCCGTCCGGCAGCACCCTGGGAATATTCTCCGGCAGGCCGCCACCGGTAATGTGTGACAGGGCCCGGACATCCACTTCACGGAACAGCTGAAGCAGGTTTTTAACGTAAATGCGTGTCGGGGCCATCAGCGCTTCGGCCAGGGTGCCATCACCCATGGTCTGATTCAGGTCGACCTTGCTGACCTCGATGATCTTGCGAATCAGCGAATAGCCGTTGGAGTGCGGGCCTGACGACCCCAGAGCGATAAGTGCATCGCCTTTCTGTACCCGGCTGCCATCAATAATCTCACTGCGCTCGGCGACACCCACACAGAAGCCGGCCAGGTCATAGTCGTCCCCTTCGTACATACCTGGCATTTCAGCGGTTTCACCGCCAACCAGTGCGCAGCCCGCCTGTTCACAGCCTTCACCGATACCGGCCACCACCTGGGCGGCGACATCGACGTTCAGCTTGCCGGTTGCGTAGTAATCGAGGAAAAACAGGGGTTCGGCGCCGCCGACCACCAGATCGTTCACGCACATGGCAACAAGATCGATGCCGATGCTGTCGTGCTTTTGCAGTTGCATGGCCAGTCGCAGTTTGGTGCCTACGCCATCAGTACCTGATACCAGTACCGGCTCACGGTAACCGGCGGGAATGGCAACCATGGCGCCGAAACCGCCCAGTCCCCCGAGCACTTCCGGACGACGGGTACGGGCTGCCGTGTCCTTGATGCGATTGACGAGTTCGTTACCTGCGTCGATATCAACGCCGGCATCGCGATAGGTAAGGGAGGGCTTCTGTTCGCTCATGGTGTGCTTAACCGTTTTGGCCAGTGGGACAGGCGGCGGATTTTAACAGGTGAGAGGTGGCGCTCCAAATTGATTTTCCGAAATCCCCGCTAGCTACTCACGACTCGGGCCTTGGTGTATCCTATGCGCCATTCAGGCGAATTGCAGGGTGTTTCATGTCATTATCAGGACGAATTTCGACACGGGCAACGCGAATGATTCGGTGGGTTCTGCCGATTGTCGGCACACTGGTGGCGCTGGCGGCCTTTCCCGCTGGCGCGGTGACGGTGACCGGATTGTATTCCGTTGAGGTTCCCGTGGCCGGATCCCAGCCAGGCCAGCTGAAGCAGGGTTATGCCGACGGCCTCGAAAAGGTATTTGTTCGGGTATCCGGGAGCAGCGATATTCTGAGTTACGACGGCGTGCAGGAGCTTCTTGCGGATGCCGAGTCTCTGCTCCAGTCCTATCAGGTGCTGCGCCGGCAGGAGGGCGATCGCCTGCGGATGAGCTTCGGGGCAGTGGGCGTCAACCGCGCCCTGGCTTCAATCGATGCTCCGGTATGGGGCGCGAACAGGCCGCTGACCCTGGCCTGGGTCGCGGTGGAAGAGCGGGGCTCCCGTTCGTTGCTGACCGCCTTTGATGGAGACAGTGACAGCCGCTGGTCGGAAGCGTTCCGGCAGGCTGCCGCGGACCGGGGTTTGCCGCTGACTTTCCCGCCACGGTCGATGGCGGACGATCGTGAGCTGTTGTCCGATATCTGGGGGCAATTCACCGGCAGAGTGAAATCCGCGTCCGAACGTTTCGATCACGATCTGATGGCGCTGGTTCGGGTGAACCGCTCCGGGAATCAGTGGCGTGCGGGCTGGATTTTTGACGGCATGGGCATGGATGAGGGTGAGCAGTCCGTGACTGCAGCCAGTGAGCGGGAGTTGGCAGATAAAGTGGTTGGTCTCTGGGCTGACGCGTTTGCCAGCCGCTACGCCGTCGCTGCTGGCGATGTGGGGGATTTGCCGCAGGTCGAGATTGTTGTTCGGGGTGTGGGTACGCTGCAGGATTACGGCAATATCATCAACGTGCTTGATGATCTGACCCCGGTGCAGGATGTCGGCGCATCCCGGGTGGCCGGTGATCAACTCACCCTCAGGGTTGCGTTTTCGGGTGAACTGGAGCAGTTGCGTGAATACATTGCGCTGGATACGCGCTTTGTTCCATTATCCGAGTCGGAAGTGGTGAATAGCGCGCCTTCCGAAGAGCCCTCTCCGGAGCAGGTCCCGGAAGCGACCACTGACCAGGCGGTGGAGGAATCCCCGGATGCTATGTCTGATCCGCTGTTTGCCTACCAGCCGCTGCTGGGGGACGCAGAAGAATCCGAAGAAGCCTTTGAATCGCTGTACGAAATTCTCCATTATCGCTGGCAGCCAGCCTCGGTGATCAGTTCGGATGATGCCGAGTAACCCAAGGGGAGAGGGAGCCTGCTAATGTCAGAACGGTGGCGCTGGATACCCAATGCCCTGACGTTTTTGCGCTTCGTGCTGATTATTCCTTTCGCCGCCGCGCTGTTGGCGATTGAATACCGCTTGGCTCTGGGAATATTTCTCCTGGCCGCCGCGACGGATGCTTTTGATGGCTTTCTCGCCCGCCAGTTCAACTGGAAGTCCAGGCTGGGGGCCATCGCGGACCCGCTGGCGGACAAGGCTTTGCTTATTACCGCCTACCTGATGCTCACATTGACCGGGGTGCTGCCAATATGGCTTTTTGCCCTGGTCCTCGGGAGAGATCTGCTGATCGTTATTGGTGGACTGGCTTTCCACTACGGCGTCGGACGCTTCGAAATGGAGCCCAGCATTCCGGGAAAATTCAACACTCTGGTCCAGATACTGGTGGTACTTGCTATCATTGTACTGTTGGCGGGGCTGCCGATGCCGATACCTCCATGGGTAATGGAAGCTGGCATTCTGCTGGTTGCGTTTTCAGCGGTTGTCAGTGGTGGGCACTACCTGGTTGTCTGGGGTGGCCGGGCCTGGAGGGCAAAACGGCAGTGAGTTCGTCACAGATGACTCTGGGAGTCAAACTGCGGGATGACGCAAGGTTTGACAACTTTCATGGCGACCGTAACGCCGTGGCGGCAAACCGCCTGGAGGCGATCTGTCGTCAGGTCGCCCGTGTGCCTGTCGTGGTGGTGTGCGGTGATGCGGACACGGGTAAAAGCCATTTGTTGCAGGCAGCCTGTCATTTCATGGAGAGCCATGAGGAGGCAGCGGTTTGCGTCAGTATCCAGGAATTGTTGCCGTTTGGGCCAGAAGCCCTGTCTGGGCTTGAGAACCAGGCGCTGATCTGTCTTGATGACGTTGATCTCATCGCCGGCCGGGCCGATTGGGAAGAGGCTGTTTTTCACCTGTACAATCGCGTGTTGGACAACAACCATCTGTTGCTTGTCAGTTTATCGGAAGTACCCGGTTCCGTGCCGTTTGTATTGCCGGATCTGGTATCGCGGCTTACCCATGGTTTGCTGCTTCAGCTGGGCATCTACCGGGATGATGATCGTCTGAGGATCCTGATGGCCAGGGCGGAACAGCGCGGGCTGGTGATGGGTGATGATGTGGCCGGCTTTATTCTGCGGCGTGCACCACGCCGGCTGGGCGAGTTGCTGGGAATTCTCGACCGTCTGGATGAGAATTCCCTGCAGGCGCAGCGCAGGTTGACCATACCCTTCGTTAAATCGGTCATGGGCTGGTGAAGGGGCAACAGTATTCATAATAACGTCACGTGTACCGGGGCAGACAAATGGCGGGCTCCCGGATGCCACGGTCAGGGGGGGAGAAATGAGACGAGTCGTTTTCAATCAGAAGGGTGGTGTCGGTAAATCCAGTATTACCTGTAACCTGGCGGCCATCAGTGCGGCCCGGGGCAAGCGCACGCTGGTGGTGGACCTGGATCCCCAGGGGAATTCAACGCACTACCTGCTGGGTAAGCCGGCGGCGGATCTGAAGGATACTGTCGCGGACATGCTGGAGCAGACCGTGGCTTTCACGGTATTCAACCGCCGTCCGGACGAATTCGTTCATGCCTCTCCGTTCGACAACCTGTTTGTCATGCCTTCCAGTCCGGAGCTGGATTTTCTTGAGCGCAAGCTGGAGGCCAAGCACAAGATATACAAGCTCCGTGAGGCTTTGAAGAAGCTGGATGAGTCCTTCGATGCCATATACATCGATACCGCGCCGGCCCTGAACTTCTACACGCGTTCTGCATTGATTGCCGCCCAGCGGTGCCTGATTCCGTTCGATTGTGATGATTTCTCCCGTCAGGCGCTCTACAACATCCTTCATGAAATCCAGGATCTGCAGGAAGACCATAATGAGGATCTGGTTGTGGAAGGTATTATCGCCAATCAGTTTCAGCCGCGGGCGAGCCTGCCAAAGCAGCTTGTCCGTGAGCTGTTGGAAGAGGGCCTGCCAGTGCTTCCGGTGCGTCTGTCCAGTTCCGTCAAGATGAAAGAGTCACACCAGAGCCGGCAGCCACTGATACACATGGCCCCAAAACACACGTTGACCAGACAGTACGAAGACCTGTTCCGGATCCTTCACGGAGAGACCGTGGAGCTGGAACCGCTTGCGGACTGATCGCGGAGGGGGTATGCCACAATCAACCGCTCACGGGCAGATTGGAGAAGTCGCGGACAGTCTGCTCAGAATAGAAGTAGAGCTTAGGCGTATTGGCGTATGGGAAAATCAGCCGCCGTCCCCGGAGGCATTCCAGAGCACGCAGCCGTTCTGCGTCGATACGCTGGAGTTTACGCAGTGGCTGCAGTTTGTGTTTGTCGCCAGGCTGAAAATCCTGATCGAGAGTGATCACCCCCTGCCGGCGGTATCCGGTATTGCGCCCATGGCGGAAGAGCATTTCCGAGGGCGCCCCGAATCCGGTGAGGCGCTGATCCGGGAGCTCGAGACCATGGACCGGTTATTGTCCGGGGAGGGCTGACGAGGTCTTAGTCCAGGCGCATGGACAGATCGATGGCCCTGACGTCCTTGGTTAGCGCGCCAATCGAGATGTAATCCACGCCGGTCTCCGCAACAGGCACCAGGGTGTTGGCGTTGATGCCTCCGGATGCTTCGAGTTTCGCCCTGCCAGCAGTGATGGTCACTGCCTTGATCATGTCCTCCATAGAGAACTCGTCAAGCATGATGATATCGGCGCCTGCGTCCAGCCCCTGCTGGAGTTCTTCCAGATTTTCGGTTTCCACTTCCACCGGGCGTCCGGGGGCAATCCGTCGGGCTTCACTGACGGCCCGGGCGATGGATCCACAGGCCGCGATGTGGTTTTCCTTGATCAGAAAGGCATCCCACAGGCCAATGCGGTGGTTATAACAGCCTCCGCAGCTGACTGCGTACTTCTGTGCCAGGCGCAAGCCGGGCAGCGTCTTGCGGGTATCCAGTAGTTTTACTCCGGTGTGGGCAACCTGATCCGCAAACGAGGCGCACGCCGTTGCCGTTCCCGAGAGGGTCTGCAGCCAGTTCAGAGCCGCCCGCTCTGCGGTCAGCAAGCCCCTGGCCGGCCCCTGAAAGCTGAACAGGACGCTGTCTGGCTCCGCGCGGTCGCCGTCCTGCACATTCCATGTCAGCTCAAGGGTCGGATCCACCTGGCGGAACACCTCGTCGACCCACTGGCGCCCGGCGATCACCGCTGATTCACGGGTAATGACGCGCCCGGCGCTGATTTTGTCAGCTGGAATGAGTTGTGCCGTGATATCGCCGTCACCAATGTCTTCCCGCAGACTGTGTGCGACGGATTCAACGCGGGATTGGCGAAGCAGTTCGGCTGGAATCATGATAGCTGTCCGGTAGAAGAAGGTTATCGAATCGGGTTTGGTATCTGTGGCGTGATTCTAAAGCCCGGCAGCGAATTCGCCAAACGGAAGGTCGCTGGCTGCTAGAATGTGAACTGCATCTCCTGGTCACAAAAGGTGACAAAATCTGACACAAGGTGACGTTGAAACGACATAAGATGTGAAGTGGAATAAAGCCCGATTCGTTTGCCAGTCAATACCCGGAGCAGCCAAATGGCGCAGGATAGCAAGGTGGTCAGTTTTTCATCCCGGAAGCCCGGAGGCCGGTTTGCCTTGCCTCAGGCCCTGGTGAGGCTACGTGACGCATCGGGGCACTCCCTGAAATCTGTGTTGGCCGGTTTCTTTGACCGAGCGGACGATGCGCTGTTCGAGCTCGCGGACAAAGCCGGCTCCAATCAGGACCAGACCGCCTATTTTGATGCGATGCGGGAGTTGCGGTTACGCCGCAAATTAATGACCGTTTCCATCCTCCAGCATGTGAGCAGGGCATTTAACGATATCGGCAAGTTTAATCCCGATAACGCCGGTGGCAGTCTGGAAGACGTGGACCAGGATTCTCTGAGCCTGGTCGATCATTCGGAGCTGGAGCAGCGCGTGGCCATTGAGAATCTGGTCAACAAACTGCGCAACAGGCATGCCGAGGCCATTCGGATGCTCAATGCCCGGGTGGGTCACCTGATGCCCTCCGTTTCCCTCACCAACAGCCAGATGCCCCTAAGCCCGGAAGTTATCTGCGGTGGTCTGGGGGAAGCCTGCTCGGACCTGGATATTGATATTCGCGCCAAGCTGGTGGTTCTTAAGCTTTTTGACCGCCTGCTGGCGGATACGCTTGGCGAACTCTACCAGGACGCCAATCGCACCCTGATTGATGAAGGCGTGCTGCCAGACATGAAGCGCCCGCCCACGGGCCATCGTACAGGGAATCGTTCCCCGCAGACGTCTGATGTGTCTCGTTCGTCTGGCAGGGCGGACACCGGTGGAGCTGAGGAGAGTGCGACAGGCGGGACCGGGGCAACCGCCGGTCAGACCGGTGGGACCTTCTCCGAGCTGAGCGCGCTGTTACATCAGGGGCGCGATGACGGCGGCCAAACCGTGGCCGGGGGGCAGGGGTTTCTCGATACGAACCACCTGATGGCGAGGCTCAACGCGATCCAGTCACTACCTGGAGAATGGACGCAGGGGCGTGTGGTGTCCCTGGGTGAGCAATTGCAACCCGTGCTCAGGGCCGACAATGGCCGGTCCTATGTTGTCGGTCAGGTGGACAGCGATGTGATCAACCTGGTGTCCATGCTGTTTGATTTCATTCTGGAAGACCGTCAGTTGCATCCGGCCATGAAGGCGTTGATTGGTCGGCTGCAGATTCCGGTGCTGAAAGTTGCTCTTAGCGACAAGAACTTTTTCAACCGTGGCGGCCATCCGGTTCGCAAGTTGCTCAATGAGCTGGCGATGTCTGCGATTGGCTGGACCGAGAAGCAGGGCCGTCAGCGCGATCCCTTGAGGGAGAAAATCGAGTCCGTGGTTGACCGGGTGCTGAACGAGTTCACCGACAATGTGGATCTGTTCAGTGAGTTATTGACGGACTTCAACCATTTCATGGACCTTGATCGCAGGCGCAGAGATCTGGTGGAGCAGCGTCTGCGGGATGCGGAGGAAGGGCGCGCAAAACAGGAGCGTGCGGCCGAGTCGGCTCATCAATTGCTGGCTGAGGTGACAGCCGGACGGGTATTGCCTGAGCCGGTCGACAATTTGCTGAAAGAAGCCTGGAGCAAGTATCTGCAGTGGAAGGTGCTGCGGGAAGGTGAAGACAGTGAGAACTGGGCCGCTGCTGCAGAATTGACGCGCAAACTGGTGTGGAGTGTGGATCCGCAGCCGGTAACTGACAATACACGTACCGAGTTGCTGCGGGCGATTCCATCCATTGTGGATGACCTGCGCCATGCGTTACAGGAAATTTCCTGGGACCCGTTTGCCACTGACGCGGCGATCCGCGACCTTGAGCTTGCGCATGTTGATGTCTTCCAGCAACTGGTAACGTCAAGGGTGTCACCCTCATCCGAGGAGTCTCCCGAGGAAGTTACAGAGGTTGCTGCTGTCGAGCAGACTCAGCCTGCTGAGGCTGAGTCTGAAGTGGTAGAGAGGGCCGAGATCCAGCTGCCTGAGCCGGCGCCGGCTGAAATCCTGCCCGATACTGAGAATACTGACGCGCAGGCGACATCTGAACCAGAGATCGAGCAGGCCTGGCTGGACCGTGCGGATAGCCTGCGAGTTGGCTCCTGGATTGAACTGGCCCGGGAAGGCGTCAAAACCCGTTGCAAGCTGGCGGCGTTCATCAAGGCGACGGGTAAGTATATTTTCGTCAACCGCAGCGGCGCCAAGGTGGCGGAGTACCACCGGGAATCCCTGGCGCAGGCGATGGCTTGCGATGAAATTACCATGCTCGACGATGGCCTGATTTTTGACCGTGCGCTGGAATCCATCATTGATAACCTGCGAAGCAGTCGCAAGGACTGACCCGCCGTAGCAACCCGGGCAACTTTGTGCTTCAATCAGCTCAGATATCAACAGCGACAAACCTGCTGGATTTACCTTGCCTGACTCGATTCAAAGCCAGAACGCCATAACCTGCACCCAAGCTTCCATTGACCATTTGCGCCGCACCGGTCGAATGTCCGGAGTGCGCTGGTGCCCATCTCCCAATTTCGGGCCAAGGCCCGAAGGCGCTGATATATCCCTGCTGGTTGTTCATAACATCAGCCTTCCGCCGGGGCAGTTCGGTGGAGACGCGATTGAACGTTTTTTCTGCAATTGCCTGGATACTTCGGAGCACCCGTATTTTGAAACCATTGGCGAACTCAAGGTGTCGGCCCACGCTCTGATTCGGCGGGACGGCAGTGTGGTTCAGTTTGTCAGCATGCTGGAGCGTGCATGGCATGCCGGTCGCTCCTGTTTTGACGGGGAAGAGGAGTGTAACGACTTTTCCATTGGTATAGAGCTGGAAGGCGCCGATGACATTCCCTACACGCCTGAACAGTATCGGCGCCTGGCTGAGCTTTCGGCCCTGATCATGCGGGCTTGGCCGAAAATCACCGGTGATCGTATTACCGGCCACAGCGATATCGCGCCAGGCCGAAAGACGGATCCCGGTCCCGCCTTTGACTGGGATCAATACCGCCACCAGCTGGCCACATTGGAAGCAACCATACGAGGGACCCGCTAATGGTACTGGTGGTGTTCCTGCTTGCATGGCTGGTCCGTCGGCGGCTGGATCTGTCCGGTGCACTGTCTGGTGATCGACTTTGGCGTGCCTGGTTTCAAGCGGGTCGGTCGGCCGAGGCTGGTCATGAAGGGGGGATTCGCTGGGGACTGGTGCGGGTTGTGGTGCCCGCATTGTTGCTGTCAGGGTTTGTCTGGTTGGCGGCGGCCGAGGGCTGGCGGATGGCGGCTTATCCACTGGAGTTCCTGTTGCTGGTACTGCTGATGGGGGCGCCGGGATGGAAGCCGTTACTCAGGGCCTACAGCGAGGCCTGGAGCAGAGGGGACATGCAGGCCGCCTGGCATCACATCAAGGATTGCCTGCCAGCGGATGAGCGGGGGCAGGCGATATCACCGGATGAAATGCACATGGCCCTGTCGAAACAACTGATCGTCACGCTGTTTGAGCGGTTCTTTCTTGTGGCCTTCTGGTATGTGGTGGGTGGTATTGGTCTGGCTTTCCTGGCGAGAGGACTGGTGGCATTGCAGGAACAATGGCCCCAGGCGGCTGCGCGCCCCAGATTCGCCCGCATTGCTGGATGGGTCAGTTGGATTCCGGCCAGATTGCTGGCTTGTACCTTTGGCCTGGCGGGAGATCTCGCCGGCTGGTTGAAGGCGGTTAGAGGCGTGCTGTTTACACTCGGGCCGGCAACCGACCGTGTGCTGATTCAGGCGGCCAACGGCGCGTTGACCGGGTATGCACTGGACCCCGCACGATTCTCCAGGGTGCATCCGGATGAATGGACGGCATTCGGGGGCAGGAGCCTGGGGGCCATTCGTGATTTGCTGAACCGAAGCATGCTGGTATGGGTTTGTGGCATTGCTCTGTTGGTTATCGCCGGAGTGGTTTGACGCTTCGATTTTGAGGAACGTGACAGGCTGACAACAAAAGCACTAAAGTTTTTAAGACTTTAGTCGACAACATAAAAAAGAATAGAACATTTTCCAAAGAAGCACCGTGCGGGGCCAAATGTGAACCAATTAATCAAACCTGCAGTTGCGCTGATGAACCGGCTGCCGATGTTCTACAAGTTCAGTCTGATCAGTGTGTTGTTCCTGCTCCCCATCGGCGGCCTGTCCTGGCTGGTTATCAGCGAACTGAACCGCTCGGTGGAAACCATGACCCGGGGCGTGGAAGGCCTCGACCAGCTGGAACAGGTGAATCATCTGCTGGATGCCGCCTTTGATTACCGGGATTATCGGGCGCCGGGCAAAGTCCGGGATGAAGCCGAACTCCTGTCAAGATCCGACGAAGCCGCCGAAACCATCAGCCGTATTCTGGAAGACCTGGCCTCCCGCGAGCTGGCGTTTGACACGGCCGGTAACTGGAACCAGCAGATAGTCCAACTGCAGGAAGAGTGGCAGGCACTCAGAAATTCAGACAGCTATCAGGGCAACCTGGACCCACAGTTCAAGTATTATCAGGAGTTCGTGCAGAAAGTTCGGGCTATGTTGTCCGCTACCATTGAAATCTCCGGTCTCGGCCAGGACGCCTCCCGGGATAACCTGTTATTGCTCGGTCTGGTGAGGGAATCCCTGCCGGAAGCCCGGCATGTGATTGGTCGTGCCAGGGCATTCGGCACTTTCGCACTGGTCGATGGGCAGGTGGGTTACAACCTGAGCGATGGTCTGAACAAAATTTACGATGCGCTGACCAACCGGGCTTCTTTGCTGGCGCCAGCCTTGTCAGTGGCGCAGAACGCTTCACCGAGACTGGCGGAAGAGGCGGGCAACACGGTTGAAAGTATCGGCAATGGCCTGGCGGTGGTTCGGGACGAGCTGGACATCAATATCATCACCCCGATGCGGCTGGAAATGCCCTGGCGGGAATTTGATGCCCTGGTGGCTGCAGAGTTAGCGCATTACGATGCCCTCACTGGCGTTATTTTCGACGTGGTGGGCGACAACCTGAGCGCCAGGCTGGAAGGCGAGATCCGTCAGAGGCAACTGATCATCGTAGCACTGGTTATTGTCCTGCTGGTGGTGGTTTACCTGTACATTGGTTTCTTCATGTCGGTACGTACGGCCATCAACCGCTTCAGCGAAGCCGCCCGTATGGTCGCCGCCGGCGATATGACCGCTCACATCCAGCTTGATAACCGTGACGAACTCGGTGAGCTGACTACCGAGTTCAACAACATGACCGACCGTATCGCCGAACTGGTTCGGTCGGTCAGCCGTACGACCTCCGATGTTGATCAGCAGGCCTCCCGGGTGAAAGACACGGCGTCCGCCAACAGTGAGGCCGTGGCTCGCCAGATGGATGAGTCCGGGCAGATCAACGAAGCGATGAATCAGATGGTGGAAGCGGTCCATGAGGTTACGGAGAGCGCTCACCGTGTGTCTGACAGCGCCGGAACGGCAGAGAGTGACACCGAATCTGGTCGTCAGGTGGTGGCGGATACCGTGCAAACCATCAATAGACTGGCGACGGAGATTTCCGGAGCAGTGGATGTTATCAATCGGGTCAGTGCGGACAGTGACAACATCAGTCAGGTGTTGGTTGAGATCAAGGCCATTGCCGAGCAGACCAACCTGTTGGCGCTTAACGCAGCGATCGAAGCCGCCCGTGCCGGAGAGCAGGGCCGTGGCTTTGCGGTAGTGGCGGATGAAGTCCGCTCACTGTCCCAGCGAACCCACAAATCCACCGAAGAAATCGAGAGCATGATTTCCCGCCTGCAGAGTGGCGTAAAGGATGCGGTTGCCGCGATGACCAACAGCCATGAGGTGACGGAAACCACGGTTCGCAAATCCTCGGAGGTCACCGAAGCGCTGGATCGTATCGCCAGCGGTATTTCTACCATCGTGGATATGAGCCACCAGATTGCCCAGGCGGCGGAGGAGCAGTCGGCGGTTGCCCGGACCGTGAATGCCAACGTTGAACAGATCGGTGTGCTGGGCCGGGAAACCGCGGACAACGCCGAGCAGACCCTGGGGTCATCCCGCCAGATGTCGGAGCTGACGGCGTCACTTCAACGGCTGGTCGAGGCGTTCAAGGTCTGATTGGCAGGGTCCGGCCTCAAAGGCCGGACTTGTTCTGCTCCCACAGGATCTCTTCTCCGCCGTTCCGGCGGGCCAGCACCCTGGCAATCACGAACAGCAAGTCTGACAGTCGGTTGAGGTACTGTCGTGCCGCGGCATTGATGGAGTCCTCATGGCTGAGGGCTACCACGACCCGCTCAGCCCTGCGGCATACGGCGCGGGCCAGATGGCACTGGGCTGCCTCCGGTGTGCCGCCGGGCAGTATAAAATTCTTCAGTGGCGGCAGGTCGTCGTTGTGCTGGTCCAGGGTCGTTTCCAGCCATTCAATGTGTTCTTTTCCGATCATCTGGCTGCCTGGAATGGCGAATTCGCCGCCCAGATCAAACAGGTGGTGTTGTATCCGCCGGAAGGTCTCAATCAGGTTGTCACCGGCGTCCAGGCACTCAATCAGCTGGCCAAGGTGGCAGTTCAGCTCATCGACGGTTCCCATGGCCTCAACCCGTTGTGCGTTCTTGGCAATGCGGTTGCCGTCGGCCAGGCCGGTAGAGCCATCGTCGCCGGTTCTGGTATAGATCTTGGAAAGGCGGTTGCCCATCAGGTTGCTCCTGGAGTATCCGGTTGAGGTTCTTGCTGTGTATCTGTTCGGAGTTTTACCTGCTCCGTCAGCATTTGGTTCACTGGCACCGCAAGGTTGTGGGCACCTGCCCGGCTGACAATATAGCCGTTGATGTAGTCGATTTCCGTCGGTTTGCCCCGGCGCACATCACTGCACATGGATGAGGTGTTCTTCGCGGTTTTCCTGGCAACGGCTTCTATCTGCGACTCCATGTCCTCCGGGGAACGGGACGACAGGCCCTCATGATGCATCACGTCAGCCAGTTCAAGGCACAGTTGCCGGATGGTGTCCCGGAACAGCGGGGCGTCGAGGATGTCTCCGTTGGCGCAATCGAGAATGGCGGTATAAGGGTTGATCCCGGCATTAATAATCAGCTTGCCCCAGAGCCGTGTCAGGATGTCCGGTTCTTCGTGGATGACCAGGCCAGAGGCTTCCAGTTGGTTGACCACGTTGGTAATGAGTGGTGAGGCGCTGTGTGTCAGGGCGCCAATCCAGGTTTCTCCCTGGCCGGCATGAACCGTGGTCTGGCTATCCGGGCGATTGGCGCCTTCCGTCGTGCTGGCGGCCATGATGGGGCGATTCGGCCATCGTTCAGCCACTGCCTGCTGGCTGCCCATACCGTTCTGGAACAATACCACGGGCACAGTCGGTTTCAGGTTTGGGAGCGTGGTTTCGAGTGCACCCAGCGTGTCACCCGCCTTGGTGGTGACGATCAGCGTATCGGGGGATTGGGTGCTCCAGTCCAGTGAGGGCACGGTGATCGGATAGTAGTGCCCGTGCCCGTCCTGAAAGCGGTAGGTCAGGTCTGGTTCGTATTCATCCGGTGCATGCCGGCGAGGGATGAAAGCGGTTGTACCCATGGGGAGCAGGGCGCCCCAGAGCCGGCCAAGGGAGCCGGCCCCGAGAATGGCCACCAGGCCATTCCCGTTGCCGCTCTTTACTCGATGCTGGGCATCGGCCATGGCTTACATGGCCTCGATGTCAGCCCGCTGGTCACTGAGGCGGGTCAGGCTACCCTGCGCATCCCGCAGCTTTTCCTGTTCCTTTTCGACCACTTCGGCAGGAGCCTTGGCGGTGAACTTCTCATTGCCAAGCTTGCCTTCCAGGCGACCAATCTCTTTATGCAGGCGCTCCAGTTCCTTGTCCAGACGCTTGAGTTCGGCGTCCTTGTCAATCAGGCCGGCCATCGGCACAAGCACTTCCATTTCGCCGACCAGTTGCGTGGCGGACATGGGGGCTTTGTCGCCTTCGAACCATTCCAGGCTTTCCAGCTTGGCCAGTGAGCTCAGGAACTGGCGGTTGTCGTCCAGGCGGCGCTGGTCTTCCGCGTCTTTGCCGCGCAGCAGCACCGGGATTTTCTTGGCCGGAGAGATGTTCATCTCGCCGCGAATATTGCGGACGGCAACGATAACGCCTTTCAGCCATTCAATGTCCGCCGCCACGACCGCGTCCTGCTTGCTGCTGTCTGGCTGCGGGAAGGGCTGCAGCATGATGCTGTCACCGGTCTTGCCTGCCAGTGGCGCAATACGCTGCCAGATTTCCTCGGTAATAAACGGCATGATCGGGTGGGCCAGGCGCAGGACGGCTTCCAGTACCCGCACCAGGGTGCGTCGGGTACCGCGCTTGGCTTCCGGGCTGGCGTTGTCATCACTCAGTGCAGGCTTGGACAGTTCCAGGTACCAGTCGCAGTATTCGTTCCAGATGAATTCGTACAGGGCATGGGCCGTCAGGTCGAAACGGTATTGCTCCAGGTAGCGGGTGACGTCCTGCTCGCATTTCTGCAGTTCGCTGATGATCCAGCGATCCGCCAGGGACAGTTCCACCGGCTCGTTGTTGATGCCGCAGTCCTCGCCCTCGGTGTTCATCAGCACGTAGCGGGCGGCATTCCACAGCTTGTTGCAGAAGTTGCGGTAGCCTTCCAGGCGCTTCATGTCCCAGTTGATGTCACGACCGGTGGTGGCCATGGCTGCCAGGGTGAAGCGCAGGGCATCCGTGCCGTGGGCGGTAATGCCTTCCGGGAATTCCTTTTTCGTGCGTTTGCCGATCTTTTCGGCCAGCTTGGGCTGCATCAGGTTGCCGGTGCGCTTCTCCAGCAGGTCGTCCAGGCCGATGCCGTCAATCATGTCCAGTGGGTCGATGACGTTACCCTTGGACTTTGACATCTTGTCGCCGTGTTCGTCGCGGATCAGGCCGGTGACATAGACGGTCTTGAACGGTACCTGCGGGGTGCCATCCTCGTTCTTCATGAAGTGCATGGTCATCATGATCATCCGGGCAACCCAGAAGAAGATGATGTCGAAGCCGGTTACCAGTACGTCTGTCGGGTGGAAGGTTTTCAGGCGTTCGGTGATTTCCGGCCAGCCCAGGGTGCCAAAGGTCCACAGGGCGGAGCTGAACCAGGTGTCGAGCACGTCGTCGTCCTGGTTCAGTTCCAGGTCGGCGGTGAGGCTGTACTTCTGGCGCACGTCTTCTTCACTGCGGCCGACATAGATATTGCCCTCGGCGTCGTACCAGGCGGGAATCCGGTGGCCCCACCACAGTTGGCGGGAGATGCACCAGTCCTGGATGTCCCGCATCCAGGCGAAGTACATGTTCTCGTACTGCTTGGGCACGAACTGGATGCGGCCGTCTTCCACCGCTTCGATCGCTGGCTTGGCCAGGGTCTTGGCGTCGGCGAACCACTGGTCGGTCAGCATGGGCTCGATGATCAGGCCGGAACGGTCACCGCGGGGGACGCTCAGTACGTGGTCTTCTTCGCGCTCCAGCAGGCCGGCTTCTTTCAGGTCCGCGACGATGGCTTTGCGGGCGTCTTCCCGGGTCAGGCCGGCGTAGGCGGCGGGCATGGTGCCATCGAGATCGTTGTTCTCGGTGCCGTCGCTGTTGAAGACTTCGGCCATGGCCCGGATGTTGGCATCCTGGGTCATGACGTTGATCATCGGCAGGTTGTTGCGTTTGCCAACGGCGTAATCGTTGAAGTCGTGGGCCGGGGTGATCTTGACGCAGCCGGAGCCTTTTTCCGGATCGGCGTGGTGGTCGGCGACTATCGGAATCTTGCGGTTTACCAGCGGCAGCATCACGTGTTTGCCGATCAGGTGCTGGTAGCGTTCGTCGTCCGGGTGTACGGCCACGGCGGTGTCACCCAGCATGGTTTCCGGGCGGGTGGTGGCGACGACGAGATAGTCTTTGCCGTCCTGGGTTTTGGCGCCGTCAGCCAGCGGGTAACGCAGGTGCCAGAAGAAGCCTTTTTCTTCTTTGTTCTCCACTTCCAGGTCGGAAATGGCGGTGTGCAGTTTCGGGTCCCAGTTGACCAGGCGTTTGCCGCGATAAACCAGGCCTTCGTCGTAGAGGCGGATGAACACTTCCTGTACGGCTTTGTAGAAGCCGTCGTCCATGGTGAAGCGTTCGTTGTCCCAGTCTACGGAGTTGCCCAGGCGGCGGATCTGGCGGGTGATGGTGCCACCGGACTGTTCTTTCCAGTCCCAGATGCGTTTGATGAATTCTTCCCGGCCGAGGTCGTGGCGGGTTTTGCCTTCTTCGGCCGCCAGTTTGCGTTCGACAACCATCTGGGTGGCGATGCCGGCGTGGTCGGTGCCTACCTGCCACAGGGTGTTGTTGCCCTGCATGCGTTTGTAGCGGGTGAGGGTGTCCATGATGGTGTGCTGGAACGCATGGCCCATGTGGAGGCTGCCGGTGACGTTGGGCGGCGGGATGGCGATGCTGTAGGACTGGCCTTCACCGCTGGGGCGGAAGTACCCTTTGGATTCCCAGTTTTCGTACCACTGGCGCTCGATGTTTTCTGGCTGGTAGGTTTTTTCCATGGGTTTCTGCTGGTGACCGTTTGGTTGATTCACAAGGGAAAATTGAGACGCCTGATTATACATGCTCGCCCTCGCTGCGGCGAACCTCTGTATACACGTAGCTTGCTGATTTGGTGCCTTGCGGAGTCGGAACAGGCTTCCCAAAAACCGCTACAAGCACATCCATGTGCGCTTCTCTCAGGCCATCCATGGCCTTCGAAATTTTTGGGAAGCCTGTTCCGACTCCGCAGATCTGACATTGTGCATTTCGCGGGAGTTCAAGGGCAGCTGCAAACGTAGGTCGGGTTAGCGAAGCGTAACCCGACAACCTAACCGAAACTTACCCCCGCTTCCTCTGATCATGCACCCTCGGCTCAATCCCCAGCGCCCTCAACTGCTTGAAATGCGATCGCGCCTGATTGAGAACATTCGGATCATTGTGTGCCACCAAAGCCAGCCGCTTGAACCGATCGGCATGCGCCGGCAGGGTAGCTGATAGAATGATCACGGTGTCCCAGTCCTCAGCCACTGGCGGGCATAACAGGATGCCAACCGGATCGGTGCAGGTGGTGGCGGAGTCGGGCACAACGCTGTGGGGAATGAACGCGTCCGGGCTGAAGGTCCACAGCAGGTCGTCCAGTTCTTCGGCGTGTTGGGCGGTGTCGCAAACGACGCACACGCGGTCGCCCTGCTGCCAGGCTTTGTCCACGAGTTTGGCGGCGTGGAGGTTGCGGGCGGCGGGGGTGTTCTGGGCGAGGATGTGGAACCAGTAGCGCCGGTTTGGGTCCTCCTGTCCGGAGGTGCCGGCAGCGGCGCTGCCGGGTTCCGGTCGGTTTTCGGGGTTATTTTCCTGCATGGGACATCAGGTAGTCGACCAGCATGGGTACCGGGCGGCCGGTGGAGCCTTTGGCTTTGCCGGAGTTCCAGGCGGTGCCGGCGATGTCCAGGTGGGCCCAGCGGTATTCCTTGGTGAAGCGCGACAGGAAGCAGGCGGCGGTGATGGTGCCGGCAGGGCGGCCGCCGATGTTTTGCATGTCGGCGAAGTTGCTGTCCAGCTGGCTCTGGTATTCATCCCACAGCGGCAGGCGCCAGGCGCGGTCGCCTGCGCGTTCACCGGCGGCCAGCAGTTCGTTGGCCAGTTCGTCGTTGTTGCTCAGCAGGCCGGTGGCGTGGCTGCCCAGGGCGATGATGCACGCGCCGGTGAGGGTGGCCATGTCGACGACTACTTCCGGGTCGAATTTTTTCACGTAGGTGAGGGCGTCGCACAGCACCAGGCGGCCTTCGGCGTCGGTGTTGAGGATTTCGATGGTCTGACCGGACATGGAGGTGACGATGTCACCGGGGCGGGTTGCGGTGCCGCTGGGCATGTTCTCGGCGGCGGCGATCACGGCGACGACGTTGATGTTCGGTTTGGTTTCGGCAATGGTCTGCATCGCCCCGAACACGGCGGCGGCGCCGCCCATGTCGTATTTCATTTCGTCCATGCCTTCGCCCGGCTTGAGGCTGATGCCGCCGGTGTCGAAGGTGATGCCTTTGCCCACCAGCACGTAGGGCTTGTCCTTGGCCTTGCCGCCACGGTATTCCATGACGATCAGTTTGGCCGGCTGGGCGCTGCCTGCGGAAACGGACAACAGGCTGTTCATGCCCAGTTTCTTCATTTGTTTCTCGTCAAGGATCTCAGTCTTGATGACGTCATGGTCCTTGGCCAGTTGTTCTGCCCGCTCGCCCAGCCAGGTGGGGTGGCAGATGTTTGGCGGCGTGTTGCCCAGGTCGCGGGTGAAGTTCATGCCGCGGCCGGTTGCCAGGCCCAGGTTGAACGCATCCTTCAGGGCTTTGCCTGCGGTAGAGGCGGCAACGATCACTTTGTTCAGTTTTCGCGCGCTGGGCTTTTCGCTCTTGAACTCATTGAACGTGTATAGCTGTTCTTCCAGGGTGCGACCAATCAGGTTGAGGCGGGCGCTTTCAGAGCTTACCGCCTCTTCGCCGGTGACGGGGGTATCCGCCAGGGCAATCAGGACGGATTTCGAGGCGCTGTCCTTCAGTTGGCCCATCATGGCGGTCAGGGCCTTGCGGTAATTCGCCGGTGTGCGGTCACTGTCGTTGCCGGTACCAATCACCAGAACCCGTTCCCATGGCTGGTCTGCAACGGGGATCATCGCGGTAGTGGCGTTCTTGCCGGTAACGTCGCCGGCCTTCTGCAGTTTCTTTATCAGCCCGCCAAGAGCTTCGTCCGCCTGGGTGGTGCTGTCAGGCCAGTTACCTTTTTCAGGAAGGGCGATGACGAGGCAGTCTGCCTTGGTGCTGGTGATCGATTTACTGCTCAGGCTGAAGTTCATGGCAACTCCCTTGTTTGATTCTGGTTGAGTGCGATTCTGATTGAGTGCAAGAAGTGATGTAACCTTGCGGGCAATGTCTCTAGCATTGGGGTTTCAGGCCGATTTATCAAGCGGTGACAGTTCCTTAAGCTTCGGCACTGTCAATCAAGCCTGAGGTTACATAGAATAGCCCCGTCGTTTTTCCATCCACTGACAACGATCCGTTCCGGCCAGAGACAACGTTTTGAGCATCGTTTTCCGATACCTTACCCGCCAGACCATGATCAGCATGCTCGCCGTCTCCGGTGTTTTGCTGCTGGTCTTCATGAGTGGCCGGTTTATCAAGTATCTGGCTGAGGCTGCCGCCGGCGAACTGGCCGGTGATGTGCTGTTCCAGATCATGGCGTACCGGTTTCCCGGCTTCCTGGAACTGATCCTGCCTCTCGGTTTCTTCATCGGCATTCTGCTCGCCTACGGGCGAATGTACCTTGAAAGTGAAATGACGGTGCTTTTTGCCTGTGGCATGAGCGATCGCCAGGTGCTCGGCAAAACCCTGCTTGCCAGTATACCGGTGATGCTGACTGTGGGAGCCATGAGTCTGTATGTCTCTCCCTGGGGCATGAAGCAGGTGGAGGCGATTTTTAATGAGCAGCGCAAGGCGACGGAGTTTGAAATGCTGGCCCCGGGGCGCTTTCAGGATCTGGAGTCTGGCGGTCGGGTTACCTATACCGAAGGGTTGAGTGATGACAAGCGGGTGCTGGAGGGCGTGTTCATCGCCGAATACGGTCGTGAAGGGCTGACCATCATCACCGCGGAGTCCGGTTCCCAGCTGATTGATCAGGAGACCGGTAGCCGTTTCCTGATACTGGAAGAGGGCGGGCGTTTTGAGGGGTTGCCCGGTCAACTCAAGTATCAGGTGACGGGTTTTGATGCTTACGGGTTGAAAATCCAGACTGGTGCGGGCGGTGACAAGGAGCTGGAAGAGGGTGTCAGTACCCTGGACCTGATGGCGTCAGATAATCTGGAAGACCGGGCGTTGCTGCACTGGCGATTCACCTTGCCGCTGATTGTTCCCATTGTCACCCTTCTGGCGGTCCGGCTGAGCCGGGTGAATCCCCGCCAGGGTCGTTTCTTTCATTTATTGCCGGCGATGTTGGTTTACATCACCTATCTTGGCCTGTTGATCGTGGCCCGGGATGCGCTCGCCAGTGGCAAGGTGCCGGAATGGATCGGCCTGTTGTGGGTGCACGTGATTTTCCTTGCCCTGGGGCTGTGGCTCCAGTTTGGCCCCGCCTGGATGTATAAGCGTCGTCTGATCAGGGAGGGCCGGGCTCGTGCATAAAATTGATCAATACGTCATGCGCACGGTTGGCGGAGCGATGTTCCTGGTCATGGTGGTCGTGCTCTCACTGGACCTGATTTTCGGCTTCATCGCCGAGCTGGATGACGCCCGTAACGATTACCAGACACTGCAGGCGTTGTGGTACGTGTTTATGACGCTGCCCCGCCGCATCTACGATTATCTGCCCCTGGGTGCCTTTATGGGGTGTCTTGTGGGCCTGGGGGCGATGGCCAGTTCCTCGGAGCTGACGGTTATCCGTGCGGCCGGGGTATCCATTAAACGCATTGTCTGGTCTGCAATGAAGCCCACGCTGATTGTGGTGATGATCGGGCTGGTGATTGGTGAATACGTTGCGCCGCCGGCAGAGCGCATGGCCCAGAGCCAGAAAGCGATTGCCCAGGGGGCCGGGGAAAACATTGCCACGGCATCGGGTATCTGGCATCGCGAGGGGGATGTGTTCATGCACCTCAACGCCGTCAGCCCGGATGGCGAACTGCAGGGCGTTTCCCTGTTCCGTTTCGACGCTGACCGCTGGATGCTCTCGGCCAGCTTTTCCGAGCGCGCGACCTATCAGGGCGATCACTGGCGGCTGGAGAACGTAAGCACCACGGTGATGGGTGAGGATCAGCTGACCCAGGAGATCCACGAGACCCTGCGCTGGGAAACCGGGCTTTCCCCTGACGTACTGAGCGTGCTCATCGTCAAGCCGGAAAATCTGCCGATGACCGGGCTATATACCTACGCCAGTTATCTGGACCAGCAGGGACTGAGTTCGGCCAACTACTGGCTGGCGTTCTGGAAGAAAGTGCTGATGCCGCTGGGTACTGCAGTGATGGTGCTGGTGGCCATTTCCTTTATTTTTGGGCCCTTGCGTTCGGTGACCATGGGGTTCCGGGTCTTTACCGGCCTGATCGTCGGGCTATTGTTCAAGTACATGCAGGATCTGCTCGGCCCGATGAGTCTTGTCTTCGGCTTTAACCCGGTGCTGGCCATTCTGTTGCCCATCGCGATCAATGCCGCCGTTGGTGCGGTTCTGATGCGACGGGCGGGGTAAGACAGGGTGAGACAGTAACGCTATTTTTTCTCGGGTTTGGGTACCCGAACCACCACGCTGCCTGAGATGCGGTCGGTAACGGACAGGCCGTTAATGGGCCAGAACAGAGACAGCATGGCCGGTATGGTGATCATCAGGGTAATCACTCCCAGAGAGTAAGAGGCCAGCAGCGTTAAGAAGAAAATCGCTGCGGCTGTGGCGTAGCGGAGCAGGGCCTGTGACCAGCTCACGGACGTGCCATCCAGGTTTTCGATGCGAATGCGCCAGACCTGCATGGCCAGTGTCTGGCCGGTGCGTGTCCAGAAATAAGCGAAAAACAGGTACAGCACCAGGAACAGTATAAACGTCAGCAGCGGGTCGCCGCCCAGGGCACCGCTTTCAGCCATTTCCTGATAACGATCCCACCCCGTCAGCCACCCGGCTATCATGGTGTAAATCCAGGTTGCTACCAGCAGCACGGCAATGCAGATCAGCCCATCGTAAATAATGGTCAGAAGTCGTTTAATAAACGTGGCGGGTGGCAGCAATTCCTCGGCGTCATGAAAGCGTCGGGGCATGGGGTCTCCTGTGATGTTTCACGTTTTTCCTGTTCTCGGCGTGTGCTAGAGTAGCGGATTTGCACACGCATGTAAGTATGTGTTCTCAATCGTGGACCCCGACGGGTTTATAGAAGGGTATCAAAGGGCTATGAAAACCGCAGAGTTGCGACAGGCGTTTCTGGATTATTTCAAGCAGCAGGGGCACGCCATTGTGCCGAGCAGTTCGCTGGTACCGGCGGACGATCCCACTCTGTTGTTCACCAATGCGGGGATGAACCAGTTCAAGGATCTGTTCCTTGGCCGTGAAGAGCGCGATTACACCCGCGCGACCACCTCCCAGAAATGCGTGCGTGCCGGCGGCAAGCACAACGACCTTGAGAACGTCGGTTACACCGCGCGTCACCACACCTTTTTCGAAATGCTGGGTAACTTCAGCTTCGGCGACTACTTCAAGCGCGAAGCAATCAATTACGCCTGGACGTTTTTGACCGGTGACGACTGGCTCAAGCTGCCCAAAGACAAACTGTGGGTCACCGTCTATGCCTCGGACGATGAGGCCTACGACATCTGGAACAAGGAAATCGGCGTTCCGGCTGAGCGCATTGTACGCATTGGCGACAACAAGGGCGCGCCCTATGCCTCCGACAACTTCTGGCAGATGGGTGACACCGGTCCTTGCGGCCCCTGTACGGAGATTTTCTTCGATCATGGCCCGGATGTGGCCGGTGGCCCTCCCGGCAGTCCGGAAGAAGACGGCGACCGTTACATTGAAATCTGGAACGTGGTCTTCATGCAGTACAACCGCACGGCTGACGGCGAAATGCTGAATCTGCCGAAGCCATCGGTGGATACCGGCATGGGGCTTGAGCGCATTACCGCTGTCCTGCAGGGCGTTCACAGCAACTACGAAATCGACCTGATGCAGGATCTGCTGGCAGCCGCTTCCGGTATTCTGGGCGGTGTCGACACCACCGAAGCATCGCTACGGGTGGTTGCCGACCATATCCGTTCCTGTGCGTTTCTTATTTCCGACGGCGTTATGCCTTCCAATGAAGGGCGCGGTTTCGTTTTGCGCCGAATCATTCGCCGTGCCGCTCGCCATGGCAACAAGCTGGGCGCTACCCAGCCGTTCTTCTACAAGCTCACCGGTGCCCTGGTTGAGCTGATGGGGGAAGCCTATCCCCAGTTGGTCAGCAGCCGCAAGCAGATTGAAAAGGTGTTGCTGCAGGAAGAAGAGCAGTTCGCCAAGACCCTGGACAAGGGCCTGCGCCTGCTGGAACAGGACATCGCGGAACTCAAGGGCGACGTCATTCCCGGTGAGACGATTTTCACCCTGTATGACACTTACGGTTTCCCGGTGGACCTCACCAATGACATCGCCCGCGAGCGTGGCCTGTCCCTGGACTATGAAGGCTACGAAAAGGCCATGGAAAGCCAGCGGGAGCGCGCCCGTGCCGCCAGCAAATTTGGTATTGATTACAACGCCGCAGGCCTGTCGATTGAAGGCAAGACGGAGTTTACCGGTTACGAGCAGATTGATGGCCATGAAACGATTCGCACCGTCATTGTGGGCGATGAAGAAAAAGCGGCCGAAGCCGGGGACGAAGCGGTTGTGGTGCTGGAACGTACGCCGTTCTATGCGGAATCCGGTGGTCAGGTAGGTGATACCGGTCTGTTGACCTGGAGTGGCGGTCGTTTTCAGGTAACCGATACCCGCAAGGAAGGGGATAACCACCTTCATATTGGCACCGTCATTGAAGGCGAGCTGTTCTCCGGGCTGGAAGTAGACGCCCGTATCGATCATGCCCGCCGCGAGCGCACCAAACGCAACCATTCTGCCACCCATCTGTTGCATGCCGCTCTGCGTAATGTGCTGGGCGAGCATGTCAGCCAGAAGGGCTCGCTGGTGGATCCGGATAAACTGCGTTTCGACTTCTCCCACTTTGAGGCTGTTACGCCGGCGCAGTTGAAGGAAATTGAGCGCCAGGTGAATGAGCAGGTTCTCGCTAACACGCCGGTACAGACGGAAGTCACCGACATGGAGCAGGCTCAGGCAAAAGGTGCAGTAGCACTGTTTGGCGAGAAGTACGGTGACACCGTGCGGGTGCTGAGCATGGGTTCCGATAACTTTTCCGTCGAGCTGTGTGGTGGAACCCATGTGGCGCGTACGGGCGATATCGGCCTGTTCCGGATTACCTCTGAAAGTGGCATTTCCTCAGGCGTTCGCCGTATTGAAGCCGTCACCGGCTTTGGCGCCCTGGAGTGGGTGGACGAAACCGAGCAAACCCTGAAACAGGCCGCCGGGCTGGTGAAGGGGGCCAGGGAATCGCTGATCGAGAAAATTCAGCAAACCGTGGATCGGAACCGTCAGTTGGAAAAAGAAGTGACCGCCCTCAAGGCCAAACTGGCCAGCTCCGCCGGTACCGATCTGGCGGGTTCCGCGGTTGAGGTGGGCGGCCTGAAAGTCGTCGCTTCCGAGCTGGAAGGCGCTGACCGCAAGGCGTTGATGGAAACGGCGGATCAGTTGAAGAACAAGCTTGGTGAAGGAGTTGTGGTGCTGGCCAGTGTCGAAGATGGCAAAGTCACACTGGTTGCTGGCGTCACCAAGTCTGCCACCGGCAAGATCAAGGCCGGCGATCTGATGAAGCATCTCGCGGCACAGGTGGATGGCAAAGGTGGTGGCCGTCCGGATATGGCCCAGGGGGGTGGTAACGACCCTTCGAAGTTGGCGGACGCCCTTGCAGGGGTGCCTGGCTGGGTTAAGGAAAATATTGCATAGGCAACTGTTGTGACGGTGGGCAGGCGTTTATAATCCTGCCCGTTTGATTTTAAGTGGCGGGGCAGGCCCCGTCTTCGTCCTATTCTGGATACCGGGAAGAAAATGGCTCTGTTGGTTCAGAAATTCGGTGGTACATCGGTAGGGACTACCGAGCGTATTCAGGCGGTGGCCGAGAAAGTGGCTCGCTTCCGCCATGAGGGGCATGATGTGGTTGTGGTGGTGTCCGCCATGAGCGGTGAAACCAACCGCCTGATCGCATTGGCAAATGACATTATGGAAGAGCCCACGCCCCGGGAAATGGACGTGCTGGTATCGACCGGTGAGCAAGTGACCATTGCGCTGCTGTCGATGGCATTGCAGAAGTTGGGGTGTACCGCGCGATCCTATACCGGGTCACAGGTCCGCATCGTGACCGACAGTGCCCATACCAAGGCCCGCATCAAGCAGATTGACGAGCAGCGTATGCGCGAAGATCTGGATGCGGGCAGGGTGGTTGTGGTTGCCGGCTTCCAGGGCATCGACGAAAACGGCAACATCACCACACTCGGTCGTGGCGGTTCGGATACCACGGCGGTGGCGCTTGCTGCGGCGCTGAAAGCGGACGAGTGTCAGATCTATACCGATGTGGATGGGGTCTACACAACCGATCCCCGTGTTGTCGACAGTGCGCGGCGGCTGAAGCAGATTACCTTTGAGGAAATGCTGGAAATGGCCAGCCTGGGCTCCAAGGTATTGCAGATCCGTGCCGTTGAGTTTGCAGGTAAGTACAATGTTCCGTTAAGGGTCCTTTCCAGCTTCCAGGAAGGTGAGGGCACCCTGATTACTCTTGAGGATGATGACGCCATGGAACAACCGGTCGTTTCCGGCATCGCTTTTAATCGCGACGAAGCCAAGGTCACTATTTCCGGTGTGCCCGATACACCTGGCAGCGCTTTGCGTATACTGAAACCAGTCAGTGACGCAAATATTGAAGTTGACATGATCGTGCAGAACGTAGGGGAGGACAATCGCACCTCCTTTACCTTTACGGTTCACCGTAATGACTTCAAGCGCGCGCAGGAAGTGCTGCGGGGCGTGGCTGATGAGTTGGGTGCCCGGGAAGTCGGTGGTGACAGCAAAATCGCCAAGGTCAGCATTGTTGGTGTCGGTATGCGTTCCCACGCAGGCGTTGCAACCAGGATGTTTGAAGCTCTCTCCCATGAGGGTATCAATATTCAGATGATCTCCACGTCCGAAATCAAGATTTCCGTGGTGATTGATGAAAAGTATCTCGAGCTTGCGGTTCGTGCCCTTCACAGTGCATTCGAACTGGACAAGCCTGGGGTTGAAGAAGCCTGATCAAGCGAAGCACAGGTCGGTTCGCTCAGGTTATCTGAAAAAAGGGCGTCATTTGCTGTGCCTTTGATGCAGTTGTTCCGTATAAGGGATTGTGCGTCTTTTGAGAGGCAAGTGGCCCCACTATAAAAGCAGGAAGTTCATTTTTCGGAACAGGTAGCTCTGAACAAGGGAGAACAGGATATGTTGATTTTGACTCGCCGCGTTGGCGAAACTCTGATGG
>NZ_JBNRMG010000017.1:0-76991 GCF_050379435.1 Marinobacter sp. DUT-3
GGCACCATTGGTCACGTTGACCATGGTAAGACCACTCTGACAGCAGCACTGACTCGTGTATGTCACGAAGTCTGGGGTACAGGTACTGCCAGTGCATTCGACCAGATCGACAACGCACCGGAAGAGAAGGCGCGTGGTATCACCATCGCGACTTCCCACGTAGAGTACGATTCTCCGACTCGTCACTACGCCCACGTAGACTGCCCGGGCCACGCGGATTATGTGAAGAACATGATCACCGGTGCGGCGCAGATGGACGGCGCGATCCTGGTATGTTCCGCAGCTGACGGCCCCATGCCGCAGACTCGTGAGCACATCCTGCTGTCTCGTCAGGTTGGTGTGCCGTACATTGTCGTGTTCCTGAACAAGGCCGACATGGTAGACGACGAAGAGCTGCTCGAGCTGGTTGAGATGGAAGTTCGCGAACTGCTGGAGCAGTACGACTTCCCGGGCGACGACACCCCGATCATTACCGGTTCCGCGCTGATGGCGCTGGAAGGTAAGGACGACAACGAAATGGGTACTACCGCTGTTAAGAAGCTGGTAGAAGCCCTGGACGACTACATCCCTGAGCCGGAGCGTGCAATCGATCAGCCGTTCCTGATGCCGATTGAGGACGTATTCTCCATCTCCGGTCGTGGTACTGTGGTAACCGGTCGTGTTGAGCGTGGCATCATCAAGGTGGGTGACGAAGTGGAAATCGTTGGTATCAAAGATACCGTGAAGACCACTTGTACCGGTGTTGAGATGTTCCGCAAGCTGCTGGACGAAGGCCGTGCTGGTGAGAACGTTGGTGTTCTGCTGCGTGGTACCAAGCGTGACGACGTTGAGCGTGGTCAGGTTCTGGCGGTTCCGGGCTCCATCACTCCGCACACCAAGTTTGAGTGCGAAGTGTACGTTCTGTCCAAAGAAGAAGGTGGTCGTCATACGCCGTTCTTCAAGGGCTACCGTCCGCAGTTCTACTTCCGCACCACCGACGTAACCGGTTCTTGCGAACTGCCGGAAGGTGTGGAAATGGTAATGCCGGGTGACAACGTGAAGATGAGTGTTACCCTGATTGCTCCGATCGCCATGGAAGATGGTCTGCGCTTCGCGATTCGCGAAGGTGGCCGTACCGTTGGTGCCGGCGTAGTCGCCAAGATTATCGAGTAACCTTCGGGTTACTCGTTAGTAGTTGCACTGAGTTGTTTCGGTGCAGGCCAGTAGCTCAATTGGCAGAGCAGCGGTCTCCAAAACCGCAGGTTGGGGGTTCGATTCCCTCCTGGCCTGCCATTTTTTAACATCCGGATACATAAGCTGATTCCTATGGAGTCAAAAGCCGTTCAGTCAACCAGCCGTTTCGATACCGTGAAGTGGCTGGTTGTTTTTGTTCTGATTGCCATCGGTGTGGTGGGAAATCAGTATTTTAATGCCGAGTCATTGCTGTATCGTGTTCTGGCTCTTGTGGCTCTTGCGTTGGTGGCGGCTTTTGTTGCGCTGCAGACCGACCGCGGTCGTCGTTTTGCGACGCTCCTCAAGGAAGCCAGAGTTGAGATCCGGAAAGTCGTGTGGCCCACCCGGCCCGAGCTGATTCAGACTACCGTTATTGTGGTGGTTTTTGTATTGGTGGTGGCGTTGTTGTTGTGGGGAATGGATTCGTTGATCAGTTGGCTGGTCGCCGGATTTATCGGTTAACAGGAGTGGGCAATGGCTAAGCGCTGGTACGTCGTTCATGCGTATTCTGGCTTTGAAAAGCACGTAATGCGCACTCTGAAAGAGCGTGTGGCTCTTAACGGCATGGAAGAGCAGTTCGGTGACATTCTGGTGCCGACCGAAGAAGTCGTGGAGATGCGTGACGGGAAGAAGCGCAAGAGTGAGCGCAAGTTCTATCCCGGTTATGTGTTGGTCCAGATGGAAATGGACGATGCCACCTGGCACCTGGTGAAAAACACGCCGCGTGTGCTCGGGTTTATTGGTGGTACCAAGGACAAGCCGGCGCCGATCACTGAGCGTGAGGCAGAGGCAATTTTGCGTCGCGTTGAAAGTGGTGCCGATCAGCCGAAGCCCAAAACGTTGTTTGAGCCAGGCGAGGTTGTGCGCGTTGTTGAAGGCCCGTTCGCGGACTTCAATGGCGTTGTTGAGGAAGTTGACTACGATAAGAGTCGGGTCAAGGTTGCCGTGCTTATCTTCGGCCGTTCAACTCCGGTAGAGCTGGAATTTGGGCAGGTTGAGAAAGACTGAGTCGCAGCCTGAAAGATAAAAGCTCGCGCGCAAATGCGACGCGGGCTTTTTGTGTCTGCTTTTTGCAGTTGTAAACACAGGGGAGCCGAAAGGCGTCAGAACCCACAGGAGAATTATCATGGCAAAGAAGATCGAAGCATATATCAAGCTTCAGGTTGCTGCCGGTAAGGCCAACCCGAGCCCCCCCGTTGGTCCTGCTCTGGGCCAGCGCGGTGTGAATATCATGGAGTTCTGTAAGGCGTTCAACGCCCAGACCCAGGATCTGGAGCCGGGCCTGCCGATTCCGACGGTTATTACTGTATACAGTGACCGCAGCTTTACCTTCATCACCAAGACCCCGCCTGCACCGGTCCTGCTGAAAAAGGCAGCTGGCATCAAGAGCGGTTCCGGTCGTCCGAATACCGACAAGGTCGGTACCGTGACCCGTGAGCAGCTGGAAGAAATTGCCAAAACCAAAGAGCCGGATCTCACTGCAGCCGATATGGATGCAGCGGTTCGTACCATTGCAGGAACAGCCCGTAGTATGGGCCTGAATGTGGAGGGCCTGTAACATGGCAAAGCTGAGCAAGCGTCAGAAGCTGATCCGCGAGAAAATTGACGCGACCCGCGCCTACTCTGTAGACGAAGCGGTTGCGCTGTTGGTCGAGCTGGGTCAGAACGTCAAGTTTAAAGAGTCCGTGGACGTTGCGGTTAACCTGGGTGTGGATGCACGTAAATCCGACCAGGTAGTACGTAGCAGCACGGTTCTGCCTCACGGCACTGGCAAGACCGTTCGTGTTGCTGTGTTCACCCAGGGTGCGAACGCCGAGAAGGCTACGGCCGCCGGTGCTGACATCGTTGGCATGGATGACCTGGCCGACGAAGTTAAGAAGGGCAACATGGACTTCGACGTGGTTATTGCCACTCCCGATGCCATGCGTGTTGTGGGGCAGCTGGGTCAGATCCTGGGTCCCCGTGGCCTGATGCCGAACCCGAAAGTTGGTACCGTGACGCCGGACGTCGAGACTGCGGTCAAGAACGCCAAGGCCGGTCAGGTTCGTTACCGTACTGACAAGAACGGTATTATCCATGCTCCGCTGGGTAATGTTGAATTCTCTGCCCAGAACATCAAGGAAAACCTTGAGGCTCTGGTGGCAGATCTGAAAAAGGCCAAGCCGTCGTCGGCGAAAGGCGTGTATCTCAAGAAGATCACCGTTTCCTCGACTATGGGTCCTGGCCTGACTATCGATCAGAGCGGTCTGAGCATCTGATCCTCTGAGCGGTAGTTACTTTGTAGTCTGGGCGGAAGCCAAGGCTGTCAAAGACCGCAGGCCCCCGAAGTCATTTGGCTGAAAGGGTTAAAGCAACGCCTGCGCAGACGGTGTGAAGACGTTCTCTCTGAACCCAAACACCGTTAGGAGCCCCGTAAGGGGTATTTGTGGGTTTGCCGGGATACACCCGGCGAAATCGAGGAGAAATCCAGTGGCAATTAGACTCGAAGACAAGAAAGCGATCGTCGCTGAAGTCAACGAGACTGCCGGTGGTGCTCTGTCTGTTGTTCTGGCTGACTACCGTGGTGTCACCTCTGGTGATATGACGGCTCTTCGTGCCAAGGCTCGTGCCGAAAGCGTTCGTCTGAAGGTTGTTCGTAACAACCTGGCGAAGATCGCGATTCGTGGTACCGAGTTCGAGTGCATCGATGAGGCCCTGGTCGGCCCGACCATTCTGGCATTCTCTATGGAAGATCCGGGCGCGGCAGCGCGCCTGCTGAAGGATTTTGCCAAAGAGAAAGAGGCATTTGAGATCAAAGGCCTGTCCGTCGGCGGTGAGCTGATGGGTGCAGACCAGATTGATCGCCTGGCCAAGCTGCCAACGCATCACGAAGCGTTGACAATGCTGGCTGCTGTAACACAGGCACCGATCACCAAGCTGGCACGTACACTGAACGAAGTTCCTTCGAAAGTGACTCGTGCTGTAGCGGCAGTTCGCGACCAGAAGCAAGAAGCTGCTTGATTCTGTTGAACACCATTTTTTATATTTTTGGGAGAAAGTCATGGCTCTGTCTAACGAAGACATTTTGAATGCAATTGCTGAAATGAGCGTAATGGACGTTGTTGCGCTGGTTGAAGCAATGGAAGAGAAATTCGGTGTATCTGCCGCTGCTGCTGTAGCTGCTGCTCCGGCTGCCGCTGGTGAAGCTGCTGCTGTTGAAGAGCAGACCGAATTTGACGTTGTTCTTACCGGTCCTGGTGAGAAGAAAGTAAACGTTATCAAGGCCGTTCGTGAACTGACCGGCCTGGGTCTGAAAGAAGCTAAGGAAATGGTTGACGGTGCTCCGTCTACTGTTAAGGAAGCTGCGAGCAAAGACGACGCTGAAGAAGCCAAGAAGAAGCTTGAGGAAGCAGGCGCTTCTGTTGAGCTCAAGTAAGAGTCGGCTGTTGATCGAAACCGTGCATTAAGCATGGATAGGCTGGTGGCTTTGTGCCACCGGCCTTTTTCTGTTGTATATGCTATAGAGTCTGGTGTGCAATTACAGGTTGATGTCAGTTTCTATAACCTACAGCCAGAGTCTTGTTCAAGACGGCGCAGTATGCCGAGCAATTCGGCCCCGAAGCAGAACAATGGTTGCTTCTTGATACCAGGTATCAGGTCTAAAGCTGGGGAATGCAGATGACTTACTCCTACACTGAGAAAAAGCGGATTCGCAAAGATTTTAGTAAATTGCCTTCCGTGATGGACGTCCCCTATTTGCTGTCTATTCAGCTGGATTCGTTCCGGGACTTCCTCCAAATGGAAGCCGCACCTGAAGATCGCCGGGAAACCGGTCTTCACGCAGCATTCAAATCCGTATTCCCGATTGTCAGTTATTCTGGCAACGCCGCGCTCGAATACGTGAGTTACCGCATCGGCGAGCCGGTATTTGATGTCAAGGAATGCCAGCTTAGGGGCGTAACCTATGCAGCGCCGCTGCGCGTCAAAGTCCGCCTTATCATTTACGATAAGGAATCGTCCAACAAGGCGATCAAGGACATTAAAGAGCAGGAAGTCTACATGGGCGAAATGCCCCTGATGACGGAGAACGGTACCTTTGTTATTAATGGTACCGAGCGAGTAATCGTCTCCCAGCTCCACCGTTCACCTGGTGTGTTCTTCGATCACGACAAGGGTAAGACCCACTCATCCGGCAAGCTGCTTTATTCAGCGCGGGTGATTCCTTACCGTGGCTCCTGGCTCGATTTCGAATTCGATCCGAAAGATTGCGTCTTCGTTCGTATTGACCGTCGCCGCAAGCTGCCGGCCTCCATCCTGCTGCGGGCGCTGGGGTACAACTCCGAGCAGATGCTGGAGATGTTCTTCGAAACCAGTAAGTTCGCGGTTGGCGCCGAAGTGTGCAAGCTGGAACTGGTTCCGAGCCGTCTGCGTGGCGACATTGCGACCTTTGATATCAAAGACAACGAGGGCAACCTCATTGTTGAGGAAGGTCGCCGGATCACCGCACGCCACATCAAGCAGCTGGAAAAGACCGGCATCAGTGAACTCGAAGTACCGACCGAGTACCTGTATGGCCGTGTTCTGGCCAAGGACATGGTGGACACCAAGTCCGGCGAGGTGCTGGTTGAGGCGAACAGCGAACTGACTGACGAGGTCGTTACCAAGATTCTGGACGCCGGTGTGACAGAGATTGAAACTCTGTACACCAACGATCTGGACTGCGGTCCGTTCATGTCCGATACCCTGCGCATCGATCCGACCCGCTCTCCGCTGGAGGCGCTGGTTGAGATTTATCGCATGATGCGTCCGGGTGAGCCGCCCACAAAAGAGTCGGCGGAAAACCTGTTCAATAACCTGTTCTTCTCCGAAGAGCGCTACGATCTGTCTGCGGTTGGCCGTATGAAGCTCAACCGTCGTCTGCGCCGCGAAGAAAGCACCGGTGAAGGTACACTGACCCACGAAGACATCATCGACGTCCTCAAGACGCTGATTGATATCCGTAACGGTCAGGGTCAGGTAGATGACATCGATAACCTGGGTAACCGTCGCGTCCGTTGTGTGGGCGAGATGGCTGAAAACCAGTTCCGGGTTGGCCTGGTGCGTGTTGAACGTGCAGTCCGTGAGCGCCTGAGTCTGGCGGAAAGTGAAGGCCTGATGCCTCAGGACCTGATCAACGCCAAGCCGGTGGCTGCGGCTGTGAAGGAGTTCTTCGGCTCCAGTCAGCTGTCCCAGTTCATGGATCAGAACAACCCGCTGTCCGAGGTGACTCACAAACGTCGTATCTCGGCTCTTGGTCCTGGCGGTCTGACTCGTGAGCGTGCCGGCTTTGAGGTTCGGGACGTACACCCGACCCACTACGGTCGTGTGTGTCCCATCGAGACGCCGGAAGGCCCGAACATCGGTCTGATCAACTCGCTGGCTACCTATGCGCGTTCCAACTCCTACGGCTTCCTGGAAAGCCCGTACCGTAAGGTTGTGGATGGCGAAGTAACTGATGAGGTGGTGTATCTCTCTGCGATTGAAGAGAGCAACTACATCATCGCACAGGCCAGTGCTGCGATGGACGAGAACAAGCGTCTCAGCGATGAGCTGGTTACCGTGCGTCACCAGAACGAATTTACCGTGACGCCGCCGGAAAACGTCAACTTCATGGACGTGTCTCCGCGCCAGGTTGTCTCGGTTGCGGCATCCCTGATCCCGTTCCTGGAACACGACGACGCCAACCGTGCCCTGATGGGCTCTAACATGCAGCGTCAGGCCGTGCCGACCCTGCGCTCTCAGGTGCCGCTGGTTGGTACCGGCGTGGAGCGTACGGTGGCTCAGGACTCCGGCGTTTGTGTGACAGCCCGTCGCGGTGGCGTGATCGAGAGTGTTGATGCGGCCCGTGTGGTTGTTCGTGTTAATGACACGGAAACCGAAGCTGGTGATGCTGGTGTGGATATCTACAACCTCACCAAGTACACCCGTTCGAACCAGAACACCTGCATTAACCAGCGCTCGATCGTGCGTCAGGGCGATGTGGTTGCCCGTGGTGATGTCCTGGCTGACGGCCCGTCCGTTGATCTGGGTGAGCTGGCGCTGGGCCAGAACATGCGTATCGCGTTCATGCCCTGGAATGGCTACAACTTCGAGGATTCCATCCTTATCTCGGAGAAAGTGGTGCAGGAAGATCGCCTGACCACTATCCACATTCAGGAACTGACCTGTGTGGCTCGTGATACCAAGCTGGGTAGCGAAGAGATCACTGCGGATATTCCGAACGTTGGTGAAAGTGCGCTGTCCAAGCTGGACGAGTCCGGCATTGTCTACATCGGTGCGGAAGTCGGCCCCGGTGACATCCTGGTAGGCAAGGTAACGCCGAAGGGCGAAACCCAGCTTACTCCGGAGGAGAAGCTGCTGAGGGCTATCTTCGGTGAAAAGGCATCTGACGTTAAAGATACCTCATCCCGTGTGCCCACTGGCACCCGTGGTACGGTCATTGACGTTCAGGTGTTCACCCGTGACGGTATCGAGAAGGATTCGCGCGCCCAGTCCATCGAGAAAGAGCAGCTGGATCAGTACCGCAAGGATCTGAAAGACGAGTACCGCATAGTTGAAGGTGCGACCTTCGAGCGTCTGACCAGTGCCCTGAAAGGGCAGGAAGTGATCAGTGGTCCGGGGCTGAAGAAGGGCGCCAAACTCGACGAGGGTTATCTGGCCGAACTGCCACGGGATGACTGGTTCAAGCTGCGGATGAAGGACGAGGCCCTGAACGAGTTGCTGGAGAAATCCGAGCAGGGGCTGGAAGATCGCAAGAAGGAGCATGAAGCTCGCTTTGACGACAAGAAAGGTAAGCTGCAGCAAGGTGATGACCTGGCTCCGGGCGTGCTCAAGATCGTCAAGGTCTATCTTGCCATCAAACGGCGTATCCAGCCGGGTGACAAGATGGCCGGTCGTCACGGTAACAAGGGTGTTATCTCAGCGGTTATGCCGATTGAAGACATGCCTTACGACGACGATGGTACGACCGTCGATATCGTTCTGAACCCGCTGGGTGTTCCGTCGCGGATGAACGTGGGTCAGGTGCTCGAGACTCACCTGGGGGCCGCCGCCAAAGGGCTGGGCGAGCGTATCAGCCAGATGCTGGACGAGCAGCGCAAAGTGGCCGAGCTGCGTCAGTTGCTGGATGAGATCTACAACCACTCTGATGAAGTGACCAAGGTGGATCTGGACTCGTTCAGTGATCAGGAGATCCTCGAGATGTCCGGCAACCTGCGGACAGGTGTTCCAATGGCGACGCCAGTGTTTGACGGCGCCAAGGAAGCTGAGGTCAAGCGCATGCTTGAGCTGGCTGGCCTGAATACCACAGGTCAGACTAAGCTGTACGACGGCCGTACCGGCGATGCGTTTGATCGTCCGATCACGGTTGGCTACATGTACATTCTCAAGCTGAACCACCTGATCGACGACAAAATGCATGCTCGTTCCACCGGTTCTTACAGCCTGGTTACCCAGCAGCCGCTGGGTGGTAAGGCGCAGTTCGGTGGTCAGCGCTTCGGTGAGATGGAAGTGTGGGCCCTGGAAGCCTACGGTGCGGCGTATACGCTGCAGGAAATGCTTACCGTCAAGTCTGATGATGTAAACGGTCGGACCAAGATGTACAAGAACATTGTCGATGGTGACCATCGTATGGAGCCGGGCATGCCCGAATCCTTCAACGTTCTTGTCAAGGAAATCCGCTCGCTGGGTATCGACATCGAGCTGGAATCCGAGTGAGCCGAATTGTTTTTTTGGCAGCGTGAGCGGGCAGCCCATTGGGCGCCCGCCCGAGATTAACGCCATCCGGAGCTTTTACTGATGAAAGATTTGCTGAATCTTCTCAAGAGCCAGAATCAAAGCAAGGAATTTGATGCCATCCGTATCGGGCTGGCATCTCCCGACATGATTCGGTCATGGTCTTTTGGCGAAGTCAAAAAGCCTGAGACTATCAACTACCGTACCTTCAAGCCGGAGCGTGACGGCCTTTTCTGTGCCAAGATCTTCGGCCCGATCAAGGATTACGAGTGCCTGTGCGGCAAGTACAAGCGCCTGAAGCATCGCGGTGTGATCTGTGAAAAGTGCGGCGTGGAAGTGGCTCTCGCCAGTGTTCGTCGTGAGCGCATGGGCCACATCGAGCTGGCCAGCCCGGTTGCTCACATCTGGTTCCTGAAGTCATTGCCGTCCCGCATCGGCCTGATGCTGGATATGACCCTGCGTGATATTGAACGGGTTCTGTACTTCGAGTCCTTCATCGTCATTGATCCAGGGATGACTACCCTGGAGAAGGGCCAGCTGCTGAACGATGAGCAGTATTACGAAGCGCTGGAAGAATTTGGTGACGAGTTCGACGCCCGCATGGGTGCCGAAGCCGTTAAGGAATTGCTGGAAGGTATAGATCTTCAGGAAGAGGTGGACACCCTGCGTGAAGAGATCCCGCAGACCAACTCTGAAACCAAGATCAAAAAGTTCAGCAAGCGCCTGAAGATTCTCGAGGCCTTCCTGTACTCCGGCAACAAGCCAGGCGACATGGTCATGACGGTGCTGCCGGTTCTGCCGCCGGACCTGCGTCCGCTGGTGCCGCTGGACGGCGGTCGTTTCGCTACCTCGGACCTGAACGACCTGTATCGCCGGGTGATCAACCGGAACAATCGCCTCAAGCGCCTGCTGGAGCTGAACGCGCCGGACATCATTGTGCGTAACGAAAAGCGTATGCTGCAGGAAGCCGTGGACGCGCTGCTGGACAACGGTCGCCGTGGCCGTGCCATCACCGGCACCAACAAGCGCCCGCTGAAGTCCCTGGCCGACATGATCAAGGGTAAGCAAGGCCGTTTCCGTCAGAACCTGCTTGGTAAGCGTGTGGACTACTCCGGTCGTTCCGTGATCGTGGTCGGCCCCTACTTGCGTCTGCACCAGTGTGGTCTTCCGAAGAAGATGGCCCTGGAGCTGTTCAAGCCGTTTATTTTCTCCAAGCTTGAGCACCGCGGCCTGGCGACCACCATCAAGGCCGCCAAGAAGATGGTCGAGCGTGAGGAAGGCGTGGTCTGGGATATCCTGGACGAAGTCATCCGCGAACACCCGATCATGCTGAACCGTGCGCCAACCCTGCACCGTCTGGGTATTCAGGCGTTCGAGCCGGTACTGATCGAAGGCAAGGCAATCCAGCTGCACCCGCTGGTGTGTGCGGCCTACAACGCCGACTTTGACGGTGACCAGATGGCGGTACACGTACCGCTGACACTGGAAGCCCAGCTGGAAGCCCGTGCGTTGATGATGTCTACCAACAACGTGCTGTCGCCCGCCAACGGCGAGCCGATCATCGTGCCATCCCAGGACGTGGTTCTGGGTCTGTACTACATGACCCGTGAGCGCAAGAGCGCCCTGGGTGAGGGCATGGTCTTCGCCGATGTGAAAGAGGCGCATCGCGCCTACGGTGCCGGCAAGGTTGACCTTCAGGCCATCGTCAAGGTGCGCGTGAAGGAAGTGATCTATAACGAAGCGGGCGACAAGGTCGAAGAATACAAGATTGTGGATACCACAGTCGGTCGCGCCCTGTTGTTTGATATCGTGCCGGATGGTCTGTCCTACGACATCGTCAACAAGCCGATGGTCAAGAAGGCGATCTCCAACCTGATCAATACCTGTTACCGGGATGCCGGTCTTAAAGATACCGTTATCTTTGCCGACCAGCTGATGTACATGGGTTATCACTACGCCACGGTTTCCGGTATCTCTATCGGTTTCAACGACTTCGAGATCCCGCCGGAGAAGTACGAACTGGTGGATGCCGCTTCCGAGGAAGTAAAGGACATCGAGACCCAGTATGCGTCCGGTCTGCTGACCCAGGGCGAGAAGTACAACAAGGTGATTGATATCTGGTCCCGTGCCAACGATAAAGTGTCGAAGGCAATGATGGACCGGCTGTCACAGGAGCAGGTAATCGGCCCTGATGGCAAGGCAGTGCAGGGTGAAGACGGCGAGGACCTCATGCAGGAGTCGTTCAACTCCGTGTACATGATGGCCGATTCTGGCGCTCGGGGTTCCCCCGCGCAGATTCGTCAGCTCGCCGGTATGCGTGGCCTGATGGCGAAGCCGGATGGCTCCATCATCGAAACGCCGATCACCGCGAACTTCCGTGAGGGTCTGAACGTACTGCAGTACTTCATCTCAACTCACGGTGCCCGTAAGGGTCTGGCGGATACCGCCCTTAAGACCGCCAACTCCGGTTACCTGACCCGTCGTCTGGTAGACGTTTCTCAGGATCTGGTGGTGACCGAGGAAGACTGTGGCACCTCTGAAGGCCTGCTGATGACGCCGCACATCGAAGGCGGCGACGTGGTTGTGCCCCTGGGCGACCGTGTACTGGGTCGTGTCACGGCGCGTGATGCCTTCACGCCGACTGACAAGGACAACGCGGTTGTACCTGCTGGCACCCTGCTGGACGAAAAAACCGTGGAAGCGCTCGAGCGTGCCGGTGTTGACGAGGTCTGGGTTCGCTCCGCGATTACCTGTGAGACCCGTCATGGCATCTGTTCCAAGTGCTACGGCCGTGATCTGGCCCGTGGTCACCGGGTGAATGTGGGTGAGGCTGTTGGTGTTATCGCAGCCCAGTCTATCGGTGAGCCGGGTACCCAGCTGACGATGCGTACCTTCCACATCGGTGGTGCTGCGAGCCGGGCGTCAGCAGTGGACAACATTCAGGTCAAGCATGGTGGTACTGTTCGCCTGCACAACCTGAAGTCCATTGAGAAGAGTGACGGCTCCCTGGTGGTTGTTTCGCGTTCTTCCGCGCTGGCCGTTGCAGACGAACAGGGTCGTGAGCGGGAGTGGTACAAGCTTCCCTACGGTGCCGTTCTGTCCGTCAAGCACGGCGACAGCGTTGAAGCCGGTGTCGTGGTTGCCAAGTGGGATCCACACACGCACCCGATCATCGCGGAAGCCAATGGTACTGCCAAGTTCGTCAACATGGATCAGGGCATTACAGTCCGTACCCAGACAGACGAACTGACCGGCCTGTCCACCATGGAAGTGATTGACTCGAAGGAGCGTCCTGCTGCTGGCAAGGACATCCGCCCGGCCATTCAGCTGGTGGATGCGAAAGGCGAAGACGTGGAGCTGCCTGGCGGCGGTACTGCTATCTTCTTCCTGCCGGCAAATGCCCTGGTCACCATGGCCAATGGCGCGAACATCGAGCTCGGCGACGTAGTGGCGCGCATTCCGCAGGAAAGCTCGAAGACCCGGGACATCACTGGTGGTCTGCCAAGGGTTGCCGATCTGTTCGAAGCCCGTCGCCCGAAAGAATCGTCCATTCTGGCGGAAATCAGCGGTACCGTATCCTTTGGCAAGGAAACCAAGGGCAAGAAGCGCCTGGTGATCACTCCGAAGGACGGCGATGCCTACGAGGTTCTGATTCCCAAGCACCGTCAGATGAACGTGTTTGAAGGTGAAACCGTTGAGAAGGGTGAGGTGATTTCTGACGGCCCGTCCAACCCGCACGACATATTGCGTCTGCTGGGTGTGGTCGAGCTGGCCAAGTACATCACCAACGAAATCCAGGACGTTTATCGTCTGCAGGGCGTTGTCATCAACGATAAGCACATTGAAGTTATCGTTCGTCAGATGCTGCGTAAAGTGGAAATCTCCGATCCGGGTGATACCACGCTGCTGTCCGGTGACCAGGTGGAAATCACCCAGGTTCTGGAAGAAAACGAAAAGGCCAATGTGGCGGACAAGGAACCTGCGCGGTTCGAGCGTTTGCTGCTGGGTATCACCAAGGCGTCACTGGCAACCGAGTCCTTTATTTCCGCGGCCTCGTTCCAGGAGACCACCCGGGTACTCACCGAAGGTGCGGTTACCGGTAAGCGTGATTACCTGCGCGGCCTGAAGGAAAACGTTGTGGTTGGTCGCCTGATCCCGGCCGGTACCGGCCTGGCGTACCACAATGAGCGTCGTCGTAAGCGCGACCTGGAAGAGCAGGGCGTGACTGCGGCCGACGTGGAAGAAGCTCTGAGTGCTGAGCTCAACCGCGAAAGCTGAGTTGGGAAGCGCGCCACCCGCCGGTAGTTACTTATGCGGTGGGTGGTTAAAAAGAGATCAGTCACCTTGACTGTGCAGGGGCGCAGGCTTAAACTTGCGTCCCTTAAATTTTGCCCCCAGCTTATGGGGGCAAGTTCATTGATATGGTTTTTTGGAGTTTGCTTACATGGCAACGATTAATCAGTTGGTGCGTAAGCCTCGTAAGCGCAAGGCAGCCAAGAGCGACGTTCCCGCGCTCCAGGCATGCCCTCAGCGCCGTGGTGTGTGCACTCGTGTGTACACCACAACGCCGAAGAAGCCGAACTCAGCACTGCGTAAAGTGTGCCGTGTTCGTCTGACCAACGGCTACGAGGTTTCCTCATACATTGGTGGTGAAGGTCACAACCTTCAGGAGCACAGTGTTGTGCTGATCCGTGGCGGTCGTGTAAAGGACCTTCCGGGTGTGCGCTATCACACTGTTCGCGGAACGCTGGACACCCAGGGTGTACAGAACCGTAGACAGGGCCGCTCCAAGTACGGTGCTAAACGACCCAAGTCCTGATGTCCCACACGGGTGTCTTTTATCGTTGCTTGTCAGAACGGTAAGAGTAAGGCTGAGTAGCAGTTTGCTATCTCAGGGGTTCCTGAAGACCTTTTAGATATATAAGGGCTTATCGATGCCTAGAAGAAGAGTTGCAGCAAAGCGGGAAATTATCCCGGATCCGAAGTTCGGCAGTGCACGTCTTGCCAAGTTCATCAACCACGTGATGGAAAGCGGTAAGAAGTCAGTCGCAGAGCGCATTGTTTACGGCGCCCTGGACATCGTTGCCGACAAGTCCAAGGAAGAGCCGATCGACATGTTCGAGAAGGCCCTGGAGAACATCCAGCCGATGGTTGAGGTTAAGTCCCGTCGCGTGGGTGGTGCCACCTACCAGGTGCCCGTAGAAGTACGGCCTTCCCGTCAGAACGCGCTGGCCATGCGCTGGCTCGTAGAATTTTCACGGAAGCGCGGTGAGAAGTCCATGGCGCAGCGTCTGGCAGGTGAGATTCTTGACGCCGCTGACAGCAAGGGCTCCGCTGTTAAGAAGCGTGAAGATGTACACCGCATGGCAGAAGCCAACAAGGCGTTCTCTCACTTCCGTTTCTAATCAGCCGAGGTTTATACAGTGGCACGCAAGACTCCTATCAAGCGTTACAGAAACATTGGTATTTGTGCGCACGTTGATGCGGGCAAAACCACAACCACCGAGCGGGTCCTGTTCTATACAGGTATTTCCCACAAAATCGGTGAGGTTCATGATGGTGCGGCTACCATGGACTGGATGGAGCAGGAGCAGGAGCGTGGTATTACCATTACCTCTGCTGCGACGACCTGTTTCTGGCAGGGCATGGACAAGCAGTATCCGGAGCACCGGATCAACATCATCGACACCCCGGGGCACGTTGACTTTACCATCGAGGTAGAGCGTTCGCTGCGTGTGCTGGATGGTGCGGTCGTGGTGTTCTGTGGTTCTTCCGGTGTAGAGCCGCAGTCCGAAACCGTATGGCGCCAGGCCAATAAGTACGAAGTTCCCCGCATGGTGTTCGTCAACAAGATGGACCGTGCCGGCGCTAACTTCCTGCGCGTGGTTGACCAGATCAAGACTCGTCTGGGTGCAACGCCTGTTCCGGTTCAGTTGCCGATCGGTGCGGAGGATAACTTCGCGGGTATCGTGGATCTGATTCGTAACAAGGCAATCTACTGGAACGAAGACGACGCGGGTGCAACCTATGACCAGCGTGATGTTCCCGAAGAAATGGCGGATGAAGTCGCCATGTACCGCGAGCAGATGATGGAAGCGGCGGCCGAGGCCAATGAAGAGTTGATGGACAAGTACCTGGATGAGGGTGAGTTGTCTGTCGAGGATATCAAGAAGGGGCTGCGTATTCGCACCCTGGCCAACGAAATCGTTGTAGCTACCTGTGGTTCTGCGTTTAAGAACAAGGGTGTTCAGGCAGTTCTGGATTCCGTTATCGAGTTTCTGCCCGCGCCGGATGAGGTTAAAGCCATCCGTGGTGAGGTTGACGAAGACGGAACAGAGGAAACCCGTCAGGCGGATGACGACGCTCCGTTTGCCGCGCTTGCGTTCAAGATCGCGACGGATCCGTTTGTGGGTACGCTGACCTTCTTCCGTGTTTACTCCGGTAAGCTTGAGTCCGGCAATGCCGTTTACAACTCTGTGAAGGGTAAGAAAGAGCGTGTCGGCCGAATGGTTCAGATGCACTCCAAGGATCGCCAGGAAATCAAAGAGGTGCTTGCTGGTGACATCGCAGCGGCGATCGGCCTGAAGAGCGTCACCACCGGTGACACCCTGTGTGATGAGAATAACAAGATTATTCTCGAGCGCATGGAGTTCCCGGAGCCGGTTATCTCTGTGGCCGTTGAGCCCAAGTCCAAAGCCGATCAGGAAAAGATGGGCGTTGCGCTGGGCAAGCTGGCTCAGGAAGATCCGTCTTTCCGTGTGCGCACCGATGAAGAGTCCGGTCAGACCATCATCTCCGGTATGGGTGAGCTTCACCTGGACATCATCGTTGACCGTATGAAGCGTGAGTTCAAGGTGGAGGCAAACATTGGTAAGCCGCAGGTGGCCTACCGTGAGTGCATTCGCAAGCCGGTCGATGTCGAAGGCAAGTTTGTGCGTCAGTCTGGTGGTCGTGGTCAGTACGGTCACGTCAAGCTGAAGCTGGAGCCGTTGCCGCTGGATGAAGAAGATGGCGAAAACTTTATCTTCGTGAATGAAATTGTTGGTGGTGTGGTTCCCAAGGAATACATCCCGGCAGTTCAGCAGGGTATCGAAGAGCAGATGCAGAACGGCTGTCTGGCCGGTTATCCGCTTCTGCGTATCAAGGCGACCCTGTACGACGGTTCCTATCACGACGTTGACTCCAACGAAATGGCCTTCAAGGTCGCCGGCTCCATGGCGATGAAGAAGGGTGCGCTTGAGGCGAACCCTGCACTGCTTGAGCCTATCATGCGAGTCGAAGTTGTGACCCCGGAAGACTATATGGGTGATGTTGTTGGCGACCTGAACCGTCGTCGTGGTGTCATCCAGGGTATGGACGAAGGTCCTGCCGGTAAGGTCATCCGCGCAGAGGTTCCGTTGTCGGAAATGTTCGGTTATGCCACTGACCTGCGTTCTGCAACGCAAGGCCGGGCGTCATACGCGATGGAGTTTGCTGGTTATTCAGAGGCGCCTTCGAACATTGCCGAAGCGATCATTAAAAAGGGTTGATCCCAGGACTTAAGAAACAGGAAGAGGTGTAACCGTGTCTAAAGAAAAATTTGACCGTAGTAAACCGCACTTGAACGTAGGCACCATTGGTCACGTTGACCATGGTAAGACCACTCTGACAGCAGCACTGACTCGTGTATGTCACGAAGTCTGGGGTACAGGTACTGCCAGTGCATTCGACCAGATCGACAACGCACCGGAAGAGAAGGCGCGTGGTATCACCATCGCGACTTCCCACGTAGAGTACGATTCTCCGACTCGTCACTACGCCCACGTAGACTGCCCGGGCCACGCGGATTATGTGAAGAACATGATCACCGGTGCGGCGCAGATGGACGGCGCGATCCTGGTATGTTCCGCAGCTGACGGCCCCATGCCGCAGACTCGTGAGCACATCCTGCTGTCTCGTCAGGTTGGTGTGCCGTACATTGTCGTGTTCCTGAACAAGGCCGACATGGTAGACGACGAAGAGCTGCTCGAGCTGGTTGAGATGGAAGTTCGCGAACTGCTGGAGCAGTACGACTTCCCGGGCGACGACACCCCGATCATTACCGGTTCCGCGCTGATGGCGCTGGAAGGTAAGGACGACAACGAAATGGGTACTACCGCTGTTAAGAAGCTGGTAGAAGCCCTGGACGACTACATCCCTGAGCCGGAGCGTGCAATCGATCAGCCGTTCCTGATGCCGATTGAGGACGTATTCTCCATCTCCGGTCGTGGTACTGTGGTAACCGGTCGTGTTGAGCGTGGCATCATCAAGGTGGGTGACGAAGTGGAAATCGTTGGTATCAAAGATACCGTGAAGACCACTTGTACCGGTGTTGAGATGTTCCGCAAGCTGCTGGACGAAGGCCGTGCTGGTGAGAACGTTGGTGTTCTGCTGCGTGGTACCAAGCGTGACGACGTTGAGCGTGGTCAGGTTCTGGCGGTTCCGGGCTCCATCACTCCGCACACCAAGTTTGAGTGCGAAGTGTACGTTCTGTCCAAAGAAGAAGGTGGTCGTCATACGCCGTTCTTCAAGGGCTACCGTCCGCAGTTCTACTTCCGCACCACCGACGTAACCGGTTCTTGCGAACTGCCGGAAGGTGTGGAAATGGTAATGCCGGGTGACAACGTGAAGATGAGTGTTACCCTGATTGCTCCGATCGCCATGGAAGATGGTCTGCGCTTCGCGATTCGCGAAGGTGGCCGTACCGTTGGTGCCGGCGTAGTCGCCAAGATCATCGAGTAATCCACTCGATTGATCCAGGAAAAAGGGGCTGAAACATCAGCCCCTTTTTCTGTTTCAGCCGCGAATTGATGCCCGACCGGGTCAATCTGCATTGCAGTTGACACGGTTGGGTATTATGCATACAATGCGGCTCCTTTTTTTGAAGGTCGGCTAAACAAGTAGCTGCTACGAGTGGAGTTTGGTGCATCATGCAAAGCCAAAAAATTCGAATCCGGTTGAAGGCGTTTGATTATCGCCTGATCGACCAGTCCACGCAGGAGATTGTCGATACCGCTAAGCGGACCGGCGCTCAGGTGCGTGGGCCAATCCCTCTGCCGACGCGGAAGGAAAAGTACACCATCCTGATTTCTCCGCACGTCAACAAAGACGCGCGCGATCAGTATGAAATTCGTACTCATAAGCGTTTGCTCGACATTGTTGAGCCGACGGAAAAGACAGTAGATGCTTTGATGAAGCTGGACCTGGCAGCAGGTGTAGACGTTCAGATCAGCCTCGGCTAAGCCCTTCGGCTAAGTCTGTGTAACTGTCATAAGGCCATAGAGGGTGAGAGCCCCGTACACTTAAGAGGTGAAACATGGCAATTGGTGTTGTCGGTCGTAAGGCCGGTATGACCCGTATTTTTACGGAAGATGGGCAGGCGCTGCCCGTTACGGTAATTGAGGTTGAGCCCAACCGCATTACCCAGCTCAAAACTCTTGAAAGCGATGGTTATCGCGCGGTTCAGGTAACCGTCGGTGCTCGTCGTTCCTCTCGTGTGACTAAGAGCGAAGCAGGCCACTATGCCAAAGCCGGCGTTGAAGCTGGTCGCGGTATGTGGGAGTTCCGTCTGGCCGATGGCGAAGGTGAAGACCTGGTAGCCGGCGGCGAGATCACGGCTTCTGTCTTCGAAGACGGTCAGGTTGTTGATGCCACTGGTCAGTCCAAGGGTAAAGGTTTCCAGGGCGGTGTTAAGCGCTGGAACTTCTCCATGCAGGACGCGACCCACGGTAACTCACTGTCGCATCGTGCTCCGGGTTCCATTGGTCAGAACCAGACTCCGGGCAAGGTATTCAAGGGCAAGAAGATGGCGGGCCAGATGGGGAACGCGCAGGTGACTGTGCAGAACCTGAAGGTCGTCCGCGTCGACGCCGAGCGCAACCTGCTGCTGGTAAGTGGTGCCGTTCCCGGCGCGACTGGCGGTAACGTTGTCATCAAGCCTGCAGTTAAAGCCTGAGGAGCGGTGCGATGGAATTGACTATTACAGGTAGCGGCAAGGGAATTTCTGTTTCCGATGCCGCATTCGCCAAAGATTTTAACGAGTCGCTGGTTCACCAGGTGGTTACTGCATATATGGCAGCCAGCCGTCAGGGTACCAAGGCTCAGAAAACACGTTCAGAAGTCAGTGGCGGCGGTAAGAAGCCCTGGCGTCAGAAGGGCACAGGTCGTGCTCGTGCAGGTACAATCCGTAGCCCGATCTGGCGCTCCGGTGGTGTGACCTTTGCTGCCAAGCCTCGTGACTTCGAGCAGAAGGTCAACCGTAAGATGTACCGCGCAGCGATGCGCTCTATTTTTTCCGAGCTGGTTCGCCAGGAGCGTTTGGTTGTGGTTGACGACATGAATGTCGACACCCCCAAAACCAAGGCTTTCAACGCCAAGCTGAAGGACATCGGTGTGAATAACGCTCTGATTCTGTCCGACAACGTTGAGCAGAATCTGCACCTGGCCTCCCGCAACATTCCGCACGTTGACGTGCGTGACGTTGCAGGTCTGGACCCGGTTAGCCTGGTTGCCTTCGAGAAAGTCGTTGTGACTGTTCCCGCTCTGAAGAAGATCGAGGAGATGCTGGGATGAATCAGGAACGTATTTACAAGGTTCTTCTGGGACCGCACGTATCAGAGAAAGCGTCTCTGGTGGCGGAAAGCAATCAGGTGGTGTTTCGTGTAGCACCTGATGCCACTAAGCCCGAGATCAAGAAAGCCGTTGAGCAGCTGTTCAACGTCACCGTCGAAGGTGTTCAGGTTCTGAACCGTAAGGGTAAGCTCAAGCGTACCATCCGCGGTTTCGGCAAGCGTAATGATCTGCGTAAGGCTTATGTAAAGCTTGCGGAAGGTCAGGACATCGATTTTCTGGATGTGGAATAAGGTAAAGGGGTCGTAATATGCCGATCGTCAAAACCAAGCCAACATCTGCCGGCCGCCGTCACGTTGTAAAGCTCTACAACCCTGATCTTCACAAGGGGCGCCCTTACGAGCCGTTGGTAGAAACTAAGAGTAAGTCGGGTGGTCGTAACCATTTTGGTCGCATCACTACCCGTCACGTTGGTGGTGGCCACAAGCAGCACTACCGCGTAATTGATTTCAAGCGGACCAAAGATGGTATTCCGGCGACTATTGAGCGCCTGGAATATGATCCTAACCGCTCCGCGCACATCGCGCTCCTGAAGTACGCCGATGGCGAGCGTCGTTACATCATCGCTCCCAAAGGTATGCAGATCGGAGATCCTGTGCGTTCCGGTATCGACGCGCCGATTAAAGTGGGCAGCACGCTACCGCTCCGGAATATTCCGGTCGGTTCCGTGATCCACTGCGTCGAACTCAAGCCTGGCAAAGGTGCCCAGCTGGCTCGCTCCGCGGGCGCATCCGTACAGCTGGTAGCGCGTGAAGGTGCATATGCCACCATCCGCCTGCGCTCAGGTGAAATGCGTAAGGTGCTTGTTGACTGTCGCGCAACGTTGGGTGAAGTCTCCAACAGCGAACACAGCCTCAAGCAGCTTGGTAAAGCGGGTGCATCACGTTGGCGCGGTAAACGTCCAACAGTACGTGGTGTTGCTATGAACCCAGTTGACCACCCGCATGGTGGTGGTGAAGGGCGTACCTCTGGCGGGCGTCACCCTGTTACTCCTTGGGGTGTTCCGACCAAAGGGCATAAGACTCGTAAGAACAAGCGTACTGACAAGATGATAGTACGTCGTCGTTCGGCCAAGTAAACGACTACATAGAGGTAATTGCTGTGCCACGTTCTTTAAAGAAAGGTCCTTTTATAGACCTGCATCTGTTGAAGAAGGTCGAGGCAGCTCTGGAAGCTAACGACAAGCGGCCGATCAAGACCTGGTCGCGCCGGTCAACAGTTTTTCCGGAGATGGTAGGCCTGACCATTGCAGTCCACAACGGCAAGCAGCACGTGCCGGTTTATGTCACCGAAGATATGGTTGGACATAAGCTGGGTGAGTTCGCGGCAACGCGTACTTATCGTGGTCATGCGGCCGACAAGAAAGCTAAACGCTGATTCTGAGGTAATAGAAATGGAAGTAGCAGCCAAGTATAAGGGCGCTCGCCTCTCAGCTCAGAAAGCACGTCTTGTCGCTGACCAAGTACGCGGCAAGGCTGTTGAGGACGCCCTAAACATTCTGACTTTCAGCCCAAAAAAGGCGGCAACAGTCATCAAGAAAGCTCTTGAGTCTGCCATCGCCAACGCTGAGCACAACGAAGGTCTGGACGTTGACGAACTGCGGGTTTCCACCGTGATGGTGGATGAGGGTCCGACGCTCAAGCGAATCAAAGCTCGAGCCAAGGGGCGCGCTGACCGGATTTTCAAGCGCACCTGCCATATCACCGTCAAGGTCGCCGACAAGTAGGAGATGCTCAGATGGGTCATAAAGTAAATCCAACCGGCATTCGCCTGGGTGTGATCAAAGAGCACAACTCAGTGTGGTATGCCGAAAAGCAGGAATATGCGAACAACCTGTTGAACGACATTCAGGTTCGTGCATTCCTTGACAAGCGTCTGGTCAAGGCGTCTGTCAGCAAGATTGTGATCGAGCGCCCTGCTCAGAACGCCCGTATCACGATCCATACTGCCCGCCCCGGTATTGTTATCGGTAAGAAGGGTGAAGATGTTGATCGTCTGCGTCGCGAAGTCAGCGACATGATGGGTGTGCCCGTGCACATCAACATCGAAGAAGTCCGCAAGCCGGACCTGGATGCCCGCCTGGTAGCGCAAAACGTTGCCGGCCAGCTGGAGCGTCGTGTGATGTTCCGTCGCGCTATGAAGCGTGCGGTGCAGAACGCCATGCGCCAGGGCGCGAAGGGTATCAAGATCCAGGTAGGCGGACGTCTCGGGGGTGCTGAAATCGCGCGTTCCGAGTGGTATCGCGAAGGTCGTGTACCTCTGCACACTCTGCGTGCAGATATTGATTACGCAACCTACGAAGCGCATACCACTTACGGCGTTATCGGCGTCAAGGTATGGATCTTCAAAGGTGAGATTCTTGGTGGTATGGAGCAGGTCCGTGCTGACAAGAAAGCCTCTGGGAAGAAAGGTTCTAAGTAAAGGGGCACTCTTATGCTGCAACCAAAACGCACCAAATTTCGCAAGGTAATGAAAGGCCGTAACACCGGTCTCGCTCACCGCGCTAACAAGGTGAGCTTCGGTGAATACGGATTGAAGGCGACTACTCGTGGGCGTATAACTGCGCGCCAGATTGAGGCAGCGCGTCGTACCATGACTCGTCGCATCAAGCGGGGCGGTAAGATCTGGATCCGGATTTTCCCGGACAAGCCGATCTCCAGCAAACCGCTTGAAGTACGAATGGGTAAAGGTAAGGGTTCTGTCGAGTATTGGGTGGCTGAAATCCAGCCAGGCCGGATGCTTTATGAGATGGAAGGTGTTTCCGAGGAAATCGCTCGTGACGCGTTCACTCTTGCTGCGGCCAAATTGCCGGTACAGACCACCTTTGTAACGAGGACGGTGATGTGATGAAAGCAACAGAGCTGCGTGATAAGTCAGTCGAGGAGCTGAACGGCGAGCTGATCGACCTCCTGAAGGAGCAGTTCAACCTGCGCATGCGCAAGGCGACAGGTCAGCTGAATCAGTCTCACCTTCTCGGCAATGTGAAGCGCGATATTGCTCGCGTGAAAACAGTATTGAATGAAAAGGCAGGACAGTGACATGACCGAAGCTACCCAAACTGCCAGAACTCTGAGCGGCAAGGTCGTGAGCAACAAGATGGAGAAATCCATCGTGGTCCTGGTTGAGCGTCAGGTGAAGCATCCGCTGTACGGTAAGTACATGAAGCGCTCAACCAAGATTCATGCTCATGATGAGAGCAATCAGTGCAATGTCGGTGACACTGTGACCATTCAGGAAACCCGTCCGGTCTCCAAGACCAAGAGTTGGGCCCTGGTGGAAGTCACCGAACGTGCATCCAAGGTGTAACTCGCCCGGAGAACAACCATGATTCAGACTCAAACAATGCTTGAAGTCGCGGATAACAGCGGTGCGCGTCAGGTGATGTGCATCAAGGTCCTGGGCGGTTCACACAGGCGTTATGCCAGCGTAGGGGATATCATCAAGGTGACCGTCAAGGAAGCCATCCCCCGCGGTAAAGTGAAGAAAGGCCAGGTCCTGAAAGCTGTCGTTGTACGTACTCGCAAGGGTGTACGTCGTCCCGACGGGTCGCTTATCCGTTTTGACGGAAACGCGGCAGTACTTCTGAACAATCAGGACGCACCGATTGGTACCCGTATCTTCGGACCGGTTACCCGTGAACTGCGTAATGAGAAGTTCATGAAAATTATCTCACTGGCACCCGAAGTACTTTAAGGACCAGAGGCCGGTTATGAAAAAGATTAAACGAGATGACGAAGTAATCGTCACTACGGGGAAAGATAAAGGCAAACGTGGTAAAGTCCTGAAGGTTCAGGACGATGGCCGAGTGATTGTTTCTGGCATCAACATGATGAAGAAGCACACCAAGCCGAACCCGATGCTGGGCTCCCCAGGTGGCATCGTCGAAAAAGAAGCACCTATCCAGGCTTCCAACGTGGCTATTTTTAATCCGCAGACCGGCAAAGCCGATCGCGTAGGCTTCCAGATCAAGGAAGACGGCGCCAAAGTGCGGATCTTCAAGTCCACGAACGAAGCTGTCGATAACCAGTAAGCGGTGGTGGTTACGATGCTTAACATGAAAGAGCAGTACAGTAAGGAAGTGGTACCCGCCCTGCAGAAAGAGTTCGGCTACAAGAACGTGATGCAGGTGCCGCGTATCGAAAAGATCACCCTGAACATGGGTGTCGGCGAAGCGGTTGGTGACAAGAAGCTGATTGAGAATGCCGTGGCGGATCTTGAGCGCCTGGCAGGTCAAAAAGTGGTTGTTACCAAGGCACGTAAATCCGTCGCGGGTTTCAAAATCCGTGAAGGTTGGCCTATCGGTTGTAAGGTTACCCTGCGTGGCGAGCGTATGTGGGATTTCTTTGATCGCCTGGTTCACATCGCGGTTCCCCGCGTTCGTGACTTCCGCGGTCTGAACCCCAAATCGTTCGACGGTCGCGGTAACTACAGCATGGGTGTGCGTGAGCAGATCATTTTCCCCGAGATCGAGTACGACAAAGTCGACAAGATCCGTGGTCTGGATATCACCATTACCACCACTGCCGGTACCGACGACGAAGGTCGCGAACTGTTGAAAGCCTTTGGCTTTCCGTTCAAGAAATAAGGAACGAGTGTAATGGCTAAGGTTTCCATGAAGAACCGTGAGCTCAAGCGCGAGAAAACCGTTGCGAAGTTTGCAGCGAAGCGCGCCGAGCTCAAGGCGATTATCAAGAACCCGAATACCAGCGATGATGACCGCTGGGACGCACAGATGAAGCTGCAACAGCTTCCTCGTGATGCTTCTCCCTCGCGTCTTCGTAATCGTTGCCAGGTGACTGGTCGCCCCCACGGCGTTCTGCGCAAGTTCGAGCTTTCACGGATCAAGCTCCGTGAATACGGCATGCGCGGTGACGTACCGGGTCTGACCAAGGCAAGCTGGTAAGACTGGCATCCTGACCACCAGGTCAGGTGCCCGTTGGTAAGCGGTGCGGCACGCCGCTGCACAACTAAAAAGATCAGGAGCCTCATACCAATGAGTATGCAAGATACGCTTGCGGATATGTTTACGCGTATTCGTAACGCACAGATGGCACAGAAGGCCGACGTGGCCATGCCGTCTTCAAAGATGAAGATCTCCGTGGCCCAGGTCCTGAAGGACGAAGGTTACGTTGAAGATTTTTCCGTTTCAGCTGACGCGAAGCCCGAGCTGACGATTACTCTGAAATACTTCGGCGGCAAGCCGGTTATTGAAGAGATCAAGCGGGTCAGCCGTCCGAGTCTGCGCCAGTACAAAGGCGCTGGGGAACTGCCGAAAGTATCCGGCGGTCTGGGAGTCGCGATTGTCTCAACGTCCAAGGGCGTTATGACAGACCGCGCCGCACGAGCTGCTGGCGTGGGTGGCGAAGTCATCTGCACCGTATTCTAGGAGAATCACATGTCCAGGGTTGCCAATAATCCTGTCGTGCTGCCTTCCGGTGTTGAGGTTAAGCTGAACGGACAGGAAATTAATGTGAAGGGCTCCAAAGGAGCGCTTCAAATCACCATTCACCAGGCGGTAGAAGTAAAGCAGGAAGAAAACGTTCTTCGCTTTGCGGCCCGCGATGGTGCCAAACAGTCCCGCGCTCTTGCTGGTACTACCCGTGCACTGGTCAACAACATGGTGACCGGTGTCTCTACAGGCTGGGAGCGTAAGCTCGCGCTGACGGGCGTAGGTTACCGTGCCCAGGCGCAAGGTAAGAAGCTCAACCTGACACTGGGTTTCTCACACCCGGTCGAGTATGAGCTGCCCGAGGGGATTACCGCTGAAACTCCGTCTAATACGGAAGTTGTGATTCGCGGAATCGACAAGCAACAGGTTGGCCAGGTCGCTGCGGAAGTCCGCGCATTCCGTCCGCCAGAGCCTTATAAAGGCAAGGGTGTGCGTTATGCGGATGAGCAGGTCAGACGCAAAGAAGCCAAGAAGAAATAAGGCGGGACTATGAGCGCGAATAACGAAAGATTGCGTCGCGCACGCAAAGTGCGCATGAAGATCCGTAAGCTGGGTACCGACCGCCTGTGCGTTCACCGCACGCCGCGTCACATGTATGCCCAGGTTACAACTGCAGATGGCAGCAAGGTTATTGCCACTGCCTCCACGTTGGATAAGGAACTGCGCCAGGGTGCAACCGGTAACGTGGAAGCTGCCAAAAAGGTCGGTCAGCTGATTGCTGAGCGTGCCAAGGCGGCAGGTGTAGAGAGCGTTGCTTTTGACCGCTCCGGTTACCGTTATCACGGTCGGGTCCAGGCTCTGGCCGACGCAGCCCGTGAAGCTGGCTTGCAATTCTAAGAGGTGGAGAAGATGAGCGTTAACGAACAGAAGGCGCCTGAGCTCCAGGAGAAGCTGGTTCAGGTCAATCGTGTCGCCAAGGTTGTAAAAGGTGGCCGTATTTTCGCCTTCACCGCACTGACTGTAGTGGGTGATGGTAAAGGTCGCGTTGGTTTTGGTCGTGGCAAGGCACGTGAAGTGCCGGTCGCTATCCAGAAGGCAATGGAAGCTGCGCGCAAGAACATGGTAGAGGTTCCGCTTGACGGTACCACTCTGCAATACGCGGTGAAGGCTCAGCATGGCGGCTCCAAAGTCTACATGCAGCCTGCATCTGAAGGTACTGGTATCATCGCCGGCGGTGCGATGCGTGCAGTACTGGAAGTTGCCGGTGTTCAGAACGTACTGTCCAAGTGTTACGGGTCTACCAACCCGGTGAACGTGGTACGTTCCACCATCAAGGGTCTCCAGGCGACACAAGCGCCTGAGGATATTGCAGCCAAGCGCGGTAAAACCGTGGAAGAGATTCTGGGTTGAAGTCATGGCGAACGCAAAAACGATCAAAGTAACTCTGACCCGCAGCCCCATCGGCTGCCAGCCCAAGCACAAACTGTGTGTGAAGGGCCTGGGTCTTCGTAAAATCGGTCACACCGTGGAAGTGGAAGATACGCCTTCCATCCGCGGCATGATCAACCGGGTTGATTACCTGGTTCGGGTTGAGGAGAACTAAGATGCGTCTGAACGAACTTAGTCCGGATCCCGGTTCACGTCCTGCTGCCAAGCGCGTAGGTCGCGGTATCGGTAGCGGTCTCGGTAAAACCGGTGGCCGTGGTCACAAGGGTCTGAAAGCCCGTTCCGGTGGCAGTGTTGCTCCCGGTTTCGAGGGTGGTCAGCAGCCGTTGGCCCGCCGTCTGCCGAAGTTTGGTTTCACTTCTCGTCAGCAGCGTTATGTTGCTGAAATTCGCCTGAATGAACTGGCGAAGGTAGAGGGTGACGTAGTTGACCTCGAAGCACTCAAAAAAGCAGACATCGTTCGTGAAGAAATTCGCGAAGCCAAAGTTATCCTTTCCGGCGAACTGAGCCGGGCGGTAACCGTAAAAGGTCTGCGAGTGACCAAGGGCGCACGCGAGGCTATTGCTGCCGCGGGTGGAAAAGTCGAAGACTAAGGCGAGTCGAGGACTAAATGGCCAAGACAGCATCATTGCCTGCGGGCGCGGGAAAAGGACTGGCAGAGCTGCGTTCGCGGCTCTGGTTCGTCTTCCTGGCATTGTTGGTGTACCGTATCGGTGCCCATATACCGGTGCCGGGTATTAACCCTGACCGCCTGGCGGCATTGTTCGATCAGAACCAGGGCACGATCCTGAGTCTGTTCAACATGTTTTCCGGTGGTGCGCTTGAGCGCATGAGTATCTTCGCACTCGGTATCATGCCGTATATCTCCGCCTCTATTATCATGCAGCTCATGACAGCGGTAAGCCCGCAGCTTGAGCAGCTGAAGAAAGAGGGCGAGGCTGGCCGTCGCAAGATCAGCCAGTACACGCGGTATGGTACGGTTATCCTGGCCCTGGTTCAGGGCTTCGGTATTTCTGTCGGTCTGGCATCTCAGGGCGTCACCTTTAACGACAGCTTCAGCTTCCACTTTGTGGCGGTTGTGTCCTTCGTTTGTGGTGCTGTCTTCATGATGTGGCTTGGTGAGCAGATCACCGAGCGTGGCGTCGGTAACGGTATTTCCCTGCTGATTTTCGCCGGGATCGTTGCCGGTTTGCCCGGTGCTATCGGTCAGACCCTTGAGCAGGCGCGGAATGGCGAAATGAGTCTGCTCGTTGTTCTGGGTATTGGTGTGCTGGCGATTGCCGTGGTTGGCTTTGTGGTGTTCATGGAGCGAGGTCAGCGGCGCCTGACTATCAACTACGCCAAGCGTCAGCAGGGCCGTCGGGTGTTCGCCCAGCAGTCCAGCCATCTGCCGCTGAAGGTCAATATGGCTGGTGTTATTCCGCCGATCTTCGCGTCTTCCATCCTGTTGTTCCCGGCATCGCTGGGGCAGTGGTTTGGTCAGGGCGAAGGTATGGAGTGGCTGAGTGATATCTCCCAGGCACTGGCGCCAAGCCAGCCCCTGTACATTATTCTGTTTGCGGCAGCAGTGGTATTCTTCTGCTTCTTCTACACAGCACTGATGTACAATCCGAAAGAAGTTGCGGATAACCTCAAGCGCTCTGGAGCGTTTATTCCGGGCATTCGTCCCGGTGATCAGACAGCCAAGTATATCGACGGCGTTCTGACCCGGCTGACTCTGTTCGGTGCAATGTACATTGCAGCAGTTTCCCTGTTCCCTCAGTTTCTGATGGTGGCCGGGAATGTACCGTTCTATCTGGGTGGTACCTCACTGCTGATTGTTGTAGTCGTGGTGATGGATTTCATGGCGCAGGTTCAGTCGCACCTGATGTCTCATCAATATGATTCGTTGATGAAGAAATCCAATCTCAAGGGCTATGGTCGGAACGGTTAAAGCCGTTCCCCTTGAAAACTGGAGTCGACAATGAAAGTACGCGCTTCGGTAAAGAAAATTTGCCGTAACTGCAAAGTAATTCGTCGCAATGGCTCGGTACGAGTCATTTGCTCGGAGCCTCGTCACAAGCAGCGCCAGGGCTGATTCCTTCGGGAAGCCTTCCTGACATTGCAGGGTTCCGGAATGATAGCGCTTGACTCTGAATGGGGTCAGGCGCTATTATTTCGCGCCCTTTTTGTGGCGGAAAATTCACACAGCAAAGCTTTGAACGCGGAGTAATTTGGATGGCACGTATAGCCGGTGTCAATATACCCGATAACAAACATGCTGTTATCTCGCTGACCTACATCTTTGGTGTTGGCAAGACAACAGCCCAAAAGCTTTGCGATGCAACCGGCGTCAAGCCGGACGTCAAGGTCAAAGACCTGTCCGACGAGCAGCTTGAATCCCTTCGTAGTGAAGTGGGCAAGGTGTCTGTCGAAGGCGATCTGCGTCGTGAAGTACAGATGAACATCAAGCGTTTGAAGGATCTCGGATGTCACCGTGGTCTGCGTCATCGTCATGGCCTTCCGGTCCGTGGCCAGCGCACCAAGACCAACGCCCGCACCCGTAAAGGTCCTCGCAAACCTATTCGTAAGTAACAGGTAGGCAAACATGGCAAAGCCAGGTACACGTACCCGTAAAAAGGTGAAAAAGACGGTTGTTGATGGCGTCGCGCACATTCACGCGTCCTTCAACAACACTATCGTGACCATTTCTGACCGTCAGGGCAACGTCCTGTCCTGGGCTACTTCTGGTGGTTCCGGTTTCCGTGGGTCACGCAAGAGTACACCTTTTGCTGCGCAGGTAGCAGCTGAAAGAGCCGGTAATGCGGCTGCTGAATACGGCCTTAAAAACCTGGACGTAGAGGTTAAGGGTCCTGGGCCCGGACGTGAATCCGCTGTACGCGCGCTGAATGGCTGCGGGTACAAGATCACCAACATCACTGATGTGACGCCGATTCCCCATAACGGCTGTCGTCCGCCCAAAAAGCGCCGCGTCTAACACAGGAGACAGTGAATTATGGCTCGTTATATAGGCCCGAAGTGCAAGCTGTCTCGTCGTGAAGGGACAGATCTTTTTCTGAAGAGCGGTGTTCGCGCGCTCGATTCGAAATGCAACATTGAGACTCCGCCGGGTATGCACGGCGCGCGTCGCAGTCGTTTGTCCGAATACGGCGTTCAGCTTCGTGAAAAACAGAAAGTTCGTCGTATTTACGGTGTGCTCGAAAAGCAGTTCCGTAATTACTACAAAGAGGCTGCCCGCATCAAAGGCGCAACCGGTGAAAACCTGCTGCAGCTTTTGGAAGGCCGTCTCGACAACGTTGTATACCGCATGGGTTTTGGTTCTACCCGTGCTGAGTCCCGTCAGCTCGTTTCTCACAAGGCGATCCTGGTCAACGACAAGGTAGTGAACATTCCTTCCTACCAGGTTAAGCCGGGTGATGTTGTGAGCGTGCGTGAGAAGGCAAAAAACCAGCTTCGCGTTAAAGGCGCGCTGGATCTGTCTGCAAGCCGCGCACCGGTGAGCTGGGTAGAGGTCGACGCCAGCAAGATGTCCGGCGTTTACAAGTCAGTGCCTGAGCGTACTGAACTGCCGGCCGACATCAACGAGAACCTCATCGTCGAGCTTTACTCGAAGTAAAGCCCAGTTAGCAACGAGAGCAGATAGGGGCGTCTATGCAGCGTTCAGTACATGAGTTATTGACACCTCGTACCATTGACGTGAAGGAATCAAGCGCCATGCGTGCCAAGGTGACGCTGGAGCCTCTGGAAAGAGGTTTCGGTCATACCCTGGGCAGCGCACTGCGTCGTATACTCTTGTCCTCAATGCCGGGCTGTGCGATTACCGAAGCACAGATTGACGGCGTTCTGCATGAGTACAGCGCAATCGAGGGTGTCCAGGAAGACGTCATTGAGATTCTTCTGAATCTCAAGGGCGTAGCTGTCAAGATGGGCGGCCGGGATGAAGCTGAGGTTACTCTCAGCAAGAAAGGCCCGGGTGCCGTCACAGCCGGAGATATCAAGCTGGATCATGATGTCGAGATCACCAACCCGGATCATGTGATCTGTCACCTCAGTGAAAAGGGTGAAGTGAACATGCGTCTCAAGGTTGCTCGTGGTCGTGGCTATGAGCCAGCCGATCAGCGGGGTCTGGACGAGGACGAAACTCGCGCTATCGGACGCCTGCAGCTGGATGCAACCTTTAGCCCGGTTCGTCGTGTTGCCTACGCCGTAGAAAGTGCACGGGTAGAGCAGCGCACCGACCTGGACAAGCTGGTTATTGATCTGGAAACCAATGGTACGATCGATCCGGAAGAAGCGATTCGCCGGGCGGCCACCATTCTCCAGCAGCAACTGGCGGTGTTTGTTGATTTCGATCACGAGAAAGAACCCGAGCGCGTGGAGGAAGAGGAAGAAATTGATCCGATTCTGCTGCGTCCGGTGGATGATCTGGAATTGACAGTGCGTTCAGCTAACTGCTTGAAGGCTGAGAACATCTACTACATCGGCGATCTGATCCAGCGCACTGAAGTTGAGCTGCTGAAGACGCCTAACCTTGGTAAAAAGTCGCTGACCGAGATCAAGGACGTGCTTGCGTCCCGTGGTCTGTCACTGGGTATGCGTCTTGATAACTGGCCGCCGGCAAGCCTCCGTGGCGACGACCGGGTTCTGGGCGGTTAATCGCCGATTAGTTTAAGGTAAGGAATAAGAGCAATGCGTCATCGTAAGAGTGGTCGTAAGTTCAGCAGGACCAGTGCGCATCGCAAGGCCATGTTCCGTAACATGACTGCGTCACTGGTTGAACACGAGCTGATCAAGACAACGCTGCCGAAAGCCAAAGAGCTTCGTCGTGTAGCTGAGCCTTTGATCACGCTCTCAAAGAATGATTCGGTCGCGAATCGTCGTCTGGCGTTTTCTCGCCTGCGCAACGATGCTGCGGTTGCCAAGCTCTTTGATGAGCTGGGTCCCCGCTATAGCGAGCGTCCGGGTGGTTACCTTCGTATCCTGAAGTGCGGCTTCCGTGCCGGCGACAATGCCCCTATGGCATTCGTTGAGCTGGTTGGCCGTCCGCTGGATATCGAAGCGGAAGAGATGGACGACGACGAAGAGTAAAGTCTTCGGAATTGTCCAGTAAAAAGCCGGGGGGAGACCTCCGGCTTTTTTTTTGGCTGAACGGAATGTTTCCGGCGACTGCTGAGAAGGCTAGCCTGCTAGTTGGGCTGCAGGGGCCGGGGCGGGATATCTTTTCTTATGGAAAAAGAACTCGCTGCGCTCAGACACCTTTGTTCCGTCAGAAAAGACATCCCGCCCCAGCCCCGTCGGGGCTGCACAGATACAGCCTTTCTTATTTCGCCAGCATAGGTTTCAGGTAGTGTCCCGTGTGGGACCTTGCGTTCTCGGCGACCTGTTCTGGAGTGCCTTCAGCGATTATCTGTCCGCCACCGGAGCCGCCTTCCGGACCAAGATCGACGATCCAGTCGGCGGTCTTGATAACGTCCAGGTTGTGCTCGATCACGATAATGGTATTGCCGTGGTCGCGTAGGCGCTGGAGTACAGTCAGTAGCTGCTGGATGTCATAGAAATGCAGGCCCGTGGTGGGTTCGTCCAGAATGTAGAGCGTCTTGCCAGTGTCCCGCTTGGACAATTCTTTTGCCAGTTTGACCCGCTGGGCTTCGCCCCCTGACAGGGTGACAGCGCTCTGGCCCAGGCGGATGTAGGACAGGCCGACGTCGATCAGGGTCTGTAGCTTGCGGGCAATAAAGGGAACGGGATCAAAGAATTCCCGGCCTTCCTCGACCGTCATCTCCAGTACTTCGTGGATATTCTTGCCTTTGTAGCGGACTTCCAGGGTTTCCCGGTTGTAGCGTTTGCCCTTGCAGACATCACAGGGGACGTACACGTCCGGGAGAAAGTGCATCTCAACCTTGATCACGCCGTCGCCCTGGCAGGCTTCGCAGCGTCCACCCTTGACGTTGAAGCTGAAGCGGCCGGGCTTGTAGCCCCGGCTCCGCGCTTCCTGGGTGCCGGCAAAGAGTTCCCGGATCGGAGTAAACAGTCCGGTATACGTGGCCGGGTTTGAACGTGGTGTCCGACCGATGGGGCTTTGGTCAATGTCTATGACCTTATCCAGATGATCCAGGCCTTTGAGCTTTTCATAGGGTGCGTGGGTCAGGCTTGTCGCCTTGTTCAGCTTGGCGGCGGCGACCGGGTAAAGCGTCCCGTTAATCAGGGTCGACTTACCGGAACCGGACACGCCAGTCACGCAGGTCATAATCCCCAGCGGGATATTGAGAGTGACCTTCTGCAGGTTGTTGCCACTGGCGCCGGTGAGGGTCAGTTGTTTGCCGCTTCCGGTGTTTCGGGTGGCCGGAATGGCGATTTCGCGGGTGCCATTCAGGTATTGCCCGGTGAGGGAGTCGTTATTGCCAATGATGTCCTCGGGGGTTCCCTGGGCAATGATCTTGCCGCCGTGCACGCCGGCGCCGGGCCCTATGTCGATTACGTGGTCGGCTGCGCGAATGGCATCTTCGTCATGCTCTACCACGATCACGGTATTGCCCAGATCCCGGAGGTGGGTCAGTGTGGCCAGAAGACGATCGTTGTCGCGCTGGTGCAGGCCGATAGAGGGTTCATCAAGGATATACATCACGCCGACCAGGCCGGCGCCAATCTGGCTGGCCAGGCGGATGCGCTGGGCCTCACCGCCAGAGAGGGTGTCGGCACTGCGCTCCAGTGTGAGGTATTCCAGGCCGACGTTAACCAGGAACTGCAGGCGCTGACGAACTTCCTTGAGGATTTTCTCGGCAATCTCGCCCTTGCGACCCGGCAGGGCCAGGGTTTCGAAATAATCGTGAGCGTCCCCCACCGGCAGGTGGGTAACGTCGGAAATGTTGTGCTCTTCGATAAACACATGGCGCGCACCGCGCCGCAGGCGTGAGCCGTGACAGTCCTTGCAGGGTTGTGTGCTCAGGTTGCGTGCGAGCTCTTCCCGCATGCTCTGGGATTCGGTTTCCCGGTAACGGCGCTCAAGGTTGGGCAAGATGCCTTCAAACGGATGAGCCTTTTCCATGATGTGGCCGCGGGAATTGACGTAGCGGAAGGGGATATCCTCGGTACCTGATCCGTACAGCAGCGTCTGGCGGAAATCCTCGGGTAAATCCTCCCAAGGCGTTTCCATGTCGACGCCATAGTGTTCGGCGACGCTGGTCAGCATCTGGAAATAATAGACTGCCCGGCGATCCCAGCCCTTGATGGCGCCTGCCGCCAGCTTTGCTTCCGGATGCTGGACGATTTTCTCGGGGTCGAAGAACTGTTTAACCCCCAGGCCGTCGCAAGTCGGGCAGGCGCCGGCGGGGTTGTTGAAGGAGAAAAGTCGGGGCTCCAGCTCGCTGAGGGAGTAGCCGCACTGAGTGCAGGCATAGCGGGCAGAAAACGTATGTTCTTCGCCTTCGCCGCTCATGGGGGCGACCAGTGCAATACCATCGGCCAGGGCCAGCGCGGTCTCGAAGCTTTCCGCCAGCCGTTGTTCCAGACCGGGCTTGACCTTGAAACGGTCGACGACCACATCGATCTGGTGTTTGCGTTTTTTATCCAGCGTCGGCAGGTCATCGATGTCATACACCGTGCCGTCGATACGCAGCCGGATAAAGCCCTGGCTGCGCATGGTCTCCACCACCTGGAGGTGTTCGCCCTTGCGGTCGCGGATAACCGGCGCAAGGATCATCAGCTTACTGTCCTCGGGCATCGCCATGACCTGATCCACCATCTGGCTGACGGTCTGGGCTTCCAGTGGCTGGCCGTGGTCGGGGCAGCGGGGTTCGCCTGCGCGGGCGAACAGCAACCGCAGATAATCGTAGATTTCGGTGATGGTGCCCACGGTGGAGCGCGGGTTGTGGGACGTGGACTTCTGCTCAATGGAAATCGCCGGCGACAGACCTTCGATGTGGTCCACATCCGGTTTTTCCATCATTGAGAGAAACTGGCGCGCGTAGGTGGACAGAGATTCCACGTAGCGACGCTGACCCTCGGCGTAAAGGGTGTCAAAGGCAAGGGACGATTTGCCGGAGCCGGACAGGCCGGTGATTACGATCAGCTTGTCCCTCGGCATATCCAGGTCGATGTTCTTCAGGTTGTGGGTCCGCGCCCCTTTGATCTGGATATGATCCATAACACCTCGCTCGAAGAAAAAACGGGATTATACCGTGTTATACCCCGCCCGGCGAAAGCCGTGAGGGTAAGTGACTACGCGATTGTTCACTGTGCCGTGTCGAATCGTGTTCTGGTACAATGCGCGGTTTCCGGAAAGGCGGTTATCCGCCAGAAACCGAATTGATGAAAGGCTCCCCCATGAATGCACTTGAAAGGCGATCAGTAGCGGCGTTGGCATCGGTTTATGCCATGCGGATGCTGGGCCTGTTCATGGTGATGCCGGTGTTTGTCCTGTTAGGCAACGACCTACGGGGCTCGACTCCGGCCCTTATCGGTCTGGCCATTGGCGCCTACGGCCTTAGTCAGGCCCTGTTGCAGATTCCATTTGGTCTGCTGTCGGACCGGGTGGGGCGCAAGCGCATGATCTACATCGGCCTGATCCTGTTTGCCGGGGGCAGTCTTGTCGCTGCATCGACCGATTCCATATACGTTGTTATCGCAGGACGGATTCTTCAGGGCGCCGGGGCCATCGCCAGTGTGCTGATGGCCCTGCTCAGTGACCTGACGCGGGAAGAGGAGCGAACCAAGGCGATGGCAACGGTGGGCATTTCCATCGGCCTGTCGTTTTCCGTCTCCCTGGTGCTTGGCCCCTTGATTGGATCCGCGTTTGGCCTGTCAGGTCTGTTTTACCTGACGGCCCTGCTGGCGCTGGTGGCCATGGTGATCGTCTGGCGTATAGTGCCGACCCCGCACCAGCATAAAATCAGTGCGGATACCCGACCGGCCCGGGCCATGCTGTCCAGGGTGTTGTCCGACGGCCGCCTGCTGCGCCTGGACTTCGGGATTTTTGCCCTCCACCTGGCGCTGACCGCCATTTTCCTGGTGTTTCCGACTCTGTTGCAGGATCAGCTGGGCCTCGCATCTTCCTCCCACTGGTGGTTCTATCTGACGGTTGTGGTGACTTCGTTCTTTGCTATGGTGCCGTTTATCATCATTGGCGAGAAAAAACGCAAGATGAAGCCAGTGCTGTGCGGTGCTATCGCCTTGTTAACGCTGGCAACGGCTGGTCTGGCGCAGGTCAGCGTCAGCCTGGTGGCGGCCTGGGCGGTGCTGTTTTTCTTCTTTATGGCGTTCAACCTGCTTGAAGCCTCCCTGCCTTCCCTGATCAGCAAGGAATCACCAGCGGCGAGCAAGGGGACGGCCATGGGCGTGTATTCCACGTCCCAGTTCCTCGGTGCTTTTATTGGTGGTGCTGTTGGTGGTGTGCTGCTGGAGCAGGTCGGGGTCACTGGAGTGTTGTGGCTGATGGCAGCTGTGCTGGTGTTGTGGCTTGTGGTCGCGTTGACGATGCCTTCCCCGGGTTATACCACCAGTTTCGTGGTACAGTTAAAACAAGTGGCGCACAGCCAGTTTGATAGTATTGACGATGCCTTCCGGCGGCTTCCCGGGGTACAGGATGTGGTCATTCTGGAAGAAGCGGACACCGCTTACCTGAAGGTGGATCGTCAGCAATTTGATGAGGGGTTACTTGCGGACTTTCCATTTGTCCGGCAGGGTAGCAGTTCTTGAAATCCGGAGGCCCGCAAGGAGGTTGGGTCATCCCTGAAAACTGAGTCAGGAGCAGATCATGGCACGAGGCGTAAACAAGGTCATTCTTATCGGAAATCTGGGGCAGGACCCGGATACCCGTTACACCCCTAATGGCAATGCGGTGGTAAACCTGAACCTTGCCACGGATGAAAGCTACAAGGACAGGCAAACCGGTCAGATGGTGCCGAAAACCGAATGGCACCGCATTGTAATGTTCGGCAAGATTGCCGAAGTGGCCGGCCAGTACCTGCGTAAGGGCTCCAAGGTCTATATCGAAGGTAAGCTGCAAACCCGCAAATGGCAGGGGCAGGACGGTCAGGACCGTTACACCACGGAAGTGGTGGTGGACATCAATGGCCAGATGCAGATGCTCGACAGCCGCGGTGGTGAAGGTGGTGCAAGCCAGGGCGCGCCCGCAGGCCGGCCCCAACAGTCCAATTATAATGCGCCGCCGGCCAATCAGCAGGCTAGCCAGCCGCAGCAGCAGTCCGGCGGTTACAGCCAGCCCTCCCAGGGCAGCATGCCTGAGCCGGTGGACGACTTTGACGACGATATCCCGTTCTGATTGACACCTTCAGGTCGTCGGGGCGGGGCCGGAATAGAGTTTCCGGCCCCGTCTCACTTAATGTCTAATCTTCATCGCCCTCTGGGTGATCCATCCCCAGTTCGTTGATCTTCCGGGTCAGCGTGTTCCTTCCCCATCCCAGCAGAATCGATGCATCCCGACGCCGGCCGCCCGTGTGTTTGAGCGCCGTTTCGATCATGATTTTTTCGAACTCCGGGACGGCGGTATCCAGTATGCCTTTACGCCCGCGTTTGAGCTCCTGTTCCGCCCAATTTTGCAGGCCTTCCTGCCAGGTCTGGCCGGTGGTCGGAGTTTCCGCCTGGTGGAGTAGTTCGGGCGGCAGGTCGTCAATGTGAATTTCGCGGCCACTGGCCATCACCGTCAGCCATCGACAGGTATTCTCCAGTTGGCGGACGTTGCCCGGCCAGGGCATGGTGGTCAGGTACTCTTCTGCCTCGGGCCGGAGAATCTTGGGTTCCACTGTCAGCTCTGTGGCGGCCCGTTTCAGGAAGTGCTGCATTAACCTCGGAATGTCTTCCCGGCGTTCGGCCAGTTTGGGCAGGTGTACGCGGATCACGTTCAGGCGGTGAAACAGATCTTCCCGGAAAGAGCCACCCTGGACCAGCTTCTCCAGGTCCTGGTGTGTCGCTGCGATGATGCGCACGTCGACTTTGATGGGGGTGGTGCCGCCCACCCGGTAGAATTCGCCATCCGCCAGTACCCGCAACAGTCGGGTCTGGGTGTCTGCCGGCATATCACCAATTTCATCCAGAAACAGGGTGCCGCCGTTGGCTTGCTCAAAACGCCCGTGCCTTGCTGCTGCTGCGCCCGTAAACGCGCCTTTTTCGTGCCCGAACAGCTCTGACTCGATCAGATCCTTGGGGATGGCAGCCATGTTGAGGGCGATAAACGGGTGGCTGGCTCTCGGGCTGTGGTTGTGAAGTGCTTGTGCGACCAGCTCCTTGCCAGTCCCGCTTTCGCCGTTGATCAACACGGTGATGTTGGAGTGGGAGAGGCGGCCAACAGCCCTGAACACTTCCTGCATCGCTGGCGCCTCACCGATAATTTCGGTATTGCGCTGTGAACTTTCTGCCTGGGGTTCCGAGGTGGCCCGGCGCTCATGGCTGTGGGCCACCGCACGCTTTGCCAGGGCGACAGCGTCATCCACGTCGAAGGGCTTGGGCAGGTATTCAAAGGCGCCAGTCTGATAACTGGTAACCGCACTCTCGAGGTCAGAATGCGCTGTCATGATGATGACTGGAACATCCGGATGCACATCCACGATCTGGGAAAGCAGGGTGATGCCGTCCACGCCCGGCATGCGGATATCGCTGATGATGGCGTCGGGCTGTTCGTGCTCGAGCCGCAACATGATGCTTTCACCGCTCTCAAATACCCGGGGCTGCATACCGGCCTGGTTCAGGGCGCGCTCCAGCACCCAGCGAATACTTTTATCGTCGTCTATGATCCAGACGTTTGCCGGTTGGCTCATTGGTTGTCCTCCAGGGGCAGGAAGATGATGAAGTCGGTTTTCCCGGGCTCGCTTTCACACTCCACGAGTCCGTGATGTTGTCCGATGATGCTCTGGGTGATGGACAGGCCCAGGCCGGTACCGCTGGCACGGCCGCTGATCATCGGGTAGAAAATATTCTGTAACAGATCCTGTGGAATGCCTGGGCCGTTATCAATCACGTCCACGCGGCACACCAGGCGGTGGCGTTTGTGGCCGATGGTGAACTGGCGAAGGGCGCGGGTGCGGAAAGTGATGGTCGGCGGTTCGCCTTCGGCATGTTCGCTCTGGTTTTCGAACGCGGCCTCCATCGCATTGCGGGCAATGTTAAGGAAGGCCTGGATCAGTTGCTCCTTGTCACCTTCGAATTCCGGCAGGCTGGGGTCGTAGTCGCGGCGGAATGCCAGACGGCCGCGGCTCTCGGCTTCCAGCAGGGTTTTGACACGCTCCAGCACTTCGTGGACGTTGGTGGGTGCCAGCTTCAGGGCCTTGTTGGGCCCCAGCATTCGGTCAACGAGGGAGCGCAGGCGATCAGCCTCGTCGATGATAACCTGGGTATATTCCCGCTGACCTTCGTCGTCCAGTTCCCGGTCCAGTAACTGCGCAGCGCCGCGAATGCCGCCAAGCGGATTCTTGATCTCATGGGCCATGCCGCGCACCAGTATGCGAGTGGTTTCCTGCTGGGAGATGATGTCTTCTTCCCGACTGATGCGGAGCAACCGGTCCCGGGGCTGGATCTCAATCAGCAGTTCAATCGGGGTCAGGCTGACCGGGGACACAGAGTAATCCACCGTAAGGCGCGCGCCGCTGGTCAGCACGAACTCCGCTTCCCGACGGGTGTAGGAATGGCCGTTGTCTGCCGCGGCATGCAGTGTGGTAAGTGCGTCTTCCGAATCCACCAGAATGTCACCGATGGGTAAACCCTCGCTGCGGGTGATGCTGGTCTCGAACAGGCTTTCTGCCGCCGGATTCAGATACTGGATGCGCAGACCATCTCCCAGCACCAGGATGGCCGTTGTCAGGCTGTCCAGGATGTTCTTGTAGCCAGTGGCTTTGAGTTGTGAGAGTGCCATGCTGCTGTCTCGGTTGATGGGCATAACGGGATACCCTCCGTTCTGCAAAAAGCGAACCAGTTTGAGAGGGTGGCTCGTGTTAGGTGCCCGGTTAACGGGCACACGGCTGTCACCGCCAGCGCGGACGCTGTGGCTTAGTGCGTTGGAGGTCGGGAGAGCCAGATGATGCTGGAAAAACGCCCCGTTGCTGGTCAGAGTATGGCGTTTTTCTGGTGCGAGCGCACCAATATAGTGCGCCCGTAGTGGATGGGTCAGTTGTTAACGGAGGGGCGATGGATGGTAAAGCTGATGGATTCGCCGGTTTTTACCTGCACGCCATTTTCGTCAATGATGTTGACGCCAGCATTATGGGTGCCACGGAATACGTTGCGTACAGTGACCGTATCCGAGGTAGTCTGGCCCACGGGTTGGCCATCCAGGGTGACTTCATAGCGATGACCTTCTTTCAGGCCAGGGTTGCTGGCGACCCGGAATGCCACATCGCCACTGCCGCTGTGAAAGGCTTCGTCGTCATTGGGGGCGACTATCCGGACGCTGCTGTAAGCTGAGCCTTCTTCCTCGGCTACCTGGCGTAGCTTTTCCGGCTCTTGTACGTCCGCCGGCTTGGGCAGAGTAACCGTGGTAACCGGTTTGACCCTGACTTCTTCAGCGCCGTCCGAGGGTTCGTCAGAGAAGGTAACGTTGCCCTGGGCATCAACGTTCCTGTAGACCTCTGCCAATGCAGGGGCGGATGTGAGAACGAGCACGCCAGCGAATAATCCAAGCCGTAAGTTCATTCCGGTAACCTGTGGTGATTGTTTGATTTGATTATCAATGGCGGGGTAGGCGTTTTCAACGGTGTTGACGGTTCAAAGGGTTACATATCGTTAAGGGCCACAGGGACTGTGGCAGAGGTCACAAAAAAGCCCCGCCGAGGCGGGGCTTTTTCACGCTGTGATCCGAAGATCAACGGCGTCTGCGATTAGCAGGAGTAGTAAAGCTCGAACTCAACCGGGTGAGTGGTCATGTTCAGACGCTCAACTTCACCGCGCTTCAGGTCGATGTAGCCTGCAATCATGTCCTCGGTGAACACACCGCCGCGAGTCAGGAACTCGTGGTCGGCTTCCAGGCAGTCCAGAGCTTCCGCGAGGGTTTCAGCAACCTTCGGAATGTTCAGGGCTTCTTCCTTCGGCAGGTCGTACAGATCCTTGTCCATGGCATCGCCAGGGTGGATCTTGTTCTGGATGCCGTCGAGGCCGGCCATCATCAGTGCTGCGAACGCCAGGTATGGGTTGGCGGACGCGTCAGGGAAGCGCACCTCGATACGACGTGCCTTCGGGCTGTTTACGTACGGGATGCGGATGGAGGCGGAGCGGTTACGGGCGGAGTAGGCCAGCATAACCGGAGCTTCGAATCCAGGCACCAGGCGCTTGTAGCTGTTGGTGGAAGCGTTGGTGAAGGCGTTGATCGCCTTGGCGTGCTTGATGATGCCGCCGATGTAGTACAGGGCGGATTCGCTCAGGCCCGCATAGCTGTCACCGGCGAAGACGTTCTTGCCGTCCTTGCTCAGGGACATATGGACGTGCATACCGGAACCGTTATCACCCACGACCGGCTTGGGCATGAAGGTGGCGGTCTTGCCGTAAGCGTGAGCTACGTTGTGAACGCAGTACTTGAGGATCTGTACTTCGTTAGCCTTGTTGACCAGGGTGTTGGCGCCAACACCGATTTCGCACTGACCGGCGGTGCCCACTTCGTGGTGGTGAACTTCAATTTCCAGGCCCATGGACTCCATCGCGGCACACATTGCGCCACGCAGGTCGTGCAGGCTGTCTACCGGCGGAACCGGGAAGTAACCGCCTTTCACGCCCGGGCGGTGACCGATATTGTTGCGATCGAAGTCTTCACCGGATACCCAGGCGGCTTCTTCGGAGTGGATAGAGTAGTTGGCGCCTTTCATGTCCACTTCCCACTTCACGGAATCGAACACGAAGAATTCCGGCTCCGGACCGAACAGGGCGCCATCGGCGATGCCGGTGGACTTCAGGTATTCTTCCGCACGACGGGCAACAGAACGGGGGTCACGCTCGTAACCCTGCATGGTAGAAGGCTCTACAATGTTGCAGGTAATGTTAACCGTAGTTTCTTCGGTGAACGGATCCAGAACGGAGGTTTCGTCGTCCGGCATCAGGATCATGTCGGATTCGTTGATGCCTTTCCAGCCGGCAATTGAGGAGCCGTCAAACATCTTGCCGTCGGTAAAAAAGTCGTCGTCCACTTCGGTGGCAGGCAGAGTCACGTGCTGCTCTTTACCACGGCTGTCCGTGAATCGCAGGTCAACCCATTTGACTTCGTGCTCTTTGATCAAATCAACTGTCTTGGACATTGTGCATGCTCCATCGTGTTTCCCGCTGGGCGGGTGATTTCATGTTCGTTGTGCCGGATCGCTCAGCGACGCTGACTTCCGATCTGTTTTGAGGTTGGGGCAGCTTATCAAAAGCTGCGGCGTCTTACCTGCAAAATCGGCTGACAGGAACAAAGCAATTGTCTTGCCAATTTATCAGGCGTGCGCCAGAACAGCGCAACCACAAGGGGTGCGGACTTTTTTGGCGCGTCTGTGGAGAGGTTACCCAATGTTTCGCACTTCTTTGGTGCATCAAAATGGTGCGCGCAATACTTAATTGCACAAAAGTGGTGCACCTATGTTGTGTGCTGAATAGGCGTTATTCTTCATATAAACGACACGGACTTTTCGATATACTGCGCGCCACCTCATTTTTACCCTGCCGCTTTTGGGATGAAAAAACTCCAAACGGTATGCAGGGCGCCGGGCCAGCCGGTTCTGGTGAATGAATTCATTTTACGGATTTGAGACGGCATGTGCAGGGGTGACCCTGCGAAAGACCCTCTCAGGTCATTGAGTGCATGCCGCAGGATTATTTTTGTGATTGAAAAACTTCGTAATATCGCCATCATCGCCCACGTTGACCACGGTAAAACCACCCTGGTAGATCAGTTGCTGCGTCAGTCCGGTACGCTGGAGCGTAAAGAGCTCGAAAGCGAGCGCGTTATGGACTCCAACGATCAGGAAAAAGAGCGTGGCATTACCATTCTGGCCAAGAACACCGCGCTGAAATGGCACGACTACGACATCAATATCGTTGATACCCCGGGCCACGCCGACTTTGGCGGCGAAGTGGAGCGGGTGATGAGTATGGTCGATTGTGTGCTGTTGGTGGTTGATTCCATCGACGGCCCGATGCCGCAAACCCGCTTCGTGACCCAGAAGGCCTTCGATGCCGGTCTGCATCCGATCGTGGTGGTCAACAAGATCGACCGTCCTGGCGCCCGTCCAGACTGGGTGGTTGATCAGGTTTTCGATCTGTTCGACAACCTTGGCGCCACCGATGAACAGCTGGATTTCCCCATCGTATACGCCAGCGCCCTCAACGGCATCGCCGGGATGGACCACGAAAATCTCGACGACAACATGGATGCCGTATTCCAGGCGATTGTTGATCACGTGCCTGCTCCGTCCGTCGATCTTGATGGTCCGTTCCAGATGCAGATTTCCCAGCTGGACTACAGCAGCTTCCTGGGTGTGATTGGCATCGGTCGCATTATGCGCGGCAAGATCAAGACCAATTCGCCCGTGGCCGCCATCGGCGCCGACGGTAAAAAGCGCCAGGGCCGTATCCTGAAGATCATGGGGCACTCCGGTCTGCAGCGTGTCGAAGTCGATGAGGCGCAAGCTGGCGACATTGTTTGTGTGAGTGGTCTGGATTCGCTGTTCATTTCCGATACGCTCTGTGATCCTTCCAATGTCGAGGCGTTGCCGCCGTTGACGGTGGATGAGCCGACCGTATCCATGACGTTCCAGGTCAACGACTCGCCGTTCTGTGGTAAAGAGGGCAAGTTTGTCACCAGCCGGAATATCAAGGAACGTCTGGAAAAGGAGTTGCTCCACAACGTTGCCCTGCGCGTTGAAGAAGGCGATTCCGCGGACAAGTTCAAGGTATCCGGTCGTGGTGAGCTGCACCTTTCGGTGCTGATCGAAAATATGCGCCGCGAAAACTTCGAGCTGGCGGTTGGTCGTCCTGAGGTTGTCATTCGTGAGATCGATGGCGAGAAGCAGGAGCCATACGAAAACGTCATTATCGACATCGAGGAGCAGCACCAGGGCGCCCTGATGGATCAGATGGGTCTGCGTAAGGGCGATCTGACCAACATGGTTCCGGATGGCAAGGGGCGTATGCGTCTTGATTACACCATTCCCGCGCGCGGCCTGATTGGCTTCCGTAACTCGTTTCTGACCCTGACGTCCGGCTCCGGCATTCTGACGTCAACCTTCAGCCATTACGGCCCGATCAAGGGCGGTGATGTGACCAGTCGCCAGAACGGTGTGATCGTGTCAATGGCGACCGGTACGGCGTTGACCTACTCTCTGGAAACGCTGCAGAGTCGTGGCAAGCTGTTCCTTGATCCTGGCCAGGAAATCTATGAGGGTCAGTTGTGCGGGATTCACAGCCGCGAAAACGATCTGGTCGTCAACCCGACCAAGGGTAAGAAGCTCGATAACATGCGTGCTTCCGGGAAGGATGAGGTCATTGGCCTGGTGCCGCCGATCAAGTTCACGCTCGAGCAGGCGCTGGAATTCATCGATGATGACGAGCTGGTGGAAGTTACGCCCAAGTCGATTCGGTTGCGTAAGAAGCTCCTTACCGAAAACGAGCGTAAACGCGCCCACAAGAAGTAATCTGCAGTACGTGAAACAGGAGGGGCGGGTCCATTGTGGTCCGCCCCTTTTTCGTTCACTTCAGCTAAACTCCGGTTACATCCTTTTACCGGAGCGCCCCATGCTCACCCTTTACCCAGAAATCAAACCGAATGCCCAGCATCGTATCGCCGTTGATCCGCCTCATGAATTGCATGTGGAGGAAAGCGGGAACCCGAATGGAATGCCGGTGCTGGTGGTCCATGGTGGTCCGGGTGGCGGGTGTGAGGATTATCATCGTCGTTTTTTCGATGCTGAACGCTATCGCATCATTTTGATGGATCAGCGTGGCGCGGGACGTTCAACGCCGCTGGCGGAGCTTGAAGGGAACAGCACCGACAAGCTGGTGGAGGATATGGAAACCGTTCGTACGTTCCTGGGGATTGACCGGTGGCTGCTGTTCGGGGGTAGCTGGGGATCCACGCTCAGCCTTGTTTATGCCCAGAACTTCCCTGAGCGTGTATTGGGATTGGTGTTGCGGGGAATCTTCCTGTGTCGTCCCCGGGATATTCACTGGTTCTATCAGGAGGGGGCGAGTCGTGTCTTTCCGGATTACTGGGAGGATTTTCTGAGCCCGATTCCGGAAGAAGAGCGAGGTGACCTGGTAAGGGCTTATTACCAGCGGCTTACAAGCAGTAACGAATTGGAACAAATTCAGGCAGCCAAGGCCTGGTCGGTCTGGGAAGGTCGGTGTGCGACTCTTCATCCCAATCCCAGGGTTGTTGAGCATTTCGGCCATCCCCACGTCGCCATCGCGCTGTCCAGGATCGAGTGTCACTATTTTATGCATGACGCTTTTCTGGAAGCGGACCAGATCGTGCGCGATGCACCCAGATTGGCGGACATTCCCGGCGTGATCGTCCATGGTCGCTACGATATGGTGTGCCCGCTGGATAACGCGCTGGCACTGGCCAGAGCCTGGCCCCAAGCCGACCTGAGAATTATCCGGGATGCTGGCCACTCTGCATCAGAGCCGGCCATCGTTGACGCGCTGATGCGTGGGGTGGACGAGGTGGCTGCGAAAGTGACTGGGACTTTAGACTAAGTCCGCCCGGTAGGGGTTGCGGCCACCGGGTGCCATGGATACACTCTTGCCAATTCTTAATGGTCCTTCCACAGGGAGTTTGATGAAGGGGCTTATCCAGCGCGTATCAAGTGCAAGTGTTACGGTTGATAATCAGTTAGTTGCTGAAATCCAGGAAGGCCTGTTGCTTCTCTTGGGTGTTGAGCGTGGTGACGGAATCAGAGAGGTTCAGAGCCTGGTGAGAAAGGTTCTGAGCTATCGTGTTTTCCCCGACGACCAGGGACGGATGAATCGCAGCCTGCAGGACACAGGTGGTTCTCTTCTTGTTGTTCCCCAATTCACGTTGGCGGCGGATACCGCTTCCGGTACCCGGCCGGGTTTCTCATCGGCCGCTGCGCCGGAATTGGCGGAAAACCTGTTCCTTGATTTTGTGGCCGCAGCAAGCGATGCCCTGAAACGTGGTCATGTTGAAAAGGGCCAGTTTGGGGCGGATATGAAAGTATCCCTGGTTAATGATGGCCCTGTGACTTTTATGCTCCGGGTGGGAAACAGTTCCTGAAAAAATACCGTGTCGCACTATAATTGCGCGCGATCGTAATGTGCGGCCCTAAATGGTGCGAACAACAGGTGTTTGGGTATGTCGGAAGCGCCGGATATTCACTCGTTATCGATTTAGCTGCATGAATCTAAAGGATTTGTTGAATTCTGGCCTCGGATTTGAAGTACATGAAGGGACTAAGATCAACAGCGTTTTGGAGTAATCCCCCGGCAGGCAAAGATAAGAGTAGCGAAAATTTAAACGTTAAAAGTTTGCAAAACTGGGTTTGTTGTATTAAAAAGGCTCATCATGCAGAGCTTTAACTTATAGCTGTAAGTGATTGAGCTGCAAAGGCCTGAAGAGCTTCGGGCTGTAGGGAAATCAAAAAACGTTATCGCCATGTCATTAAACTGACATGGTGAAAACACAAAATAAGGCTCTAACCAGCCTGACTGGTGGAAGTCTAAAGAACGGGATTTAAACCCGTCGCTAAAACCTGAGTTAACTCAATAAAGGAAGACGCAACATGAAAAAAACGCTCATCGCATCTGCAGTTGCAGCCGCAACTTTCTCTGGCGCCGCGCTGGCACAGGACATGGCTCTGCCGACCGTTTACGGTAACATCCAGCTGGCCGCCACCCACGACAACATTGACAACGGTCCTTCCGAAGTTGATCTGTTCGACAACGGCTCTACCCTGGGCGTACTGCACGACCACGAAATTGCACCGGGCCTGACCGGCTTCTTCAAGGCCGAGCTGCACTTTGATGCTGACGAGAACGACGGCGAAGATCAGGGCATCTACGAGATCGACGAAGCCTACGTTGGTGTTAGCGGCGACAACTTCGGTAAAGTCTGGGTTGGTAAGGACGACTCCACTTACGAAACCGCCGTCACTGAAATCTCCGAGTTCTTCGAAGTAGCTTCCCTTAACATTGTTGTTGATTACACCACTGGTGAAGGTGACCTGGTTCAGTACCAGTCTCCCTCGTTTGGTGGCTTGACCCTCGGCGCCGCCGTTCAGGTTAACGGTGATTCCTCCGATAATGGCAAGTCCTACCCGTACCAGCTGGCTGCTGTTTACGGCGTTGATGCCCTGGAGCTGGCAGTTGCAGTAGATTCCAACGACAACGGCGACGGCAACGGCGAGAACACTTACGGCCTGCGCGCCAGCTACAACCTGGACGCACTGCGTCTGACTGGTGAATTCCATACCCGTGATGACGCTGGTGACTTGTTCGGCGTAATGGGTGTTTACACCATTGGCGCCAACCAGTTCGCACTGGCTTATGAGTATGGCGAAGCTGACGACGCAAATGACACCAAGCGCGACACCGTGACTCTTCAGGCCCTGCACAACGTGTCTGACAACATGTACGTTTATGTTGAAGGCTACCTGGGTGGTGGTGACGACGTATACGAGTATGAAGATGAGCTCGGCAACGCCGCTGTTTCCGACGAGCGTTCCATCGCTGCTGTTGGTGCTACTTACTACTTCTGATCAGCTAACCAGCTAATCAAGTAGTTACAAAAAACCGGTGACCTTCGGGTCGCCGGTTTTTTTATGTATGCTGCAAAAATACATCTGACGGAGAAGTACCATGGCCGAGGAGTTGGAAATCAAACTGAGCCTGTCAGCCGGGAATCAGGAAAAGGCCCTGAAATGGTTGCTTGCACAGAGCGGCACGTCTGAGGGTCAGCGAAAAAAACTGGTGAACCGGTATTTTGACACGCCGCAAGCCGACCTGAACCGGCAACGCATTGCCTTGCGGATTCGGCAGGCGGGTGATCAGTTCATTCAGACCCTCAAGACCCAGGGCGAGTTTGTGGACGGCGCCCACCGGCGTCAGGAGTGGGAATGGCCGCTCATGGGGACAGAGCTGAACATTGGTCTGGTGGCGGATACGCCGGTGGGGCAAAACGTTAACCTGGCAGACCTGAAACCGGTTTTTGAAACCAATTTTGACCGTCAGGTGGTGATGATCGAAGAAGGGGGGGCCGTCATCGAGGTAGCTATTGACGCCGGTTATATAGCGGCCGGTGGGCATAAGCGCCCTTTGCACGAAGTGGAATTCGAACTGAAATCCGGTGACTCATCCCATCTGGTCCGTTGGGCCCGGTCGCTTGCGGAGAGTGTGCCTGTGTTCTTGAATCTGGTGAGTAAGGCGGAGCAGGGCTATTACCTGGCTGGACTGCACAATCCCTCGATATTGCCGGCGGACGAAGGGTCTGAGCTGTCTGTGCCCGGGTTTCTGCACAGCCTCAGCGTGGCCTGGTTAAAAGGCGAGACCTTACCCGTTGATGAGGGGGACCTTGTCGCGGTGGAGCGCGCGGCGAGCAGCCGGGGCGCACAGCAGCAGTTCCGCGATGTGCATGCCAGCCTGCTGTCCGGGGAGTCTGTTGCAAACCTGGCCGAGCGAGTGGCGCTCGGGCAGCTACAACTCAGTATCGCCGCCGGTTAATCGGCGGCTGTCTTTTTCTCTTCCGCTTCGCTGTCATGCCATTTTTGAAGAAATGCACGATAACGCTCCAGAGCTTCCCCTACCACTTGGGTGGTCGGCGTATCGTGTGACTTTACCAGTACAATCAGTCCTTTCCCTTCTATTTCCTTGTCTGTTGGCGGATGGCAGCTTACCTCGCCGTCATTGTCGATGTAGGCCAGCGCGGTTCCGATGCCGTGGCGCACCAATGCACTGACAATATCGGCCCAGTTCAGGTCATCAAGTTTCAGGTCATAGCGATGCGGGTGATCGTTCTGGTAGTTGAACATGTCCTCCAGGACTTTCTCGGAACCCGGGGCTACTATCGCCCGCACCATTATTTCCGGGTAGGTCCGTACCGGTCGGATAATGGTTCTGACGCCCACCGATTTGAACCGCTGGCGGTTCTGGTCGCTGACACATTCGATGGTTGTTCGATTGCCGAGGTTGGATTCGGTCAGGCGATGCGCAATATCAAAGGTCAGGCTGTCGGATGCCGGGTCCGCTTCGTCAGCGGCCAACACCACGATGTGTCGCGCGCTTCCAGCATGGGTTGCCTTCAGCGCCTCCGGATCACTGCCCGAACCATGGAAGTGTACCAGGCCAACGTCCGCCAGTTCCGGCGGAAGGCCGCTTGGAAACTGGCGTGTCAAAATGATGATGGGCACGGTTTCGTATCCTGGAACCGCGCGCATCTGTGAAGCGAACCGCGCAAAGTACTGCTCGCCGCCATTTCTGGGAGTGTTGATGATCACAATGTGGTCTTTCATTTTGTATACCCAGCGTCCGGTTACGATGCGTTCCCGGCGATAAAACCGGTACTCGATAAAATCACTGACAATCAGCGTCATAATAGTGATGGCGCTGATGAACATGACGATAATGGTGCTGATCCGGCCAGCAGCAGTTTCCGGGGATAAATCCCCGTAACCCACGGTGACCAGGGTGGTCATCGTCAGCCAGATGGACTCGAAGAGGGTGAGGTCCTCCACCGCCCAGATAACCATGACCTGAAACACCAGGAGGCCGCCCAGAATGGAAAACAGACGTTTGATGCGTGAGCGGATGATACCGGACATCGGTAAGTGCGCGAATTGATGTTCCGGGTTAAGCGGACGGCGGTTTCTGAGCATTAAGGGCCTGGATGGTTCAGTCGGCTGACGGTTCGTTATACAGTAAGGGAAATATAACAGAGATACAGGGGTTTGCGTTATGTCCGAGCCATGGAGTGCACTTCCGAAGGTGCTTGCTGACGATGTCGCAGCGGGTTGGTCATCGGTGACCGGGGATGAGCATCGCTCCTGGATGACAGCGTCGGCAGGCCTTTCAGAAGATGATGTTGCGAACGCCATGGCGCGCAGCGTGTTTCTGAAACAGACCCTGGAGCGGCACCCGGAGCAGATTGAGGCACTGGTCCGGTCCCGCCCGCTTCGCGAGCCAACCACCCGGGACTATTTGCAGCAGCGCTGGCAGGAGTATCTCGGGGATGTATCGGATGAGCATTCCCTGCACGTGGCGCTGCGCCGGTTCCGCCGGGAGTGCCAGTTCCGCATTATCTGGCGTGACCTGATGCGTTGGGCGGATCTCCACGAAACCATGGCTGCGACCAGCGAGTTTGCGGAAACCGGTATCCAGGGAGCGCTGGACTGGCTGTATGAAGATACCTGCGAACAGTCGGGCACACCCTGGGGCGCTGATCCGGTGACTGGGGAAGACGTCCCTCAGTCTATGGTGGTGTTAGGCATGGGCAAGCTGGGTGGCCGGGAGCTGAATGTCTCGTCCGATATCGATCTGATTTTTGCCTTTCCCGGGAAGGGGGAAACCCGGGGCGGCCCACGTTCCATGGATAACCAGCAGTTTTTCATCCGCCTGGGGCAGCGCCTGATCCAGGCGCTGGACCAGATCACGGCGGACGGCTTCGTTTTTCGCGTAGACATGCGCCTGCGACCCTATGGCCAGAGTGGTGCGTTGGCGCTGAGTTTCGCTGCCCTGGAGACCTATTATCAGGATCAGGGGCGTGACTGGGAGCGCTACGCGATGGTCAAGGCCCGGGTTGTGGCAGGCGATGAGCGCGCCGGTCAGGTTCTGATGGAAGCCCTGAGACCCTTTGTTTACCGAAAATATGTGGATTTCAGTGCCTTCGAGTCCTTGCGGAGCATGAAAGCGATGATTGGTCGCGAGGTGCGCCGAAAAGGTCTTGAGAACAACATCAAGCTGGGCAGTGGTGGCATACGTGAAATCGAGTTTGTGGTGCAGGCATTTCAGCTCATTCGCGGCGGGCGTGACCGGGAGCTCCAGCAGCGTGAATTACTGATCATCCTCAAGGAGCTTGAGGCGCTTGAGCTACTGCCGTCTCAGGTGGTGAAGGAATTGCGCGAAGCCTACGTGTTTCTGCGCAACCTGGAGCACGCGTTGCAGGGGGTTGAAGACAAGCAAACCCAGCTGTTGCCGGATGATGAGCTGACGCAGGCGCGAATTGCACTGATCATGGGGTTTGATGGCTGGGACGCCTGCCTGCAGGAGCTTGAGGCGCACCGGGAGCGAGTGGCCAGACACTTTGCGGACATTATTGCCACCGAGGAAGAGGAGCATGAATCCGCAGCCCTGGAAGAAGGCTGGCACGAGCTCTGGTTGGCTGAAATGGATGAGGACGCCGCCAGGCAATGGCTGGAACAGCACGGTTTTGAGGATCCGGAGGACAGTTACGGCCTGCTGTGTAACCTTCGGGACAGTCGTACGATAGAGGTCATGCAGACCCAGGGGCGGAAACGCCTGAATCAGTTCATGCCGGTATTGCTGGAAGCCCTGACTCAGGTGGATGCGCCATCGCAGACTCTGGCCCGGGTGCTGCAACTGGTTGAAGCGATTCTGCGGCGTACCGCTTACATGGTCCTGCTGCTGGAAAACCCGGGGGCGAGAACGCAACTGGTCAAGCTTTGCAGCGAGAGCCCGTGGATTGCGCGGCAGCTGGCGGAGACGCCGCTCCTGCTTGATGAGTTGCTGAATGCCGAGAGCCTGTACCATCCGCCGGCCAAGGAAGAGCTGCAGGACGACCTGCGCCAGCAGATGTTGCGGATTCCCTTCGAGGATCTGGAAGAGCAGATGGAGTCCCTGCGGCATTTCAAGAAAGCGCATAGCTTGCGAGTAGCAGCGTCAGAACTGAAGGGTACGCTGCCGCTGATGAAGGTGAGCGACTACCTGACCTGGATTGCCGAGGTGGTGCTGGATCATGTTGTTGATGTGGCGTTCGCCAACCTTGTCAGCCGTCATGGCTATCCCCTCCGGGCCGATGGTTCTGCCTGTGACACGGATTTCGCCATCATTGGCTATGGCAAGCTTGGTGGTGTTGAGCTTGGCTATACCTCGGATCTGGACCTGGTATTTGTTCACAATGCTGATCCGGAGCAGGCCAGTGATGGTGACCGACCGATTGATAACGCCATTTTCTATACCAGGCTGGGGCAGCGTATTGTCCATATCCTCAGCACCCAGACTCCTTCCGGCCAGTTGTACGAAGTGGATATGCGGCTTCGCCCATCCGGTAATTCCGGACTTCTGGTCAGTACGTTGCCGGCCTTTGAAAAGTATCAGCGCAACGATGCCTGGACCTGGGAGCATCAGGCTCTGGCCAGGGCCCGTGGCGTGGCGGGTTGCCCGGACACGCTGGGAGACTTCGAGACCCTTCGCCACGATATTCTGTGCCAGCAAAGGGATCGCGCGAAACTGCGCGCTGACGTGGTGGATATGCGTGAGAAAATGCGCACCAGCCTTGGAACGCCAGAGGGTAAGCGGGAGGACGTTTTTCACATCAAGCATGATCACGGCGGTATCATTGATATCGAGTTCATGGTCCAGTACCTGATGCTGGCCTACAGTTCCGATCACCCCGAGCTGACCCAGTGGTCTGATAATATCAGGCAGCTTGAGGAGCTCGGTCGAGCTGGAGTAATGGATGAGGAAGACATCGCCAAGCTTCGTGAAACCTACATTACCCTGCGTTCAACCATTCACCGCAGGGCGTTACAGAACCTGAACAGCCAGGTCGAGGGCGATGCGTTTCCCGACGAGCGCGCCTATATAAGGGGCATGTGGCAGGCAGTGATGATAGATTAGTCTACTACGCTTCGGTTCCGCGGAATTTTCCTGCTAGAATGCCGGTTTCCCGAAAACCGCTTGTTATGGAGCAGAAACAATGTCGATGGCTGATCGCGATGGCCTGATCTGGCTGGATGGTGAAATGGTTCCCTGGCGGGAGGCCAAAACCCACGTGCTGACCCACACCCTGCATTATGGTCTGGGGTGCTTTGAAGGGGTGCGTGCGTATAACACCGCCAACGGCCCGGCGATTTTCCGTCTGAAGGAGCACACTGATCGACTGTTCCGTTCTGCTCATATCCTGAATATGACCATGCCGTACACCAAGGAGCAGTTGAACGAGGCCCAGTGCGCGGCCGTTCGCGAGAATAACCTGGATGAAGCCTACCTGCGCCCGATGGTGTTCCTGGGGTCCGAGGGTATGGGGCTGCGTGCCGATAACCTCAAGGTCCATGTCATGGTGGCGGCCTGGAGCTGGCCATCCTACATGTCTCCGGAAGCCAAGGAGCTGGGCATCAAGGTGCGTACCTCCTCCTATACCCGCCATCACGTGAACATCACCATGTGTAAGGCAAAAGCTAACGGCAACTACATCAATTCCATGCTGGCGCTGAATGAAGCCATCGCAAGCGGTTGCGAGGAAGCGCTGTTGCTGGACAACGAAGGCTATGTGGCAGAAGGGTCTGGTGAGAACATCTTCATCATGCGTGACGGCGTATTGCATACCCCGGAGCTGACTTCCTGCCTGGAAGGTATCACCCGCGCCACGATTCTGGAATTCGCGAACGAGCTGAATATTCCGGTGAAAGAGCGCCGCATTACCCGCGATGAGGTTTACATTGCCGACGAAGCCTTCTTCACCGGCACCGCCGCCGAAGTGCTGCCCATCCGCGAGCTGGATGGCCGCGTGATCGGCGCTGGCAAGCGCGGTCCGGTTACCGAGAAGCTGCAGGCGATGTATTTCGATGCGGTTAAGGGTAAGTCGCCCGGGCACAGTGGCTGGCTGACCCACGTAAAAGGCTGATCCCGGAGCGTTTGCAAGCCGCCGTTGACTGCTTCAGCCCGGCGGCTTTGTTGTTTTCCAATCATATTGACCTGCAGGACGAGCAAATGGCAGACGTAATCAAGGTACCGGTATCGTTTGGCGAGGTGCTGGACAAAATCACCATTCTCGAAATCAAATCAGAGCGCATCAAGGACGAGGCAAAAGTCAAAAACGTCCGTCTGGAACTGAATGAGCTGAGCGCCACCTGGGACGAAGCGGTGAAAGACAAGGCGGCTGAGATTGCCGACCTGCGCAAGCAGCTGAAGGCCGTGAACGAGGAGCTGTGGGTCATCGAAGATGATATCCGCGACCAGGAAGCGGCCCAGGACTTCGGCCCGAAGTTCATTGAACTGGCCCGCGCGGTCTATGTCACCAACGACAAGCGCGCCGCCATCAAGAAAGAAGTGAACCTGGCGCTGGGCTCCCGCTTCGTGGAAGAGAAGTCCTACCAGGACTACACCGCCCGTAAGTAATTGCCTGACTGGGCGGGCGACCTACAAAAACGGCGTCAGATCACCCCAGATCCGACGCCGTTTTCGTTTCCGCTACCCGTTGAGTCTCAACCCACTTATCCAGCATGGCAGTGGCATCCTCCACCGTCACAAGCTCCATGGCACCCTCGAACTCGGCTTTCGCGCCCCAGCGTGCTTCATCCACGGTTTTACCCGTAAACTGCATCAGCGCCTCTGGATAGCGGTTAACACACCATTCCAGCGAATTGTACGGGCCCGAGCGATAAGGATTGCTGGCGGCAAAAATGCCCAACACATCGGTGCCAACTGCGCTCGCAATATGAGCCGGGCCAGTGTCCGGGGCAACCGCAAGGTCGGCGTGAGTGAGCAGGGCGGTCAGTTGCTTGAGAGTGTCCTTGCCACAGATGTTGTGGGCTTTTTCCTTCATTGCGCCCTCAATGGCGGCGCAGTATTCCGCCTCAAACGGTGCCGGGCTGCCCACCAGGGTCACCTTCATACCGTGTACACGGATGGCGTGATCCGCAAGCTGCGCGTAACGCTCAGCCGGCCAGTTTCTCAGGATGTGACTGGCGCAGGGGCTGATCACCAGGTTCAGGCGATCGTTGGCCAGCTGCTCCCGGGCAAACTCATGATCCTCCCCGGTCAGGGGAATGGTCCACCGGGGCGGCGCGGCTTTCAGTCCCAGCGGTTCCAGAAAGCTGGCCAGGCAGTCCCGCACGTGTTGCTTCGGGGCTGGCGCAATGCGCTTGTTAATAAACAGGCTGTGAAGGTCTTTGCTGCGCGCCTTGTCATAGCCAACCTTCACTTTCGCCGGAATCATGGCAGCCGCCAGGTTGGCCCGAAATGCCACCTGCATGTGCAGAAGAGCGTCGAAATGTCGATCCCGAAGCTTCTGGCGAAGCTCAGCATAGCCTTTGCGGCCGGCTTTCTTGTCAAAAACTACAAACTCCACGCCCGGGAGGTCGCCAATCAGCTTGGCTTCGATCTTGCCGATCACCCAGGTGATTTGCACGCCGGGGCACTGTTCCTGCAGGCTCAGAATAACCGGGACTACGTGGGTAACATCGCCGATAGCTGAGAGGCGCAGGATGCAGATGGAATTGATGGGCTGATGGTGGGTCTGACTGTCCAAGTTACGGTCCGTTGCGATTCTTTAACCGGCTGTTGTAGTGCCGGAAGGGTGTCGTTGGTAAACTGTGCGCCATTCTAACGTACTCCCCGGCCAACGTCTTGTGAGCCTTGGCAGGGCTATACTCGGTATCCACGGTTATGGTGTCAGTGCTCTGCGCGCCCGGCTGCGAAGACGTCGATGAGCGGTGGTTTTCTCCAGCGTTCTGGAGCGAGAGAGCGGTGCCGGTATCTGCCGGTGGCCGTGGCAGCGCATGGTTTGTTGATTCTCCCAAAGGGCCGCTCGTTCTGAGGCATTACCGGCGCGGCGGGCTGGTCGCCCGCTTCTCGGAACGCCGATATCTGTTCACGGGATATGAACGAACCCGTTCGTTCGCGGAATTCCGGTTGTTGAGCGAGCTGCGCGATAAAGGGTTGCCCGTACCAAAACCGGTCGCGGCGCTGGTGGCCCGGCACGGTGCTTTCTCTTATGAAGCGGCAATTCTCATCGAAAGAATCGAGGGGGCGAAGCCTTTGCCGGAGCATCCGGCGGTTAACAGTGAGGCTCTCTGGCGCAGGGTCGGGCAGACCATTGCCAGGTTTCACCATGAGGGGCTGGATCATGTAGATCTTAATTGTGACAACATCCTCGTCGCCGGTGACCGGGTATTCCTAATCGACTTTGACCGATGCAGGTTGCATCGTGAGAAAGTTGGTTCAGCGAGTTGGAAAGATCATAATTTGAAGCGGTTGCGTCGGTCTGTGGAGAAGCGTTGCGGCCAGCTCGAGTCCTGTAGAAAGGACGTACTCTGGCATGTGCTTTTGGCCAGCTATCAAGGCGCAAGAGCTTATGGAAATACATCACGTAAATGCGATATGAATCCTTGAACAACCTAAATGGTACCACGTTGACCCAGAACACCATCACAAATCCAGATTGGGTCGGATCCAGTAGCGCCTGGGATAGAGTTCTATCCTGGCTGGCATTTCTTGCCCTGGCCTCATACCTGCTTTTCTACGTGTTGGTGCCCGATGCCTACGCATTCGGTCCGTCACTGGTGCTTTTATTGGCCCTTCTGGTCTTTCGATGGAAAAAGCTCCTTGATGGCGTAGATAGAGAAAGTTTGGCGTTGATCGGCGTTCTCTGGCTATTTTTTCTGATGCAGGCGCTAACTTTGACGCTGCATGGCGAGGATGTGTCGGAATTTGATCTTTCCACTCGTTATGTCGCGGCCTCCCTTGTGATGCTGTTTGTATTGAAGTACGCCATCAGTGCCCGTTGGTTTTTCCTGTTCGGGGCGCTTGGTGCGCTGATGGCCGGTGCTTATGGGATATACCAGGCCGAAATTCATGGTATTGGTCGCGTGACTGCATTCGATAATCCCATTCATTATGGCAATGGGGCGATGGCCCTTGCGCTAATAGCGTTCTCGGGCTTTGTCTGGGCTGCAAAACAAACGCATCGGCGTTTCTGGCTGGCGATTCTTATTCTGGGCTCTGTTGGGGGAATATATGCCTCTCTTGTCTCTGGAACGCGGAGTGGTTGGATTGCCTTTCCAGTTATTGCTCTTATTGGCCTGTATGTTTTCCGGCAGCCGCTCATCAAGCGAAAGGTTATTCTCGTCCTTCTGACGATTATGATTGCAGCAGGGCTCGTTGCGGCGTCTCAGTTTGATTTGGTTGAGCGTAGAATGACGATTGCAGTCAATGAGTTCATTGATTACTACGAAGATGGCCGAAACGGCACTTCAGTTGGTCTGCGACTGGACATGTGGAAGGCAGGCGTAAAGGCGTTTCAGGAAAACCCTCTGATTGGCTCTGGTCCCACTGGGACAGAGGCGGTTATCAGTGACCTTATTGTTTCGGGCCAGATACATCCTGCCGTACAGAATTTTCGCCACCTGCACAATCAATATATTGACGTGATGGCTCGGTACGGGGTGATAGGGCTTGCGTCCTACCTTTTGCTGATGGTCGTCACCTTCGGACTTTTCTTGAAAAAAACCAACTCGGATGTCCCGGAGGTTAAAGCTTTGGCGCTGGGTGGGGCTTTTTTTGTCACTCTTCATGCGGTCGTGAATTTAACCCAGAGCATGCTTGAGAGGAACATAGGCGTTACGATGTTCGTGTTCATGGTTGTATTCATCTGGGCTGTACTGAAGCGAGAAGAAGCAAGACAGATTGAGTCCGTCGATACTGTCTAGAGCGGCACGCTGCATGCCCACGACCAATTTGGATAAAAGTTTGGGAGAGACGACTTGACTGTTACCTGTTTTTTGCCGTGCCGAAAAGGTAGCGAAAGGGTGCCAAGAAAAAACATTCGGCCGATTGCCGATAAGCCTTTCGGGTTGTTGCAAATAAAGCTCGAGCAACTCCTGGCCACCAAACTTATTGATCGAATAATACTCTCGACTAATGATGAAGAGATTATTGAGTATGCCGAAAAGTTTGAGACGTCAAAACTGGACATCCGTCTGAGAGATGATGCCCTGGCTTCCAGCAGCACCAGCACAGATGAGCTGATTGAATATGCCGGCTCGCAGATTGAAGAAGGGCATATTCTATGGACTCATGTCACGTCCCCCTTTTTGACCACACGCCTTTATGACGCAATTATTGAAAAATACCTGAAGCAACTTGAATGTGGATACGATTCTCTGATGTCAGTCAACGAGTTGCGTGGCTTTATATGGGATGAGTCCAGGCCGGTTAATTATGATCGGAATGTTGAGAAATGGCCACGGACCCAGACGCTGGAACCCTTGTACGAAATTAATAGTGGTGTCTTTCTGGCCCCGGAAAACGTGTATAAGGTGAAAGGCGATCGAATAGGTGATCGGCCATACAAGTATATTCTGGATAAAATTCAGGGCTTCGATATCGATTGGGAAGAAGATTTCCTGATGGCGGATGCAATGCTCTCTGCCGGGATATCCGAAATTTAATCCCGCGCTTCAAGATGACTAAATCTATGAATACGCAAAAAATAACGTTTCTGGACTGCACTTTACGTGATGGTGGTTATTACAACGACTGGGATTTTGATACGGATCTGATCTCCCGATACCTTGAAGCCATGGCGGCTGCTGGAGTCGATGTCGTCGAGATGGGATTGAGGACATTGAAAAACCAGGGGTTCAAAGGCGCCTGCGCTTATACCACCGACGAATTTCTTGCCAGTTTACACATTCCAGAATCTCTGTCAGTCGGGGTCATGGTGAACGCCTCTGAACTGGTTGGCGCACGCTCGCTGGAGGATCGGTTGCAACAGCTATTTCCCTGTTGTGCGGATGATTCGCCAGTCAGTGTGGTACGTATTGCGTGTCATATTCACGAGTTCGACGAAGCCGTCGAGGTGAGTGGGTGGTTGAAGAGCCGTGGCTACCGTGTTGGATTTAATTTGATGCAGGTTGCCGATAGAGCCCAGGGCGAAATTGAAACGATTGCAAAGAAAGCATCGTTATACCCGATTGATGTCCTTTATTTCGCGGACAGTATGGGAAGCATGGCCCCGGAGCAGACAGCTCGTATCATTTCCTGGTTACGCCGCCATTGGCGGGGCGAGTTGGGTATACATACCCACGATAATCTTCGTATGGCATTACAGAATACTCTGGCGGCTTTGGGGGAAGGTGCGACCTGGGTTGACTCTACTGTGACCGGAATGGGGAGAGGCCCGGGGAACGCCAAAACAGAAGAATTGGCTATAGAGATAGCGCAATTGCGCCAGCAGCAGGTTTCACTTGTGCCCTTAATGCGGATCTTGCGGAGCGACTTCCGTCCAATGCAGGAGCGGTACGGTTGGGGGACAAACCCATTTTACTACCTTGCTGGAAAATACGGTATCCACCCTACCTACATTCAAGAGATGCTGGGGGACTCCCGTTATGATGAAGAAGATATTCTCGCTGCCATAGAGCATCTGCGCGTTGAGGGCGGGAAAAAATTCAGTATTCATACCCTTGATGCCGCCAAGCATTTTTATGGCGATGTGCAAAGCGGCAGCTGGAATCCGGCCTCGCTGCTTCGTAACACCGAGGTGCTATTGCTTGGCACTGGTCCCGGGGTCCGACGTCATAAGTGGGCACTGGAAAATTACATTCGGGAAAATAACCCGGTGGTCATAGCGCTCAATACGCAGGCTGCAATATCCTCGGAGCTAATCAGTCTCAGGGTCGCATGCCATCCTGTTCGGCTACTGGCTGATTGCCATGCTCACACATTACTTCCACAGCCATTGATAACGCCCTGGGCGATGCTGCCTGAAGACGTGAAGCTCGCGTTGGACGGTAAGGATGTATTGGACTTCGGACTTTCGGTCGAGCCGGGCGTGTTTGAATTCTCGGAGGCGTCGTGCACTTTACCGACTTCTCTCGTCGTGGCGTATGCGCTGGCGATTGCCGCGAGTGGACAGGCTTCCAGGGTTCTGATGGCCGGCTTTGATGGCTACGGTGCAGATGACCCACGAAATCGCGAAATGAAAGAATTGCTGGACCTATACCAACGGACTCCGGGAGCCAGAGAGCTTGTATCGGTAACACCCACCAGGTATGAACTCACGTCTCAATCAATTTATGGAATGAGCTAAAATTTTCCGTCTAAAATGATCGAAAACTTCCTGTTTGCCAAAAAACGCCGCGACCGATGGTGGCGCTTCAATACCCTGAAGGATGCCTTTGTTACGGCTCAGCAGGCTAACGCGAACTCGAAAAAAGAGGTTCGCGTGCTGGACCGTGCGCTCCGCCGCATTGGCTATGCTCGCGCTCCTGAGGGTCTGATTCCGTTTTGGCGTGAACTGGTGAACCATGGTGCTGTACGGAAGAGGCAGCTCCAGGCTGGCGATGTAATAAAGATCGAGGCACTTGCTCATGAGCTAAACCCCGAGACGCTCCCTGCCAGCTGCTGGCTCGACCTTTATCGGCTGTGTATCGGGGTTGGTTTTTTTCAGCCCGGCAGAATTCTCAGAGACCATGGATTAGCTCGAATGGCCTCAGACGCCACGCGGGACGATGCAGTGAGTGTTGAGAACCTGGCGTTGGGGATTTACGCAGAGCTTGAGAATGGCAACTTCGGGGCTGCTGCATCTTTGTTGAATAACCTGGAGCACATGGAACGTAATGAACAGCGGCGTTCGCAAGCCCGTTGGTTTCTTCAACTATTGCAGGGCAACTGGGAGCAAGACACTCATGGCTTCGTTGGTTTCGCAACAGCGATTGACCTAGAGTTTGGAAGCTTCATCGAAGGTAAGCGAATCGCTCTGGTCGGACCAGTGCCGAGTGAAAAAGCGCAGGGAGCTGAAATTGATAGCCACGATGTCGTTGCGAAGTTCGGCTACAGAGGGGGCGATAAGGGGCGTGATCCTGAAACGCAGGGGGAGCGTCTGGACGTCAGTTATTACAACAACACCCAGGCTCAACAACTGGCGCAGTCTGATTATGACGCGGTTTTCTCCTCTATTCGCTGGGCGGTATGCCACAATCGAAAGGGACGTGCTCTGTTTCCCGCAGATTATCCCGGGGTTAGGCAGCTTGCATCTTTTCAGTGGCTGCTGGCGGATACCCATTTTAATGCGGGGCCCAATGCGATTATAGATATGCTCCGCTTTCGTCCTGCAGGCATCCGTGTGTTCAATACGGACTTGATGTTGTCCTCAGGCCGGTTTGCAGGGTATACCCCGGCCGGTGCCAAGCCCGTCGATTATACTCGCTCCTTCATCAAAACCCATGATCCCATACTGCAGTACCAAGTCATGCAGCGACTCTGGGAGGTGGGTTATCTTTCAGGCGACGATCGCTTCAACGAAGTGATGGGCATGGGGCTCCAACGTTACCTTGATGAACTCCAGCAAGCACATGGAGCCAGGGAGCAAGCACTCATTTAAGGGCTAACGATGTCTTGTTCATTCGATTACCGTCAGTGTCGTGTAGTTTCGAACCTGGACGAACTGGCGAGCCGCAGGCTCGTTGATGGAGTTTTTGAGGGTGAATTACCTCGGGAAAAAGTTTTCCGCGACAATTGGCGAACGCTGAGTGCACGGGTACGTTTTCTTGACGAGTCATTGTTGCTGAAGGTTCCCCGGGCACGAAATGGCCGGCGCTGGGAGCGTTTCCTGACGCGCTTTCGGGAGAGTGACGCGTTGCGAACTTTCCGGCACATAGAGCAGTTGTCTGGTATGGGATTTGGCGCACCGGATCCGGTCCTGGCATGCGAGTACCGGCACAAAGGTGTCGTTGTCGATTCTTTCGTCTGTTATCGATTCGTCGAGGGGCGGCCGGCTGGTCCGCAAGATGCGAGCAAAATTCTCGCAACACTCCGGGCGCTGCACGAACGTGGATATCTTCGAAGTGATGCGCAACTGGCTAACTTCCTGATTGTGGAAGAATCGGTCACCTTTATTGATTTTCGGTTGAAGAAGCCGCGATTCCTACCCCGGTTACAGAAAGCGAGGGAAATAGATCGTTTCCTGAGAAGCTGTCCCGAGGCTCGCGGCTTCCTCTCCCGCGAAGAGATCTCGTCTTTCTGGCTTCGATTGGCCTCCGGCCTGGAAGCAGCCAGTTTCAGTTTGCGGAGCCTGAAACGGCGGATACGGGAACGAAGGAAAGCGACACGCTGAGAGAACCGCAGGCGCAAACTGTCTTGTTAGGATTCAAGGATAACTGAAGTATGAAAAAAGCGGTTCTTTTCTGTCCTTCCCGTGTCTGGGGTGGCATTGAAAAAAATGTACATCTCAGGGCCCGGTTTCTGGGGGAGGCCGGTGTAAAGGTATATGTGGTCCTGCTTCAGGGGTATTTCGCAGATCGCTTTGCTGATCTGGAGAATGTCACAGTCATTGAAGTTAAATCACGAGGTGGGGATCTCAATCTTTTCGTTGTCGCAAATTATGTGAAGATTCTCAGGAAAATCAGGCCTGATGTTGTTTTCGCTGCCCTGAAAAAGGATTGGTGGCTGGTGACATTGGCTTCGAGCCTTGCAGGTGTTGATCGCGTTGTGCTCTACCTAGGGATCTCGCGAAGAGTGAAGAGCCCTATCAAGTATTTTGCGATCTTCCGGCTGATGAAAGCTGTTTTGATGGTTAACAGCGACTCTCTCAAGAATGAAATGTTGAAGTATCCCCGCTTTTTCGACGACCGCAATGTTTTCAAGGTTTGCAACGGCTTTGATCTTCCTCCTCCGGAAGAAACACCAATGAATTTCAGAGAGCTCCTCAACCTTCCATCCGACACCGTCATTGTCGGTTGTGCTGGACGCTTCAGTCCGCAAAAGGGATTCGACCTTTTGCCGGATATCCTTTCCAGGCTTCCGGACAATGTGCATGTCGTTCACGCGGGAGAGGGAGAATTTGAAGACGAGATCAAGTCGGCCATCAATAATAGGCAGGAAGCTGCGAGAATCCATTTCCTTGGTTACCGGAAAAACATGCACGCTTTCTTCAAAGGAATTGATCTTTTCCTGCTGTGTTCAAGGAACGAGGGTATGGCGAATGTTCTGAACGAGGCAATGAGTCACGGTAAGCCCGTGGTTTCAACCCTTGTGCCAGGAAGCGAGGAATTGCTGGCACACGGTAAATACGGTGTTCTGGCAGATGTAAATGATGTAGAGGCCTTGGCTCGGGGGATTCGGGCAATCGTTGACGGGGAGCATGTCTACTCTCCGGAGGAACTTCGGGATTGGATTCATCAGGAGTTCGGGCTCCACCGAATGATTCGCGAAACAAACAGGCTCTTTTTTGAGTCTGAACCGTGTTGATTATCATGCGGGACACTAAAAAGGCATCAGTTCATTTTTCGTATTAAGGGTAATCTTTGGCTACTAAGTATCGGCTTCGGGCGTTTTGGATAGACACTTGGAACAGGCTGCGGTTTGGCACTGAAGCGCCGCGTTACGCGGAACGGATCTGGGTGAAGCCCTCACAATGTCAGCGATACATTGAGGCCGCGGATTTGACGGCCCACTTTGGTTCCCGGGTCCGGCAGATGTCTGGTCGAGTTGTGACTGAATGGCCGAGTTCGCTGGAGCAGTCATTTGATCGGCATCCCAAGCTGACCTATTGCTGGTCTCACTGGCGTGATGGGAAGAATTGGGAAGAGTCTGGCGCAATCGGGTTCATGCTTGGAAAAATTGCGGTTTCGCCGACTGGAGTGACAGATAAGTGCCGTACTCCTGAAGATGTTGCCAAGCGTTTTGACGCGCTTGATGCCATCTGGGCCGATGTCAGATCCCGGGGCAGTCTTCCATCACGCAGGGATCTGGACCCCACCAACTTTCGTGAGGTTGGGGGCGTTCTGGTGCATCTCGGGCCCGGTGGTGAGCCGATATTTTCCGGCGCGGGCTGCCACCGCTTTGCCATGGCGCTAATGATGGACAAGCCTTTTCCGGCTCAGCTTGGAGTTGTACACGTGTCTGCCTTGGAGAGTCTTCGCGACTTTCGCACAGAGTCGACACGTACCCAGGCATCGCCGCGTGGGGCCGAGATTGATTAAAGTGATCATTGGAGCTAAAGGATGTCTGTTTTGAATCAGTACAAGACCTGGGTGTTCGATTGTGATGGGGTTCTGCTGAACTCGAACCGGGTAAAGACTGACGCATTTTTTGAGGCCGCAAAGCCATACGGCGCGGACAAGGCACAGGCGTTGGTGGACTATCATGTCCGGCATGGGGGCATTTCCCGTTACGTGAAGTTCGAAGCTTTTTTAACCGAGATAGTGGGGCGGGAAGCCGTTGACGACGATGAGCTGGGCGATTTGCTTGATCGCTACGCTGGGTATGTGAAGCAGGGGTTGCGGGATTGTGAGGCCGCGTCAGGATTGGAACGGCTTCGGATATTGACTCGGGGAACAAGATGGCTGGTCGTCTCTGGGGGTGACCAGGAAGAATTAAGAGAAGTGTTCAGTGCCAGAGGGCTGGCTGCTCACTTTGACGGCGGTATTTTCGGTAGTCCCGACAACAAGGATGAAATACTGAGCAGGGAAATAGCTTCCGGCGCCATTGCATTGCCTGCGGTTTTTGTGGGCGACAGTCAGTATGATATTGAGGCTGCATCCCGGGCCGGGCTGGATTTTATATATCTCAGCCAGTGGAGTGAATCCGATTATAACTTTCAGGGCGCGTCACTCAGGCTGAAATCTATCGAATCCATTGTTGAGCACATGGCCTAGGGGCTGAGTTCGGGTTCCGCCAAAAACGCCTCAACCACCGTCCTGGCACTGAACGCCTCAAGCCACTCCGGTTTGACCTCAATAGGCAGTTTGCCAATCACCGATTCAAGCCCCTCCGCCAGTCCTTCCGGCGTGCCCGGTGTCAGGTATTGTTCAAGCTCGCCCTGAAACACAAACCGCACGCCGCCACGGCTGTCTGTTGACAGGATGGGTGTGCCACAGGCCAGGGCCTCAGTCAGCACGATGCCCAGCCCTTCGTATTCGGACGCGAGCACAAACAGGTCGGCCCGGTGCATCCAGGGATAGGGATTGGTGCGCTTGCCGGCGAACATTACCCGTTCTGCTATTCCGAGTGACCGGGCTTTTTGTTCAAGCTCCTGACGTAACGGGCCTTCCCCTACAATAACCAGTTGATGGGGAATCCGGGCTTTAGCGAACGCTTCCAGCAGGAGAGCATGCCCTTTCTGGGGAACCAGCCTGGCAACGTTCACGATATACGGGGCTGCAGGTATGTCAGGATCGTTAGCCTGTGCCATGGCCTGAATCTGTTCGACAGGACAAGGGTTGGTGATCACCCGCAGACTCTTCGGTTCGATATTCCCTTTCTCGAACGCTTCCTGAGCCGACTCCAGAACACCAGACGAAACACAGGCCAGGTGCCGATTGTGGAACACCAGCTTCCATTCCAGCTTTTTCTGCCACAGAGGCCGGTCGTAATGGATAACATTTTCCAGTACGTAGATGTTGCGGTCGTCGCGGAAGGACCAGAAATACTTGAAAGTGCCCAGTCCGCGAAACACGATACGGTCAAAGCGGCCATGCTGTCGCTCAAGTTTCTGGATATGGCGCTTCAGTAACCATCCGCTGAGCCACCCGACCCACATGAAGTGGGATTTTGGTAGCAATACGCCAAGAAGAAGGCGGGACAGCAGGAAAACCGGAATGCCAATCACCGACTTGAGCAGCGCCTGCTGTTGATCAAAGTGATGAAGCTTCACCCCTTCATGGGCAGGCTGCAGGTCGTTGGGACGGTTCCGGCAGGATAACAGGTGGCTCTCGTGACCCTCTTCGGCGAAGGCGTCAGCCAGATTGACGGCAACGCGCTCCATACCACCCATCTTGAGGCTGTGAATGACGACCAGGGTTCTCATGCGGTGGGTTTCTTCTCGATTCCGTTGACCGCCCAGAACGTGCGGTTATCTTTCACCGCTTTACGAATGGCGCGGTTCTTTGCCCAGATCTCCGGTTTGGAGTAGCCGCGGGCATGATCCAGATGCAGGCACACGGTGCTGTAGCGGATCTGTTTCGATTTGTGGCCGTAGTTCCACAGGCGTTCGCCCAACTCCCGGTCCAGTCCGCCGTACTGCATATCCTCGTTGAATCCGTTCACCGCGATCAGGTCTTTCGTCCAGGTGGAGCTGTTCATGCCATTCCAGCTGGCGGCAGCGGGGGTAACGGAGTTCATCAGCTTTTTCACTAACGGAGAAGGCGATAGCTTCCAGAGTTTGTGGGTTTTGGGCTGGCCATTTGCGACGAGCCACTTGGGGTCAAAGATTACCCCGGAGCGGATGTCATCGTCGGAAATTGTTTCAGACACCGGCATGGTGAGCTTGATGTAGCCACCGGACAAAAAGTACCCGGGCTCTGCCAGAGTGCGATGGCTTTCAATAAAGCGCGGCTCGGGAATACAGTCACCGTCGGTAAAGATCAGGTAATCACAACTGGTGTCATGGATCGCCTTGTTGAGGATCTGGCACTTACGGAAGCCGTCGTCCTCATGCCAGACGTGATCAATCGTGAGAATGCCGCGTTCCCTGAAGCTTTCGATCAGTTGTCGGGTTTCGTCTGTGGAGCCGTCATCGGCCACGATGACACGAAAGTCTTTCCAGGTCTGGTTTTCATACCCGGTCAGTACCTTGCCAAGCCACAAGGGGGAATTGTAGGTGGTGATAACCACGCCAATGGATTGTGGTGTCATAACTTAGTCGGGCCCGTGACGGTGTCGCATTAAAATCAGGGACCTAGTATACACGCGCTCGCGGCTTGTTTCCTGTCAGGGATTCTTACGATCGGGACGGATCAACGACACAGCTTCTTGGGGTTATAGGGATTAGGGGTTCCCGGCGTCAGGTGGCGGAAACGCTTGTACTCCCATTGATACTGCTCTGGAATTTCGCGCACGCAGTTTTCGATCGACAGGTTCAGTGCGGTCGTCGCGACGACAGGATCGGTGGCATCCATATCCGGTTCGCATTCGCGAATGATCAGGCGGAAGCCCTTGCCGTCTTTCAACCGCTCGGAGAAAGTCATCAGCGGCGTGGCGCCGGACTTCTGAAGGAGTTTTGATACCAGGGTCATGGTCCGAACGTTCAGTCCGAAAAACGGTGCATGGGCGACCCCTTTCGCGCGGGGGCTCTGGTCAGGGAGAATCCCGGTAACGCCGCCTTCCCGTAAAAGGGTAATCATGCGTGCGAGACCGCGCCGGTCACCACGCACCAGTTCAGAGCCAATACGTCCGCGCACCCGGATCATGTAATCCTCGAATTCACTGATGTGGGGCGGGCTGTATAGCGCCGCCATTTTATGGCGGGAAGAAAAATACAGACCGGTCAGTTCCCAGTTGCCCAGGTGAGGTGCCAGCAGCACCAGCCCTTTACCTTTGGCGAGTGCGTCGTTGACCAGATGTTCACCCTCAATCTCCCGAATCAACCCCAGGCAATCTTCAACTGGCCATTCCCACATCAGAGGAATTTCCATCAGGGTCTGGCCGGTATGGCGCAGGCTTGAGCGAGCCAGGTCCCTTCGCTGGTGTTCGGGCATCTCTGGGAAGCAGATGCGCAGGTTCGTGTCCGTCACTTTGCGTGACTTACTGTTGAATACCCAGCCCAGCGTGCCGAGCATACGGCCAATCAATTGCGCGCCTCGCAAGGATAGCTTGCCGGCCAGTTTGAGGGCGAGGATCAGGAATGTTGCTTTGGAAACGGCCATGGATAGGGACATCATCTCTAATAGTCGGACTGAGCGGAAGCTATCACCATCGGCCCCGTGCGGCAAGGCGGTACCGGGAAACTACAGTTTCTGGGAACGCTCCCAGCTTTGTTGCCGGTCGCTTAACTCCCATTCTATCCGCAGGTAGAAACGCTGGATGCGCCGGGAGATATACCGCTGCCGCCAGGCGGGTATGGCCGAGAGTTTGTTTGGGATAGTAGGGGCGCCGAGTCCGTCGACCAGGTACAGTTCCGGCCGCCGCTCCGGCTCTACCACAACGAGATTATGGGGCAGCAGGTTGCGGGTGAGGATGCCGGTGTTCAGGAGCCAGTTACAAAAGCGCCCGACAGCTTCCTGTATGGGATGATCAAATCCCTGGCGTTGAAGGTAGTGTTCCAGGGTTTCGGCGGGCTGATTGTGGTCGTCCAACAAGAGCTCGCTGACGTTAGCGCTTCCCAGAGAGGTTTGTACCGCGCCATGGAAACGGGGCAGGTGCTGCCAGACTGCCTCGGCCTGTCCCCGCGCAACCAACTGACGAATGGCACTTTGATGGTGGGCCTTCAGCTCCTGGGCATTATCATCAATCCGTTTTTTGCCCAGCAGCTTTTTGGCCAGGGGCTGGCGCTGGAAGCGGGCCTCTATGTTTTCAGGGCGCAGCACTTTCAGGCACAGCCGGGGGTTGTCGGGGTGCCGAAAACAATGCCGGTTGGCGCCGGAAGCAAACGGTGTCTCCGTCGACAGATCAATCATGGTGATGGTTCCTGAAAAGCTGTCGATAAGTGTCTTCGGTTCGGGAGGCCATGCTGTCGATCGTCAATTCTGTCCTCGCATACTCCATTGCGTGGCGCTCGGCGTCACGGAGTTGTTCCAGTGCTGACAGGTGCGTGGCCAGTAGTTGAGAGAGGGCTTCGGCAGAATGGTTCTCTGCCAAGGCTATGGCCGGTAACAGCTCCTTTGCTCCGGCCACGGGGGTGGCAAGGACCGCGCACCCGGATTGCAGTGCTTCAATGAGAACGTAAGATAACCCTTCCCGGTGCGAGCTGATGATGCAAACGTCGGCATGCTGAAGCCAGGTCTCCGGGGTGCTCTGAAAGCCGGCCAGTGACACTCGCGACGACAGGCCCGTGGCGGCAATCTGCGCTTCCAGCGAGGTTCGCTGGCTACCCTCCCCGATGATAGTGAGCTGCGCGTCGTTGTTAAGCCGTTTCCAGGCCTGGATCAGTAAATCAAAGCCTTTGACGGGCTCAAGGCGGCCAATCGCGACGGCCTGTATGGAGGATCTTTTGCTAAAGGGCGAGGGCAAAACAGACGAGCCCTGGCACGCGGAGCTCCCATTGTAGATCAGTGTCATGTTCGGGTGCTTGAGTGTTGCCATAACTGCCTGGCTAACGCCGATAACGGCGTCCATCCTCTCAAGCCCTCGATGGCTCTTTTTAATGCCGTGGACGGTGCCAATGCGTTTGGCCGGCAGCTTCAGTTGGCTCAGCAAAGCGATGGCTTTGTTGCCCTGTCCGTGGCAAAGATCGGGGGCTAAATGGCGAAGCAAACTCCGAAGTTTCAGGTACAGAATGGGATTGCGCCTGCCCAGATGCATTGGCATCGGGTGGACATGCACGTTGTTGCTGAATTGGTTCTGGTAGGCCGGGTGCGCAATCAGGTGAAGGGTATGACCTCTCCGGGCAAGTGCGTCCGCCAACTCGGCTGTGTGCTTTTCCATGCCTCCCCAGGTTGTGCCGGGGGTTGCAAGCACCATGGCGATGGTCAGCGGGAGCTCAGCAGTCACAAAGTTCGCCTTTGGTCTTCAGCAGGCGTTCATAAACGGAGAGGGTTGCTTCCGTCTGGGCTTCCAGTCGAAATCGCCATGGCACCCGGATGTCGTGGCCCTGCGTGGTAAGAAGTCGCAAGGCGGCCTGTGCGAAGGCATGGGTATCATCAGGCTCCACCAGCCCCTCCGGAAAACAGGCTCGCAGGGTTTCCGCCGCACCGCCACGATCGAAGGCTACCACCGGTGTGCCGGAGGCCAGGGCCTCGGTGACGGTGCGACCGAAGGGTTCCGGCTTGGTGGACATGTGACAGACCAGGTCCGATAACAGGTACAGCTCAGCCATGTCATTGCGTTGCCCCAGGAACGTAGTGTGTTGTATCAGTCCCAGTTCTTCCCGTCGCCGTTCCAGCTCTTCCATGAAGCGATCCTTGCCGGGTTCCACTCCGCCCACGATGATTCCGTGGCAGTCAGGATTCTTCTGGATAATCTCGGCCATGGCTTCCAGAAACATCAGCTGGCCTTTCCAGCGGGAGATACGCCCGGGCATCATGATGATGCGTTTGTCTCGCAGGTGCGGGTGCTGTTCTATCAACCGGGCGTGCCAGGCGGAATCCAGGGTCTGACTTCGGAATCCGTCCACGTCGACCCCGCGCTGAATCACGGTCAGCTTGTCCTCGGGAACCCGGAAATTACGGATGATGTAATCCCGCACGCAATCGGAGACGGCAATGATATGGTCCGCCTTGGCCATAATGGCGCTGTAGGGGTTAACGGAATACATGCCATGGAATGTTGAGACCAGGACCGGGCGTTCGTGTGCGGGCAGTCCGCGCCAGGCCAGCCAGGTAATCCAGGCGGGCATACGGGAGCGAACGTGAACTACGTCCGGCCGGATGTCTTCCAGCAAGCGTCGCATGGGTAGGATCTGTCCAAACGAGGCTGGTGATTTGCGATGAACCGGCATGGCGACATGGACCGAGCCCTGGGCTTCCAGTTGCCCAACCAGGGGGCCCCCGTTAGACACCACGAACGACTCGTGGCCCCGTTTGACCAGTTCGGCGGCGAATTCCACGGTGCCACGCTCAACACCGCCGCTGTGCAGGGCGGGCAGAATCTGGAGAACTCTCACCGCGAACCTCGACTGAGGAACAGATGGATCAGCCACTGGGCAGCCCGGTCCGCCTCCCACAATCGGGGTCTTTCCCCGGGGGAGCGGTCCATAACGTTGGCATGATCGCTCCAGCGAGCAACCTGGCCCCGTTCTTCCAGCAGTTCAATACCCCGTGCTACCCGGCTGCCTGCCTTAGGGGGCAGCTGGATCAGGCCGGTCGGAACGCCGGATGTGGCCGCTTCACACACCATGGACATGCTATCGGGAGTGACCCAGGCGGCGCCAGAAGCGGATAGCTGATGGGCAAGCCAGTCTTCATGAGTACGCTTGGGGTCCACAACGCTCACCCGGATGCTGTCCAGCTCTTCAAGGCGTTCCGCCAGGGCTTTTGGCGTGCGGCGGGAGCTGCTGATGGTCCAGCGCCAGCTCGGGTAATCCGCGATCAGTTGGCTGATTTGGTCGAATACCGCGTCGTCATCCCATTCAAAGTGGGGGGACGGGCCGCCAATCAGGACCAGAGCCTCCGGTTTTTCCGTGATACGTGCCAGGGGGGTGATACTGTTGAGAACACCTTGTGTGGTGAGAATGCGTTTGTCGGGGTTAACTCCGTCATGCTCCGGAAGGATTACGGCGTCTGCCCATTTCATGGGAAACGCAGGTTTCATCAGCACCACGGTTTTTGCCCGTGCGGTACGACGCAGCGCCAGCAACAGCCGATGTGTGGAGGTGCCGGCCGCAATGATAAGCGTGGGGGAGGGCAGTGAAGGCATGGACGCGGGCGCTATGCCCAAAAGGGCATGCCACAAGGATACCCGATGCTCCCCGGCGTCAACCCAGTGGAGTGCGGCCCCGGCCCGAACCCGCAGGCGATTGCCGATTCCCTTGAGCTGGTTCCGGTGTCCCGGTTTGGTATCGGTCAGTAACCAGACCACTGGGGCATCAGTCTGCATTCAATGCGGGTCCTTGCGATAGAGATCCGGGTCGTCTTTCGAGGGCCGGGTTTTGAAGCGTCTGTGCATCCAGAGATACTGATCCGGATGGCGTCTGACTTGCTGTTCAATAGTGTGGTTGACCAGTGTGGCATCTGCCATGTCATCACCGGAGGGAAAGTTATCCAGTGGTGGATGGAAGTAGATGTCATATCCGGGTTGATCATCCCGTCGGAAGTGGCTGAATGGTACCACCGCACACCCGCTGCGTTCTGCAATTCGCGAGGTTGCGGTAATGGACCCGGCCGGCACGCCGAAGAAGGGCGCAAACACGATGCCCTTGCGCCCGTAGTCCTGGTCGGTGGCATACCAGACAATGCGATTCTGTTTGAGCTGCTTCAGCAGGCCGCGCAAGTTCCTGCTGTCCAGGGCAATACCGTAGCGCCGCTCACGGGCGCGGGTCATGACGGCGTTCATTAACGGATTGTTGTGGTCCCGCTGCATGACGTCGGCCTCGATGAATTCGGTGACCAGGCTGCCACCCAGATCCAGTGTGCTGTAATGACCACCGAGCAACAGGATGCCTTTGCCCTTGGCCAGTGCGGCATCCACATGCTCCAGTCCATGCACGGTGGTCACCGGCAGGTAGGTTTTTGGGTCGCGGAACCATGCCAATCCGATTTCCATCATACCGATACCGTTGGAGTGAAAGGCCTTGCGAACCAGCTGTTGTTGCTCCCGCTCCGACAGCTCCGGAAAGCACAGGCGGATATTCACCTCGGTAATATGACGGCGGCGGGGAATCAGGCGGTACGCAAGCTCGCCGATCACTTTGCCGATCCGCCATTGCAATCCCAGGGGCAGCCTCGACATCAGCCACATCAGGGCAATGCCAATCCAGGTTGGCCACCAGCGAGGGTGGCGATAACTTGTATATCGGGTATCGCGTTTTTTTGCGGGGCGCTTGCTCACGCTCGGGTCATCTCGTCTGTGTTTCGGTTATGAAACCGGAGTTTAGCAGGGTGTTTCCTGTCGACTAAAGTAGGAATGCAGGCGAACGGTCCTGTGATTCGGTAGAATGCTCCCCGAATCGCCGTCCCGGAGACTCCATGCTGCACTTTTTTTACTCTCTGTTTTTTCGCCTTGCGCTGCCATTTGTATTGTTGCGTTTGTGGTGGCAAGGGCGCCGCAACCCCGAGGCCTGGAAGCGCTGGCAGGAGCGTCTGGGGTACGTTGAGCAGTCGTCGGAACCAGTGATCTGGGTGCATGCGGTGTCAGTGGGAGAGACCATCGCCGCGGCGCCGCTGGTGAAGGCGTTGCTACGCCGTAATCCCGACACGCCGATCCTGATGACAGCGATGACGCCGACCGGGTCCGCCAGGGCAAAAGCCATGTTCGGCGACCAGGTTCGCTACGCTTATTCCCCCTACGATACACCCGGCGCGGTCCGTCGGTTTGCCGAGCGGGTTCGCCCGATGGCGCTGGTGATTATGGAAACCGAACTCTGGCCCAATATGATTGCCAATACCTTCCGCCACGATGTGCCCATATTCCTGATCAATGCCCGCTTGTCAGAGCGGTCCGCCAGGGGCTACGAGCGGGTGCCGTCGCTGGTCCGACCGTTATTGCAGAGCATCTGCTGGATTGCCGCCCAGGCAGAGGAAGATGCCGGGCGCTTCCTGCGGATCGGCGCCACGCGGGAATCCGTCTCGGTGACAGGGAGCATCAAGTTTGACGTGGATATCTCCGCATCACTCAGGGCGGAAGCTGCGGCCGTGAGAAACCAGCTTGGAGAGCACCGCCCGGTCTGGATCGCTGCCAGCACCCACGAAGGGGAAGATCGCAAGATTCTGGAAGCCCATAAGGCTGTGTGCCGGAAATTTCCCGATGCCTTGCTGGTGATTGTGCCCAGGCATCCTGAGCGTTTTGATGACGTCGCTGAGCTGACGGAATCGGTGGGCTTGCAGCTGTCACGCCGGTCAGCAGCGGCAGGTCCCGTCTCAACGGAAGTCCAGGTCTATCTCGGCGACACCATGGGGGAGTTGCTGATGCTGTATGGCGCTTCTGATATTGCGTTTGTCGGCGGCTCGCTGATCGAGCGGGGTGGCCACAACCCCCTGGAGCCGGCTGCCTGGGGTATGCCTGTGCTGTCTGGCCCTCACATCTTCAATTTTGAAACCATCTACAACCGCTTGAATGCCGGGCATGGTCTTTATCTAACACCATCCACTGACGCGCTGGCGGACTGTGTAATGGCTCTGCTGGCCGATCCGGACTCCGCCAAGCGGACGGGAGACAGCGCCCTGGCCGTAGTGAATGCCAATCGCGGCGCTTTGGAAAAGGTCGTGGATGGTATTGTCGAGAGGGTGTGATGCCCCTCCGGCGCCGGGGCGCCGGAGGGGAGGCTGGACCTCGACTTACTGAGTCGGGTCCCCGATGGTTTCCTCTTCGTTGGCGAGGGCTTCAATGCCCGGAGCCGAGGCGCTCAGCCAGTTGTTGAGGTCGATCAGGTCCTGAGGGCTCAGGGTGCCGGCGGCCTGCTTCAGGCTGAGGGTGTTGATGACGTAGTCATAACGGGAATTGGCGTAATCCCGCAGCGCTACGTAGTAAGCACGCTCTGCATCCAGTACTTCCACGATATTGCGGGTACCGACCTCATAACCGGCGCGGGTGGCATCCAGCGCACTACGGCGGGAGATGATGGTCTGTTCCAGGGCGGACGCCGTTTCAATATTGGTATTCACCGTGCGGAACAGGCTGCGGGTGTTGACCCGAACATCCCGGCGCGTGGTCTCCAGGCCCTGTTCGGCCACGGTGACCAGTGAGCGCTGTTGGCGAACTCCGGCCTGGGTGCCGCCCCCCATGTACAGTGGCACGTTCAGGGTTACACCGATCACCGCTTCGGTTGTGGTGCCGTCTGCCCGTTGTTGTACCGGAGCCGAACCATTGTCCAGGCCATCAATCTCGCTCTTACCGTATGAGGCGTTCAGGTCCAGGGTCGGGTAGTGGCCGGCCTTGGATACCTTCAGGTTCGCCTCGCTGGTGTTAAGCTCATACATCGCTGACTGAATGGACCAGTTTTGTTCCAGTGCGGTCATTTCCCACTTGGTGGGGTCCATCGGCTCGGGGCGACCCAGTGGGAAATTCTCCCGTAGATTATCCAGCTCTTCCGTGTACTCGCCGGTCAGGCGCGCCAGTTGTTCGCGGGCGATGTCCAGGTCACTTTCGGCGGCGATACGCTGGCTTTTGCTGTCGTCGTAGCTGGCGCGGGCCTCATACACTTCGGTAATCGCGATCAGGCCGACATCGAAGCGTTCCTGGGCCTGTTCATACTGGCGCTGAATTGCCGCTTCGGTCGCCCGGGCGGTGGTCAGGGTGTCCGCAGCCCTCAGTACATTGAAATAGGCGGTTGCGACGTCAAGAATCAGCTGCTGTTGTGCCAGGTTGTACTCTGCCCGGGCCGCCTCGCTCTGAAATTTGCTGGCGTCGTAGCCATACCAGGCATCGGCCCGGAACAGGGGTTGGGTCAGCCGGACACCATAGGCCAGTGTGGTGTAGTCCACGTCCTGATTGGAGCTTTCGGAGTCGGTGTAATTGGCTTCACCGAAGGCATTGACCTGGGGTAGCAGGTTTGCGCGGCTCACATCCGTGCCGGCTTCCTGGGCCTCAAAGCTGGCACGTGCCGCTGCGATTCCGGAGTCGTAGGAAAGCGCTTTCTCGTAGGTTTCGATCAAATCCATGGCCAAGGCGGGTTGTGCCGCGAGCAAGCCAATCATTCCTGAAAGCAATCGTTTCTTCATTGTGTCTCCTGGTACGTAAGCACGTCTGCTCCACTCCGGAGCGCTTATGTTGCAATCTGATGGATACTTTCGGTCAACAGTGAACGAGTTTGGCTGGTCATTATGGACAATAATTGCCCGCATCTCTACACTTGCAAACGGCACTCATTTAGAGTGTCATGTAACACGAATTCGCGTCTTGACGGGGTGCTGGCCTGAAGGAAATCAGGCTGGCTGAGATTGCAACGCAGAACCCGCGACCTGATCCGGATAATACCGGCGTAGGGATTAAGACAACATTGCTGTAAGCCACGTGGAACCCCCTTGGATGAAATCCTTCAGCGGGGCCCTGACAGGGAAAACACAGTGCCTGCGGCTCCGTCATACGCGACCCGATATTCCCCCAACTGTTCCGGGAGCGCATGATGACAGACTTACCTTCCTACCTGAGTGATTCAGCCAAAGTTGATTCGGCCGCAATCAAACCGTTACCAAGCTCACGAAAGATCTACGTGCAGGGTAGCCGAGCGGACCTCCGAGTGCCTATGCGGGAAATTACTGTGCAGGACACGCCGACCGAAATGGGGGGTGAAAAGAACCCCCCGGTTATGGTGTACGACACCTCCGGCCCCTATACCGACCCCGAAGCCACCATTGATCTGCGCAAAGGCCTGCAACCGATCCGTGCCGCCTGGATAGAAGAGCGGGGCGATGTCGAGCAACTGGATGGTTACACGTCCGAGTTCACCCGTCGGCGCATGAAAGATCCCCAGCTTGATCCGCTTCGTTTCATGGACGAGCGCAAGCCTCTGAAAGCCAAGCCTGGCAAGAATGTCAGCCAGATGTACTACGCCCGGCAGGGTATTATCACCCCGGAGATGGAGTACATCGCCATCCGGGAAAACATGAAGTTGCAGGAAGCGAGGGACAACGGGCTGCTGAAGGATCAGCATCCCGGCCAGTCTTTCGGGGCATCGCTGCCGGAGGAGATCACACCGGAGTTCGTGCGTGACGAAGTTGCCCGCGGGCGCGCCATCATTCCCGCCAACATCAACCACCCGGAAACCGAGCCGATGATCATCGGCCGCAACTTCCTGGTCAAAATCAACGGCAACATCGGAAACTCCGCCGTCAGTTCCTCCATCGAGGAAGAAGTGGAAAAGCTCACCTGGGGCATCCGCTGGGGCGCGGATACCATCATGGACCTGTCCACCGGCAAGAACATCCACGAAACCCGTGAGTGGATCATTCGCAACTCCCCGGTACCCATCGGCACAGTGCCCATCTACCAGGCGTTGGAAAAAGTCGGTGGCGTCGCCGAAGACCTGACCTGGGAAGTCTTCCGGGATACGCTGATCGAACAGGCGGAGCAGGGCGTGGATTACTTCACCATCCATGCCGGCGTACGTTTGCACCACGTGCCCATGACCGCCAAGCGCACCACCGGCATTGTGTCCCGCGGTGGCTCCATCATGGCGAAATGGTGTCTGGCTCATCACAAGGAAAGCTTCCTGTACGAGCATTTCGAAGACATCTGCGAAATCATGCAAGCCTACGACGTATCCTTCAGTCTCGGCGATGGCCTGCGCCCCGGCTCTGTTGCCGATGCCAACGACGCGGCCCAGTTCGGTGAACTGGAAACCTTGGGCGAACTGACCAAAATTGCTTGGAAGCACGATGTCCAGTGCATGATCGAAGGCCCCGGCCACGTGCCCATGCAGCTGGTAAAAGAGAACATGGACAAGCAGCTGGAATGCTGTGACGAAGCCCCGTTCTACACCCTTGGCCCGCTGATCACCGACATCGCGCCAGGTTACGATCACATCACCTCCGGCATCGGCGCCGCGATGATTGGCTGGTACGGCTGTGCCATGCTCTGCTACGTCACTCCGAAAGAGCATCTGGGGCTGCCCAACAAGGACGACGTCAAAACCGGCATCATCACCTACAAGATCGCCGCTCACGCCGCCGACCTGGCCAAGGGCCATCCGGGCGCCCAGATCCGTGATAACGCTTTGTCCAAGGCTCGCTTCGAGTTCCGCTGGGAAGACCAGTTCAACCTCGGCCTCGACCCGGACACCGCCCGCGCCTATCACGACGAAACCCTGCCCAAGGAGTCCGCCAAGGTCGCCCACTTCTGTTCCATGTGCGGGCCGAAGTTCTGTTCCATGCAGATTTCCCAGGAAGTTCGGGAGTACGCGAAGGAGCACGGCCTTGATGAGGTGTCTGCGGTCGACGCTGGCATGCAGGAGAAGTCCCGGGAGTTTGTTGAATCCGGGAGCAAGCTCTACGACAAGATCTGACTGTGGAGTGTGGATCCGGTAGCCTGATGGTTTAGTGGGGGAGCCGGGGTGGCAGGGCTGTTCAGGAGACGCCTCAAGACGTCCTGTTCGGCTTGGGCTCCGCCATCCCTGGCTCCGCACACTCCTGAACAGCCCTGC
>NZ_JBNRMG010000018.1:0-49394 GCF_050379435.1 Marinobacter sp. DUT-3
GGGCCCTCTCCACCCGCCGGGCGGCCGACACCATGTGATCCTCATAAAGAGGTAGGGTGAAATACGCCAACAGCACAAGGGTGGTTCAGTCGGGAGGTTGATAAAATCATCGTATCGGTAAGCTGACCCACATCAAGTGGTCGTCGCCCAGGTTGCCATAAAATGGCGACTTTCCGGCTTGCCCCCATTTCGACGTTCAGAGTTCCTGTTATGATTTCCACGCCCGCATTTGCATCCAATGAATCCACCCTCCCGGAATTTATCTGGGATGACGCGCTGATCAGGCGTTATGACCTGAGCGGTCCGCGCTATACCTCCTATCCGACGGCCGTGGAATTCAACCAGAACTACCCGATAACAGACATGGTGGAGGCCGCTGCCCGCAGCAAGGCCAGCGGTCGGCCGTTATCCCTCTATACCCATCTGCCATTCTGCGCCCACCTTTGTTACTACTGCGCCTGCAACAAAGTGATCACCAAACAGCGCCACAAGGCCATTCCGTACGTGGAAAGATTGCTGAAGGAAGCCGCGATACAGTCCCGGCTTTTCGGCGCGGACCGACCGGTCAAGCAATTGCACTGGGGCGGCGGCACGCCCACCTTCCTGCCGAACGATGTCATGGCGCATTTGATGGCGGGTTATGGTGAACTGTTCAACCTGCAGACCAATGAAGATCGTGACTACAGCGTGGAGATCGATCCGCGCGAAGTGGACCAGGACACCCTTTCCACCTTGTGGCAGTTGGGCTTCAACCGTATCAGCCTGGGGGTGCAGGATGTGAATCCCCAGGTGCAGAAGGCGGTGAACCGCATCCAGCCCCGTGACATGACCGAGGCCGTGCTGAACGAGGCCCGCCGACTCGGTTTCCGCTCCATCAACCTGGACCTGATCTACGGCTTGCCACACCAGACACCGGAGAGTTTTGCGGAAACCCTGGAGGCAGTCATCGAGATGTCACCGGACCGGCTCTCGGTGTTCAGCTACGCCCACCTGCCGGACCGGTTCTACCCACAGACCCGGATTCTGGCCGATACCCTGCCTACGCCCCAGCAGAAGCTGACTATCCTGCACAACACCATCAACCGGTTGCTGGAGGCAGGTTACGAATACATCGGCATGGACCATTTCGCCAAGCCCGACGACAGTCTGGCAGTGGCCCAGAGACAGGGGCGACTGCACCGGAACTTTCAGGGTTACACCACCCATTCCGATTGCGACCTGGTGTCTCTGGGCGTATCCGCCATCGGCCAGACCAATGATGCCTACTTCCAGAACAATCACGACCTGCCGTCCTGGGAAGCGGCTATCGATGCCGGCCAGCTTGCCATTACCAAAGGCGTGAACCTGACCCGGGACGATCGCATTCGCCGCTGGGTGATCGGTCAGCTTATCTGTCAGTTCCGTCTGGATCGGCAACAGTTTTCAGATATTTGGGGGGGAAATCTCGACCGTTACTTTGCTGATGAACTGCACCGACTGACCCCGATGATTGGTGACGAGTTGATTGCGGACGACGGTCAAACGCTGCAGGTTCAGCCCGCCGGCCGGCTATTGATCCGCGCTATCTGCCAGATCTTTGACCTGTATCGCAAAGCGGGAGCGAGTCAGAGGTTCTCGCGCATTATCTGACAGGCTGATCCGCTGATAATGATCAAGGCATTGAGCATGATTTGCCGATAACGTTATCTCCACCTGTTCAGCGGAGATGTTTATGGAGCTCGTCTGCCCGGCCGGTAGCTTGCCGGCCCTGAAAATTGCCGTGGATAACGGCGCCGATGCGGTGTATTTCGGTTTCCGTGACAGCACCAACGCCCGGCAGTTTGCAGGACTGAATTTCAACGACAAACGTGCCGCCGAAGGCATCGGGTATGCCCACTCCAAAGGCAGCCGGGTATTTTGTGCCATCAACACCTATCCGCAACCGGATGGTTGGGAACATTGGAAAGCGGCAGTGGACCGGGCCGCTGCCTTGGGTGTGGATGCCATCATCCTGGCCGATATGGGGCTGCTGGATTACGCCGCCAACAAGTACCCGCATATCCCCCGTCACCTGTCCGTACAAGGCTCTGCCACCAGTCACGAGGCTCTGTCTTTCTACAAGGACAACTTCGATATCCGCCGTGCCGTGTTGCCCCGAGTGCTTTCGCTGGATCAGGTGCGGGGTGTTGCAAAACACAGCCCGGTTGAGCTGGAAGTCTTCGCCTTTGGCAGTCTGTGCATTATGGCGGAGGGGCGCTGCTATCTTTCCTCCTACCTTACGGACGAATCTCCGAATACCCGTGGCGCCTGCTCGCCGGCCAAAGCTGTGCGCTGGCAGGAAACGGCCCAGGGGCTGGAATCGCGCCTGAACGATGTGTTGATTGACCGCTATGGCGACGGCGAATCCGCTGGCTACCCGACCCTGTGCAAGGGCCGTTTTGAGGTCGAGGGCAATGTGTATCACGCTATTGAGGAACCGGTCAGTCTGAACACGATGGACCTGCTGCCGGAGCTGAAGTCGCTGGGTATCAGTGCCGTGAAAATTGAGGGCCGTCAGCGCAGTCCCGCCTACATCGCGGATGTGGCGCGCACCTGGCGACAGGCTCTGGATCACCTGGACGTAGCTCCGGATGACTTCACGGTCGAATCCAGCTGGCGGAACACACTCTCCAGCCTCTCCGAAGGCGGCCTGACCACCCTGGGCGCCTACCACCGTAAGTGGAAATAAGGTTTACTCGGTATGATGAAACTCTCACTCGGGCCGATTCTGTGGTTCTGGTCCAAACAGACGGTTTTTGATTTCTACGGCAAGGCCGCCGAGTGGCCGGTAGACACTATCTACCTCGGCGAAGCCGTGTGCTCACGCCGGCGGGAACTGAAACCCGATGACTGGTTCGATCTGGCCCGCGATCTGAAAGCCTGTGGTAAAGAGATAGTGCTTTCTACCCAAACTCTGATTGAGTCCGAGGCCGACCTTCGTCGCTTGCGAAGAATTTGCGATCAGAACGAGTTCATGGTGGAAGCTAATGACCAGAGCGCCATGCAGGTAGCTATTCGCAACGGCATTCCATTTGTTACCGGCCCGTCCATGAACACATACAATGTGGCCACGCTCAAGGTACTGGCAAAGCAGGGTCTGAAGGGCTGGAACCTGCCGGTGGAGCTGGGGAAGGAAACCCTGGATGAGCTTATCAAAGGCTTGAAAGAAGAAGGCATGGACTTGCCCGCGGAAGTGTTCGCCTGGGGCTTCCTGCCCCTGGCCTGGTCCTCCCGTTGCTTTACTGCGCGCCATTACAACCTGCCGAAGGACAACTGCGAGTTCCGCTGTCTGCAGCACCCGGACGGCATGGAATTGCGCTCAAGGGAATCACAGGAACTGTTTCGCCTGAATGGGATATCAACCTTGTCTGGTTCCCGTTATGACCTGATGCGGGAGCTGCCGGATATGGATGACATGGGGGTGTCTATGGTGCGTCTGAGCCCGGAACACCAGGGCATGGAGACAGTCGTCCGCCGGTTTGACAGGGTTCGCCGTGGTGAGGTGCCAGAGCAGGATCCATTGGCTTTGGTGGAAGCGCCTCCATGTAATGGATACTGGTACGGTCGTCCGGGTATGGAGTTGGTCGTGCGTTAGTGTTTATCTGAAAATAGACCGGAAATCCCATTCCAGGCTGTCGAGCAGGTTCTTCAGCCCGAGCCCCAGCTCCGTGTCGCCTTCAATGACCAGGCGACGCTGGAAGAACAGTTGGTCTGGATCCAGCCGGCGTTCAGCAAGCGTTTTAAAGGCAGGTAGGGAGCCGCGAATCGTCGCTTCACCCAGGCCATCTATAATGCGCAGTCGACCGGCCCAGAAGCCGATAGTGACGCCTGGTTGTCCACCATTAATTTCCAGCCGGATACGGCGGCCCTCGAAATCGTCAAATTCACCGTCGGCGATTGCGGCGGCAAACAGGCGGTTCAGTGGTGCTTCAGCAACCAGCTGTTTGACGGGCAAAGGGATCCTTCGATCAATAGCGCCCAGCGTTGGCCCCGGTGAAGGCAGGTATTCCCCCAGGACTGTGAGGGATTGCTGGAACAGGGCGCTGTTGAAAGGGGCAATTGTGTGTTTTGAAAATACCATGACTTAACTCCGGTCAGTCAGAGACCCGTCCAGAGTAAAGCAAAGCCGATGGCAACGATTTGATATTACTCAGCCCTTGTGAAGGCCTTCTTCCACCGCCCATACCGCCACTTCCACCCGAGAGCGTAAGTTCAGCTTTTTCAGCAGATGCTTCACGTGAACTTTCACGGTGCCATCGCTGATATCCAGCTTGCGGCCAATCATCTTGTTGGACAGGCCCTCGGCAATCAGACGCAGGATGTCCTTTTCCCGCGGGGTCAGGCTGTCGAAGTCCGGGCGGGAGGACTGCTGGGGCTTCTGTGAGCGCAGGGCTTCTGCCAGGAGTGTGGTGAGGCGGTCACTGATCACCAGTTTGCCGACAGCTGCCTGGTGCAGTTGCTGGATCATATCTTCCGGTTCCATATCCTTGAGCAGATAGCCATCGGCACCGGCTCTCAGGGCGGCTACCACGTCGTCTTCGTGGTCGGAGACGGTGAACATCACAATGCGGGAGCTGATGCTCTGCTCCCGTAGCGTCTTGAGTGCTTCAATGCCATTGACTTCCGGCATGTTCAGATCCATCAGGATCAGGTCCGGTTCGAGTTCCGTTGCTATGCGGATGCCATCAGTGGCATTGCTTGCCTCGCCGACCACCTGCATATCGTCTTCCATTTCGATCAACTGTTTGATGCCCTGTCGAAGTAGCGGGTGGTCATCAATCAGCAGGATGCTCGCGGGGGTTTCTGACATGGATCCTCCTCTGTCTTTGTCATGGGTCAGAGTATCAGCCATTGGATACCTCTGAAGTAATCAGGTGGCGGCTTTTAGGTACGAACGTCAGCGACACTTCCACACCTGCGTTTTCCCTGTTGTGAATGCCGACCTTGCCTCCGAGTGTGCGGGCGCGGTCCTGCATGATAATAAGGCCGTAGTGTTGCAGCGGTTGGTCACCTCCAGGCAGCCCCTTGCCATTATCCAGTATCCTGATCCGCACGCGCGGTGATTCGAACAGTACCTGAACGGCGATTTCGGTGGCCTCGGCATGCTTGACGGCATTGGCCAGCCCCTCCCGAACGATCTGGAGCGTGTGGATTTCCTCATTTGGCGACAGGGTCTGGAGTGGCAGGTTGTACTCAAGTTTTACCTGGTAACCCAGCCGTTCAGAAAATTCATCAATGGTTTGCCGTAGGGCGGATGCCAGGTCAGGGGTGTCCAGCTTCAGACGGAAAGTGGTCAAGAGCTCCCGGAGTTGCCGGTAGGCGCTGTTCAACCCGGTACTGAGTTCTTCGAGAATAAGGTTGTGAGCTGTCTGGTATTCGCCGGTAATGTTCAGGCGTCGTAATCTGGCCACCTGCATCTTCAGGTAAGACAGGGACTGCGCCAGAGAATCGTGAAGCTCCCGGGCGATGACCGCTCTCTCCTCCGCCAGGGTTAATTGCTGTTCTTCGGTGATCTGACGTTCAAGGAATATGGCGGTTGCGAGTTGATCACTGAGGGTTTCAAGCAGCCGGCGCGCGGTATCCGGCAGCCCTTTGTCTGCGGGATACCATACTTCCAGGGTTCCCAGCAGCAGGTTTGGTGTGCGAATCGGTAGCAGCAGACGTCGCCCATCATTGTCTTCACCGGGGAGGTCGTCATATTCCTCGGGGGTTACCAGGCAGGCATTGCAGTGGCGATCCCGGCAATAAAACGGGCGTTCGTTGGTGGACGTGGTAATCGCCTCCACCGGTTCGCTGGAATGCTTGTCATGAAGGAACAGCCGGATAGGGCCAATGCCCAGAAGTTGCTCCAGTTCCTGAAGCATCGGTATAGCGCCGCTGCAAAGGTCATGGTTGGCGAACAGGGAGCGGCTGGCCGAGTGGAGCAGTTCCAGGGCCGAATGGCTGATTTCCAGTTCCCGGGTTTTCTCCCTGGCTTCTTCCTCCAGTTCGGAATAGCTCAGTGCGAGTTGGCTGGTCATCTGGTCGAACGCATTGCCCAGCTGTGAGAGCTCGTCAGTGCCGCTGAGATTGGCCTTGCGCGAGAAATCTTTCTCACCCACTGCGACAGCGATACCAACGAGTTTGCGTAGCGGTCGCAGGACGCGATTTTTCAGGTCCAGAAACAGGGCGGCGACGATCAGTACTGAGAACACAAGGCTGAATATCTGGATCAGGCGCAAGAGTTCGACTCGGGCTTCCGTCCGGTTTTCCAGCATCGCTACCAGGTCGTTGACGATGGACACATAGTCCCGGGTGGTTGTCAGCCTTGCCCCGGGGTCCTCTCCGGATTCTATTGCCGGTCTGAGTTGTCTGTGCCACGCGTCCAGCATGTCCTGGTAGCGGCGTGCGAGCGGATGACTCTCCTCGGTCGGAATAGCATGCCTGAAACCTTCATTGGAAAGGCGTTTTTCATACTGCTCGATCCGAGACGATAGATCTGACCGGGTTTCGTTGCCGGTGGAGGCCGTGGTCAGCAGTTCAAAGGCCCCCATACGCAACGAGCCGGCAAGGTTGATGGCCGTGGCGTTCCCCTCAATGCTCCGGGCCACGCCCAGGGTCATCACCATGCCGATAACTGCAGTGAGCACAATGGCGCCGACGGTAATGGTGATTCTGTTAATAAGGGGAACTTTTGAATTCATGTGGCCGCTCAGTGGGGCTCTGGTGGATCGTGATTTTGACCCAGCATGCCGCTGGAGTATACCTATTTGAAGATAGTGAGTTACCCCGATAGGTGATAACCCATCATAGTCTTTGACCCCGAAGACATCAAAACATGAAACTGAAAGTCAGGTTTCCCGCCGGCTTATGATGGGCAGTGCCATGGATTTCAACCGTGACCAGGATGATGACAACCTCACTTCGCTATTGGTGGTGCTGCCGCTCGCCGTAACCGGCTTTGTGGTGGCTGCCGGATGCTGGACATTGTTTGCCGTAGCCGGCGTGCATCTGCGTGAGACCATGGCATTGAGCGGTGTACAGTTCAGCCTGTTGCTGGCTATGCCCATGGCCACGGGGGCGATGCTGGCGGTTCCCGCGGGCCTGGCCGCCCAGTACCTGGGGGCCAGGCGGGTCATGATTGCCTGTCTGGCGGGGTTGGCAGCATGCATGGTGTTGGTCCTCAATGCAGAGACATTCTGGGGCTATCTGGTGGCTTCTTCCGGACTTGGGCTGGCGGCGGGTTTTTACAGTGCCGGTCTTCAGTTCGTGGCCAGCCATTCTTCAGACCGGCATTTGGGGCTTGCCCTGGGGGTGTTTGGCGCAGGAGTGACGGGGGCGGGCCTGAGTTATTACCTTATCCCGTTATTACACCGTGCATTTTCCTGGCAGGGTGTCCCGCTGGCTTACCTGACGGTACTTCTACTCGTTCTCGTGCTGATGGTCCTGCTGACCGACGAAGGGGACGCCGGCCGCCCGGGCTCGAATGACCCTCCCACGCCACTACTGGACAGATTGCGCTCAATACGGATGTGGCAGTTGTGTCTGTATTTTGGTCTGGTAGCCGGGAGCTTTTTTGCTCTTGCATTGTGGTTGCCCGACTATCTGACGTCCCGTTTTGAACTGACCACCAGGGATGGAGCGAGTCTGGCCCAGTGGTTTGTGATTCCCGGAGCCCTGGCTCAGATAGCGGGTGGCGGACTGTCGGACAGATTCGGCACCGGGAGGGTCATGGTCCGCGCGCTGGGTTTCTGCCTGATTGCTCTGTTCGTGCTGTCTTACCCGCCGATGACACTCCTTGTTCAGGGGGTAGAAAAAACCATCGAGGTTGAGTTTGTGCTGCCGTTGGTACTCGAACGAATCTTTGTGGTGTTACTGGGCATTGCCCTGGGGTGTGCCATGGGAGGCATTCAGCGCATGTTGGTGGCGGAAAATCGTGACGGTGCGGCTTTTGCTGCTGGCTTGCTGCTGGTGATCGCCTGCTCGGTGGCATTCCTTTTGCCGTTGCTGTTCGGCGCGGTCAACCAGTGGCTCGGGGTTCGCAGTGCTGTTTTCATGATCCTGTTTCCGTTGTTCGCGGGCTGTCTGTTTCTGTTTGCCCGCAGTCAAAGGCGCAGTGAGCGTCAGGCGTTACTCCACACTGGTGTATAGGCGTTATACCCCGGGGGTGGTAGACCCGGGTTATGAGGTAGTAACCACGCAGATTTCAGGGTTTTTCTCCCACACAATGGTCTCAAATCGGAGCCGCATCAGAACAGTGATCCGGCAGACGGGCAGATGGAGAGAGAGACCATGAGTCATTTGATCGACAAACTGAATTACTTCAGGAAGAAGCGCGAGCCGTTCGCCAACGGCCACGGCGAAACCCACGATGTCAGTCGCGAGTGGGAAGACAGCTATCGCCAGCGCTGGCAGCACGACAAGATCGTGCGTTCCACCCACGGTGTAAACTGCACCGGCTCCTGCAGCTGGAAAATCTACGTCAAGAATGGCCTGGTCACCTGGGAAACCCAGCAGACCGACTACCCCCGTACCCGTCCGGATCTGCCCAACCACGAGCCCCGCGGCTGCCCCCGTGGCGCCAGCTACTCCTGGTACATGTACAGCGCCAACCGCCTGAAGTACCCGCTGATGCGAAAGCATCTGATGAAGCTCTGGCGCGCTGCAAAAGTTGAACGCAAGGATCCGGTGGATGCCTGGGCTTCCATCGTGGAGGACCCGAAGAAAACCGCCGAATACAAGCCCCGCCGTGGCATGGGCGGCTTCGTACGCTCCAGCTGGGACGAAGTCAACGAGCTGATCGCAGCCTCCAACGTCTACACCGCCAAACAGTATGGCCCGGACCGCATCATCGGCTTCTCTCCGATTCCGGCCATGTCCATGGTGTCCTACGCCGCCGGCAGCCGCTACCTGTCCATGATCGGTGGTGTGTGCATGAGTTTCTACGACTGGTACTGCGACCTGCCGCCGGCTTCCCCGCAAACCTGGGGTGAGCAGACCGACGTTCCCGAGTCCGCGGACTGGTACAACTCCGGCTACATCATCGCCTGGGGCTCCAACGTACCCCAGACCCGTACCCCGGACGCCCACTTCTTTACCGAAGTGCGTTACAAGGGCACCAAGACCGTTGCTATCACTCCGGACTACGCGGAAGTGTCCAAGCTGTCCGACGAGTGGATGAACCCCAAGCAGGGCACCGATGCGGCTCTGGGCATGGCCATGGGCCACGTGATTCTCAAAGAGTTCCACGTCGACAAGCCCAGTGAGTACTTCACCGATTACGTGCGCCGCTACACCGACATGCCGTACCTGGTGATGCTGGAGCAGCGTGAGGACGGTCGCTACGTGCCGGGCCGCTTCCTGCGTGCCAGTGACCTGGTGGATGGCCTGGGGGAAGAGAACAACCCCGAGTGGAAAACCATCGCCATCGACGAGAAAACCAACCAGCTGACCGCCCCCAATGGCTCTATCGGTTACCGCTGGGGTGAGAAGGGCAAGTGGAATCTCAAGCAGACTGCCAGCACCCAGGATGTAGAGCTGCAGCTGTCCATGGTCGAGAAGCACGATGACGTTGTGGACGTCGCCTTTCCTTACTTCGGTGGTATCGAGCACGATCACTACAACCACGTGGAAGTCTCCGACACCCTGACCCACAAGCTGGGCAGCCGCAAAGTGCAGCTGGCTGACGGCAGCGAAGGCCGCGTGGTTACGGTATTCGATTTGATGGTGGCCAACTACGGCATCAGCCGTGGCCTGGGCGATGACGATGGTGCCACTTCCTATGATGAGGTGAAGCCTTACACCCCCGCCTGGCAGGAAAAGATCACCGGTGTGCCTGCTGACAAAGTGATTCGCATTGCCCGCGAGTTCGCCGACAACGCGGACAAGACCAAGGGCCGTTCCATGGTCATCGTCGGTGCCGGTATGAACCACTGGTACCACATGGACATGAACTACCGTGGTCTGATCAACATGCTGATCCTGTGTGGCTGTATCGGCCAGAGCGGTGGTGGCTGGGCCCACTACGTTGGCCAGGAAAAACTGCGCCCGCAGACCGGCTGGCAGCCACTAGCCTTCGGCCTGGACTGGCAGCGCCCACCGCGCCACATGAATTCCACCTCCTTCTTCTATGCCCACTCCGGCCAGTGGCGCTACGAGAAACTGGGTGTGGACGAGATCCTGTCGCCGCTGGCGGACAAGTCCAAATTCGGCGGCAGCCTCATCGACTACAACGTCCGCGCCGAGCGTATGGGCTGGCTGCCCTCCGCGCCGCAGCTTAACCGCAATCCGCTGGGTATTGCTGCGGAAGCTGAGAAAGCCGGCATGGAAGTGGCCGATTACGTCGCACAATCCATGAAGGACGGCTCACTGGCCTTCGCCAGCGAAGATCCTGAAGCGAAGCAGAACTGCCCGCGCAACCTGTTTGTGTGGCGCTCCAACCTGCTGGGCTCCTCCGGTAAGGGCCACGAGTACATGCTCAAGTATCTGCTGGGCACAAAGAGTGGCCTGCAGGGCAAAGACCTGGGTGTTGAAGGCGGCGCCAAGCCGGAAGAGGTGAAATGGCACGACGAGGCGCCGGAAGGCAAGCTCGACCTGCTGGTGACCCTGGACTTCCGCATGTCCACCACCTGTCTGTACTCGGACATCGTTCTGCCCACGGCCACCTGGTACGAGAAGAACGACCTGAATACGTCGGATATGCACCCGTTCATCCACCCGCTGACCGCCGCTACTGACCCGGCCTGGGAAGCCCGCAGTGACTGGGAGATCTACAAGGGCATTGCCAAGGCATTCTCCAAGGCCACCGAAGGCCACCTGGGTGTCGAGAAAGACGTGGTCACCCTGCCGCTGCTGCACGACGCACCGGCGGAGCTGGGCCAGCCGTTCGATGTGAAGGACTGGAAGCGCGGTGAGTGCGACCTGATCCCGGGCAAGACCGCGCCCAACTTCATCACCGTGGAGCGGGACTACCCGAACACCTATGCACGCTTTACCTCCCTTGGGCCGCTGATGGACAAGCTGGGTAACGGCGGCAAGGGCATCAACTGGAATACCGAGAAGGAAGTGAAGTTCCTCGGTGAGCTGAACTACAAACATATAGACGGTGCCAACGCCGGTCGTCCGAAGATTGAAAGCGCCATTGATGCGGCGGAAGTGATCCTGACGCTTGCGCCGGAAACCAATGGCCAGGTGGCGGTGAAGGCCTGGGCTGCCCTGTCCGAGTTTACCGGACTGGACCACTCCCACCTGGCGAAGAACAAGGAAGAGGAAAAAATCCGCTTCCGGGACATCGTGGCTCAGCCGCGCAAGATCATCTCCAGCCCCACATGGTCAGGTCTGGAAGACGAGCACGTGTCCTACAACGCCGGCTACACCAACGTCCACGAGCTGATCCCGTGGCGCACCCTGACCGGTCGTCAGCAGTTCTACCAGGACCATGAGTGGATGCGCGCCTTCGGTGAAAGCCTGCTGGTCTATCGTCCGCCCATTAACACCAAGACAGTCAGCAGCATGCTGAACCAGCGCAGCAACGGTAACCCGGAGAAAGCGCTGAACTGGATCACGCCGCACCAGAAGTGGGGCATCCACAGCACCTACAGCGACAACCTGCTGATGCTGACCCTGTCCCGCGGTGGCCCGATTGTCTGGCTGAGCGAGGACGACGCCAAAGAGATGCAAATCGAAGACAACGACTGGATCGAACTGTTCAACGCCAACGGCGCCATTGCGGCGCGGGCGGTGGTCAGCCAGCGGGTCATGCCGGGGATGGTGATGATGTATCACGCACAGGAGCGCATCGTGAATATTCCAGGCTCCGAGATCACCGGTACCCGGGGCGGTATTCACAACTCGGTCACCCGGGTGTGCCCGAAGCCGACCCATATGATCGGCGGTTACGCCCAGTATTCCTACGGGTTCAACTACTACGGCACCGTAGGCTCCAACCGCGATGAGTTCGTGGTGGTGCGCAAGATGCACAACGTCGACTGGCTCGACGGTGAAGGCAATGACACTGTTCAGGAGGCTGTAAAATGAAAATCCGTTCCCAAGTCGGCATGGTACTGAACCTGGACAAGTGCATCGGTTGCCACACCTGTTCAGTAACCTGCAAAAACGTATGGACCAGCCGTGAAGGCATGGAATACGCCTGGTTCAACAACGTCGAAACCAAGCCCGGTATCGGCTACCCGAAAGAGTGGGAGAACCAGGACAAGTGGAAAGGCGGCTGGATGCGTGACAGCTCTGGCAAGATCCGCCCGAAAATCGGTGGCCGCTTCCGGGTATTGGCGAACATCTTCGCCAACCCGGACCTGCCGGAAATTGACGACTATTACGAGCCGTTCGATTTCGACTACCAGCATTTGCACACCGCAGGTGACAGCAAGCATCAACCAGTTGCCCGGCCACGCTCACTGATCTCCGGCCAACGCATGCAGAAAATCGAATGGGGTCCCAACTGGGAAGAAATCCTGGGCACCGAATTTGCCAAGCGCCGCAAGGACAAGAACTTCGATCAGGTCCAGGCGGACATCTACGGCCAGTTCGAAAACACCTTCATGATGTACCTGCCGCGTCTGTGCGAGCACTGCCTGAATCCCACGTGTGTGGCCAGCTGCCCCAGCGGCGCCATCTACAAGCGGGAAGAGGACGGCATTGTTCTGATCGACCAGGACAAGTGCCGTGGCTGGCGGATGTGTGTCTCCGGCTGCCCGTACAAGAAGATCTACTTCAACTGGAAAACCGGCAAGTCCGAAAAGTGCATTTTCTGCTACCCGCGCATTGAAGCCGGCCTGCCCACCGTCTGCTCTGAGACCTGTGTCGGCCGTATCCGCTACCTGGGCGTACTGCTGTACGACGCGGACCGCATCGAGGAAGTGGCCAGCGCCCCGGGCGAGCATGAACTGTACGAGAAGCAGCTGGAAATCTTCCTGGACCCGAACGATCCGAACGTGATCGAGCAGGCGAAGAAAGACGGCATTCCGATGAACGTCATCGAAGCCGCCCAGCAAAGCCCGGTCTACAAGATGGCGGTGGACTGGAAACTGGCCCTGCCACTGCACCCGGAATACCGCACCCTGCCCATGGTCTGGTACGTGCCGCCCCTGAGCCCGATCCAGTCCGCGGCGGAAGCCGGCAAGGTCGAGTTCGACGGCATACTGCCGAAGATCGAAAGCCTGCGGATTCCGGTGAAGTACCTGGCCAACCTGCTCACCGCCGGTGACGAGAAGCCGATTGTACGGGCCCTCAAGCGGATCATGGCCATGCGCCTGTACAAGCGCGCGGAAACCGTGGAAGGCAAGGAAGACCTGCGGGCACTGCAGGAAGCCGGGCTGACCAAGGCCCAGGCGGACGAAATGTACCGCTACCTGGCCATTGCCAATTACGAAGACCGCTTCGTGATCCCCACCAGCCATCGTGAACTGGCGAAGGAAGCATTCCCGGACGCCACCGCCTACGGCGAGCGCAATGGTTGTGGCTTCAGCTTCGGTGACGGCTGCAACGGCGATAGCGAATTCAACATGTTCGGCGGTCGCAAACAGACCACCAGCATGGTCCAGAAACTGTCTACCGTGAAGCAGGTAGATCCCAGACAGCTACAGGAATAAGGAGGCCATCATGCAACTACTGAAAGTTATGGCAAGGCTGCTGGAATACCCTACCGCCGAACTGCAGAAATCCAGGGATGCCCTGGTGGCTGCTGTCCTGGAGGACAACCGGCTGCCGAGAAAGAACAAAGCACAGCTGCTCCGATGCATCGAGTTGGTGTGTGACGACGACCTGATGGACATGCAGGAAAACTACGTGGGGACTTTCGACAGGGGAAGGGCGACATCGCTGTTGTTGTTCGAGCATGTACATGGCGAATCCCGGGACCGCGGCCAGGCCATGGTGGATCTGATGGAGCAATACCGCACCAACGGTCTGGAAATTGATGCGAGGGAACTGCCGGATTACCTGCCACTGTTCCTGGAGTATCTCTCTACCAGGCCATGGGATGAAATCAGAAACTGGCTGGAAGACATCCACCACATTCTGGGTTTGCTGGGTGAACGACTCTATCAGCGCGAGAGTCTCTATCACGTAGTGATGGACTCATTACTGGAATTGTCCGGTCGGCAAACCGACCGCCGGGAGCTGGCGCAACTCGTGGCCTCCGAAGAACGCGACGACACCCCGGAAGCCCTGGATAAAGTCTGGGAAGAGGAAATGGTGAAGTTTGTGGACGATCAGGGAAGCTCCTGCAGTACCGGAGGCGTTGTTGGCCAGCGCCGCCGCGAACTGGAACAGACCCAGACCATTCACCTGAGCGACCAGCTGATAACGGATGCAACGCCCCGTCAGGCAGGAGGCGCCTGAGGGCGCGGGAGGAAACGACAATGTCTTATCTGAACACACTGTTATTCGGAATCTACCCCTACGTTGCCATCGTCATCATGGTGATTGGTACCTGGGCGCGCTACGACCAGGGTCAGTTCACCTGGAAAGCGCATTCGAGCCAGATGCTGCGCAAGAAGAATATGGTAATGGCCAGCGTACTGTTTCATGTGGGCGTACTGGTGATCTTCTTCGGCCACCTGGTTGGCCTGCTGACGCCACACGCGCTCTACGAGCCATTCATGACCCCGGGCACCAAGCAGGTCATGGCGATCGTGGTGGGCGGTATTGCCGGAGTGATGGCGATTATCGGCGGCGGTATGCTGGCCTGGCGCCGGCTGACCGACCCCCGCGTGCGGGCCAGCAGCAGCTTTGCCGACAACATGATCATCGTGATCCTGGTGATTCAACTGGCCCTCGGGCTGGCAACCATACTGCCAACCATGGGGCACCTGGATGGCGGCACCATGCTCAAATTCTCTGCCTGGGCCCAGGGAATCTTCACCCTGCAGGGCGGCGTGGCGGACTACATCGCCGACGTGCACTGGATCTACAAGACCCACATCTTCCTGGGCCTGACCATCTTCGTGCTGTTCCCGTTCACCCGGTTGGTGCACATGTTGAGCGTGCCGGTGGAGTATTTCGGGCGGAAGTATCAGGTGGTGCGCAAGCGCGCGTGAGGAGAAACATCATGCAACTTATACCAGTAGGTGAAGCCGAAAAACCCAGAAACCAGTTCCCGCCGGTCTACGTGGGTGACACCCTCATCGGCGAAGACGACATCGCCCGGGAAATGCAGCACCACCCGGCCGAAGAAGTCGCCGAAGCCTGGCACGAGGCGGCCAAAAGCCTCGTCATCCGCGAGCTCCTCCTGCAACAGGCCAGCCGCCTGCAACTGGACGACATCGCCGACGAAGAAGACCGCATTGCCCGCGTACTGGAACAGGAACTTGACGTCCCCGAACCCACCGAGCAGGACTGTGAACGCTTCTACGCCGCCAACCCCGGCCGCTTCCGCAGCCCGACTCTATTGGCGGTGAGCCACATCCTCCTGGCCGCTGCCCCGGACGACGTCCAGGAACGCATCCGCCAGGAAGAAGCCGGCCGGCAGCTCCTGTCTTCCCTGCTCGACGGCCGCGCCCAGTTCGCCGAACTGGCCAAACAATACTCCGCCTGCGAATCCCGCCACCAGGGCGGCAGCCTGGGTCAGATCAGCAAAGGCCAGACGGTAGAAGAATTCGAACGCCCCGTCCTGTCCCTCCAGGAAGGCCTCAACCCGGAACTGATCGAAAGCCGCTACGGCTGGCACATCGTCCGCGTGGACCAGCGAATAGACGGCGAACAATTGCCCTACGAACACGTGAAGCCGCAGATACGACAATACCTGAGCGAAAGCGTCACCCGACGGGCGTTCCGTCAATACCTACAGGTTCTGGCTGCGGAAACCGGTGTGGAGGGTGTGGATCTAGAAATTCCTGATTCACCCTTGATGCAATAAGGGGAGTACCCCGAGATTAACTCCAATGTACGGAGGCCTGCGGGTGGGACCACTTTCCAAAACTGTGCGGAGCCATGGATGGCGGAGCCCAAGCGCCACATGGATGTGCCGCAAGGAGCGTGTTTTGGGAAGTGGTCCCACCCGTAGGCCTGTGCTCCCATGTAAAGGAACAAATGACCAGCCAACCTCTTCTTTGAGGTAAATCAATTACTCAGAAAGAACCCACCAACTACCCACAACGGGGGAGCGATTTCCCCCTCTCGCCCCACTACCATAAAAGCCAGATATGAAATGCATTATTAATGCAGAGGCAAACATCATGGCACTATTACAATCCGCCGAAACACGATACAGCAAACCGGTTCTGGTCGCGGTGAACAAAGCTTTTGACGAAGATGACCGGTTGGCGCCCATGCGCAAGCATGCACTGTTCTCATCACTGAGCGATGCGGACCTCACCGCACTGATGCAACAGTCCAGACGCCTGCGCCTTGGCCATCATCAACTGCTGTACCGCCAGGACATGCCGGCCCACCACTTCTTCTTCGTGATCTCCGGCCGGCTCCGCCTGTATCGCCTGGACGCCTCCGGCATAGATCGCACACTGGAAAGCATTGCCCCTGGCGACTGCTTCGCGGAAGTCATGATCTACGCCGACCCGGCAAAATACGCCTGTTACGCCGAAGCGCTCAAATCCAGTGAAGTACTGATGATCCCCGTCAAGGCGTACCAGGAACTGCTGGAGAGAAAGCCCGAATACACCCAGGCGGCACTTCGCCATTATGCCAGGCGCGCTGTGGCACGCTTTCACGACCTCGAAATCATGACAGTACAAAGCGCCCGGGATCGCCTGATCCGGTACCTGATAGACCTGCTGCCGAATGGCGCCGATGAAGGCGGGGAAGTGGAGTTGCCGTTACCGAAATGCCTGGTGGCGTCCCGTCTGGCCATGCAGCCGGAAACCTTTTCCCGGATTCTGGCAGACCTGAAGTCGAATGGCCTGGTACGGGTCAATCGCAGCCGCCTGTTTATCTCAGACCCCGGCCGGCTGGTCCAGATCAGCCAGTAGTTTTCCGGGTGTCACGGCCCATCGGTGGAGGGACCATGAAAACCAGAAAGCAACGACCGCTGATCTATTCCTGTTCCGGTTGTTCCGACGTCGCGCAGCTCGCCAACAATGCCGCCGTCAGGCTCGACCACGCGGGTGAGTTCGAGATGTCCTGTATTTCCGGTGTCGGGGGCAAAGTCCCTGCGCTGGTCAAAACCGCACGTTCCGGGCGCCCGATTGTGGTGATTGATGGTTGCCCGCTCCACTGCGCACGGGAGTGCCTGGAAAACGTTGGTGTTGTGCCGGATGACCATGTCCGCCTGTACGACTTTGGCTTCAAAAAACACTACGAACAGAGCTACGGCGATGAGTCCGTGGACGAAGTTTGCCAAACGGTTCTCCAGCGCCGTCGCCAGCTTCGACTCATTGACGGTCAGGACTGACCCTATTTTCAGAACACAGGATACCCAGCACATGATCTCCAGCTATTCCGACTTGCTCAAAGCCGCCAATGCCGAAGCAGAACCCCAGCGCCTGCTGTTTGTATTCTGTCGCGCGGAACTTCCGGACGATGCGTCGGCAGCCGAGAAGGCCGCCTTTTCCAGAGGGGAGGGCGGCGCCCTGACCCCGGTTGTATGTGTCGACAAATCTCCGGATGAAGTGCATGACTTTCGCGCTCTCGTTGAAGAATCGCGTCAGACAGGACAAACGTGGGATGTGGTCTTTGTCGCAGCCATGTCCGGCCGTGGAGGCATGGCGCCTTCCTCCGATGAAGCACAACAACCCCTCACCATGATGGTGGAATCCGTCCGCCTGGGCCACGTCGGAAACTACCTGCCTCTGGACCGTGAAGGTCAGGCGGTTGTTCTTGGATAGGCGCATGGAAAGAGGTATTTGAAGTTTGTGTTATATCGGCTAGCTTTATCTAAGCAGCCCGTTCGCAGTGAGAAATATCAAATATCCCAACGCGCCAAGCCATTAGTATTTCTTCTGTCGCTACTCTATTCATGCAGGTATCCCTCGGGGGTGTCGTGAGTTTTATTCAACGTGCTGTCACATCCATTATCTCGCTGGCGTGTCTGGTTCTGTTTCCAATGATGGCGGCCATGGCAGCGGCTCCCGATACCTATGAGCCACTGGCCGCCCGACAGGTGATCGCGCAGGCGTTCCCCTCTGTTTCAGACATTTCACCCACGGAAGGCAATCGCGCAATTCAGGAGCTTCGCAATGGTGAAGAGCTCCTGGGCTATGCCTACCAGACGCTGGATTTCGTGCAGACACCGGCCTACTCCGGCAAACCGGTAAACGCCATCGTGGTGCTGGATACCGAGGGCGTCATCAAGGCAACACGGGTAATTGCCCACGACGAGCCCATTCTTCTGGTGGGCATTCCCGAGAGCAAACTGGATATCTTTACCGATCAGTACACCGGGCTGGCGGCGGATCAGCGGGTGACCGTGGGCGGTCGCTCATCAGACACACGGGTATCGGTAGACGGCCTTTCCGGCGCCACGGTCACAGTGATGGTGATCAACGAGGTCATCATGAAAACCGCCCACCGGGTGGGTGCCGAGCTGGGGCTGGTTGAAGGAGGAAGTGACTCCAGGCCACCGATGGCGGAACTTCGAACCGGTAAATTTACCGAAAAAAGCTGGGCTGACCTGACCGGTGACGGCTCCGTACGTCGTTTGTTGCTTACCCGTGGGCAGGTAGACGACGCCTTCAAGGGAACCGGGGCGGAAGGCATTGATGAAGCCGCACCGGCCGAGCGCGATGAGACACTGATCGATCTCTACACCGGTTACCTCAATGTGCCCACCGTTGGGAAAAACCTGCTGGGAGAGAGCCAGTACCAGTGGTTGATGTCCGAACTGGAAGAGGGTGAGCATGCGATCGCCGTTATGGCTGACGGTGAATACTCTTTCAAGGGCTCCGGTTACGTGCGTGGCGGTATTTTCGACCGCATACAGGTGCGTCAGTTTGGCGATACCTTCAATTTCCGCGATCTGGACTATCACCGCCTGAGCGACGTCTACGCAGAAGGTATGCCTCGCTTTTCCGAAATGGCGATCTTCATCATCCGCCAGCAGTATAACTTCGACCCGGGTACACCCTGGTCGCTCGAGTTGTCGGTCAAGCGCCAGACCGGCCCGCTGGACAGTGAATTTGCTGTATTCCCGCTCGAGTACCAGTTGCCGGATCATTACTACTCCCGGCCAAATGCGGAATTGACCGAGGAAGAATGGCTGGAAACGCAGCCCCTGTGGGTCCAGGTTTGGTACCAGCGCCAGTTCCAGGTGGCGGTGCTGGGCGCGGGCATCGTCGTGCTGTTGCTGATCCTGTTCTTCCAGGACTGGTTGGCCAGTCGCCCCAGGTTGATCCGTTACATCCGCCATGCCTTTCTGACTTACACCCTGTTCTTTATTGGCTGGTACGCACTGGGCCAGCTCTCGATTGTGAACGTGCTGACTTTCGTGCACAGCCTTGTCAGTGACTTCAGCTGGGATACCTTTCTGATCGATCCCATCATGTTTGTGCTCTGGGCTGCTGTCGCTGGAATTGTCCTGTTGTGGGGGCGTGCGGTCTATTGTGGCTGGCTTTGCCCATTCGGCGCCTTGCAGGAACTGCTCAACGAGATTGCCCGCAAACTGAAGGTGCCCCAGTACGATCTGCCCTTTGCGGTTCACGAGCGCTTATGGGCCATCAAATACCTCATTCTTCTCGGGCTGTTCGGGGTGTCTCTGGATTCCTTATCCACGGCGGAGCAACTGGCGGAAATCGAACCGTTCAAGACCGCCATTACCCTCCGGTTCGACCGCAGTTGGCCGTTTGTGACCTACGCGGTGATGTTGCTGGTGGTCAACCTGTTCACCCGCAAGGTGTTCTGTCGCTATATGTGCCCGCTGGGAGCCGCGCTGGCGTTGCCCACCAAACTGAGAGTGTTCGATTGGCTGAAACGCCGCAGGGAATGCGGAAACCCGTGCCGGTTGTGTGAACACGAGTGTGAAGTACAGGCCATTCACCCTGATGGCAGGATCAACTACATGGAGTGCCACTATTGCCTTGATTGCCAGGTGACCTATTTCAATGACAACAAGTGCCCACCGCTGATCGTAAAGCGCCGCGGCAAACGCCGTGGCCATAACGCACCGGGCCATCCGGAACAGATACCGGTCACCCAGGTGACATAGGAAATGCAGTGAAACGATACGCAATACCGCCATTACCAACAACGGAGTTGGACGCTATGAAAAAGAGAGAAGAACCTGGCAAAGATGCACTGGATGAAAACGGCCTGAGCCGCCGAAAATTCCTGGGGGCAACCGCACTGGCAGGCGCCGTGGGCGCAACAGGGCTTGGCGGTGCCGTCATGACGCGGGAGTCCTGGGCTGCTGCGGTCAAGGACGCCAAAAACAAGGTCCATGTTGCGCCCGGCGAGCTGGACGAGTATTACGGCTTCTGGAGCGGTGGTCACCAGGGCGAAGTGCGTGTTCTGGGCGTGCCTTCCATGCGTGAGCTGATGCGTATTCCGGTGTTCAACGTGGACTCCGCCACCGGCTGGGGCATCACCAATGAAAGCAAGGACGTACTGGGGCATGACAAGACTTACCTGAACGGTGACTGTCACCACCCCCACATTTCCATGGAAGACGGTCGTTACGACGGCAAGTACCTGTTTATCAATGACAAGGCCAACAGCCGCGTTGCCCGCATCCGTCTGGATATCATGAAGACGGACAAGATTACCCATGTGCCGAACGTTCAGGCCATTCACGGCCTGCGACTGCAGAAAGTGCCTCGCACCAAATACGTGTTCTGTAATGCCGAGTTCGTGATTCCGCATCCCAATGACGGCAGCGACTACAGCCTGGAAAACAGTTACACCATGTTCAGCGCCATTAATGCAGACACCATGGAAGTGGCCTGGCAGGTGATTGTCGACGGTAACCTGGATAACACGGACGCCGACTATACCGGCAAGTACGCCGCCTCTACCTGTTACAACTCGGAGAAAGCGGTGGATCTGGCCGGCACCATGCGCAACGACCGCGACTGGGTGGTGGTGTTTAACGTCGAGCGGATTGAAGCCGCGGTCAAGAACGGCGATTTCAAGACCGTTGGTGATTCTGACGTACCGGTGGTGGACGGGCGTGAGGGCTCGAAGCTGACCCGTTACATTCCGGTGCCGAAGAACCCGCACGGTCTGAACACATCGCCAGACGGCAAGTACTTCATTGCCAATGGCAAGCTATCCCCAACCTGTTCGGTTATCCAGATCGACAAGCTGGACGACGTCTTCGATGACAACATCGAGCTGCGCGATGCCATCGTGGCAGAGCCGGAGCTGGGTCTTGGGCCGCTGCATACCACCTTTGATGGTCGCGGTAACGCCTATACCACGCTGTTTATCGACAGCCAGGTGTGCAAGTGGAACATCGCCGATGCCATCAAGAATTACAATGGTGAGAAGACCAATTACATCCGCCAGAAACTGGATGTGCATTACCAGCCGGGGCACAACCATGCGTCGCTGACCGAGTCCCGCGATGCCGACGGCAAGTGGCTGGTAGTTCTGTCCAAGTTCTCCAAGGACCGTTTCCTGCCGGTTGGGCCGTTGCATCCGGAGAACGATCAGCTGATCGATATTTCCGGTGAGGAGATGAAGCTGGTTCATGACGGCCCGACCTACGCGGAGCCCCATGACTGTATTCTGATTCGTCGTGATCAGATCAAGACGAAGAAGATTTACACCCGTGACGATCCTTCATTCGCCAGTGCCCGGGCGCAGGCGGAGAAAGACGGTATCACCTTGGAGGGGGCCAACGAGGTTATCCGCGACGGCAACAAGGTGCGTGTTTACATGACGTCTGTGGCGCCGCAGTACGGGATGACGGAGTTCAAGGTGAAGGAGGGTGACGAGGTTTCGGTGTATGTGACCAATCTGGATTCCGTGGAGGATGTGACTCACGGGTTCTGTATGGTGAACCATGGAGTGAGTATGGAGATCAGTCCGCAGCAGACGGCGTCGGTGACCTTTACGGCGGGTAAGCCGGGGGTTTACTGGTATTACTGCAACTGGTTCTGTCATGCGCTGCATATGGAGATGGGGGGGCGCATGTTGGTGGAGAAGGCCTGATCAAGGCTTCGGTCGGAACTCCCTCGGGGGTTCCGGCCATCAGGCTTTGGAGTAGCAACCCAAGTGGAGAGACCTTTCCAAAACACGCTCCTTGCGGCACCCGCAAGCGGGTCCGGCCAGCAATCATAGATTGCTGTCGCTCGGCTGTCGCATGAAGCTTTGCTTCATAAGCGCTCGGCCGAGCCCATGTGGCGCTTGGGCTCCGCCATCCTTGGCTCCGCACAGTTTTGGAAAGGTCTCTCCACTTGGATTGCCGCACTTTTGGTGCTGGCCTCTTAACGTTTCTTTCCCAGAGAGAAGTTGATGATTCAAATTTTGCGTTACGGAGTGGCCCTGACAGTCGCTCTGTTATCGCTGACCGCTCAAGCGGACCTGCAGGATCAGCTGGATGCACTGGAACCCGGTGCTGTCTTTGAGCTGCCTCCCGAGCAACTTCCGCCGCTGGATTTCCGGGTGCCCGGTGTCACGGTGTCGTGTCATGCCGATACGGTGATTGACGGTGGCGGTGTGGGTAATGCTATCGATATCCTGGCGGCGGAGGTGACGTTTTCCGGTTGCCAGGTGCGTAACTGGGGAGGCGATCTGAATGAGCTGGATGCCGGGATTTTTGTGGCGCGGGAAGCCCGGAGGGCGGTTATCGAGAATAACCGTTTGCAGGGGCCGGCGTTCGGGATCTGGCTCGATGCCACAAAGGACGTGACGGTTCGCAATAACCACATTCGTGGGGATTCCGCCATCCGGTCCCAGGACCGGGGGAATGGGATTCATCTGTTTAATACCACCGGGGCGTTGATTGAGGGTAATGACATCAGTCAGACCCGGGATGCGATTTATATTGAAACCGCCAATAACAATGAGATCCGTAACAATCTGATGACGGATCTGCGCTATGGCATTCATTACATGTATTCGATGCACAATCTGCTGGAGGGCAATGTGACCCGGGGGACTCGGACCGGGTATGCGTTGATGCAGAGCAAGTATCTGAAGGTGATCAATAACCGGTCCGAGAACGATGAGAATTACGGCATTCTGATGAATTTCATTACCAATTCTCAGTTGCGGGGTAATGTTGTGACCGGGGTGTCGCAGGGCCAGACGGCAGGTGTGTCGATTTCCGGGGCGGAGGGTAAGGCGGTGTTTATTTATAACTCGTTGTACAACACCTTCGAGGACAATGTGTTCCGGGACAGCGATATCGGCATTCACCTGACAGCGGGGTCGGAGGACAACGAGGTGTTCAGTAATGCGTTCGTGAATAATCAGCGCCAGGTGAAGTATGTGGCGACCCGTACCCAGGAGTGGTCGAAGGAGGGTAGAGGCAACTACTGGAGTGATTATCTCGGGTGGGATCGCAATCAGGACGGTATTGGGGATGTAGCGTATGAGCCCAATGACAATGTGGATCGGTTGCTGTGGACCTACCCGGAGGCCAAGGTGCTGATGTACAGCCCGGCGGTGGATACCCTGCGCTGGGTGCAAGATGCGTTTCCCGTGGTCAAAGCCGCTGGTGTCAGCGATTCTCACCCGCTGATGAGTCAGCCCGAATCTATACAACCGGAGTCCTGATGAGCTGTTTCCGTCTTGAGAATGTGAGTTACCGGTACGACAGGACTCCGGTTTTGCACGGCGTTGATCTGCGCCTGGAGCCAGGGGAGATCCTTGGGCTGTTTGGCCACAATGGTGCGGGCAAAACTACCAGTATCAAGTTGATACTGGGGCTGATGACGCCGACCCAGGGCAAGTTGTCGGTGCTTGGCGGCGAGGCGGGTGATCCCCATGTCAGCCAGCACATTGGTTATCTGCCGGAGAATGTCATGTTCTACCCGCAGCTGACCGGACGGGAGATACTGAATCACTTTGCCCGCCTTAAAAGTGCGCCCCTGAAACAGGTGCCGGAGCTACTGCAGCAGGTGGGCCTTGGCGATGCCGTGAACGCGCGGGTGAAAACCTATTCCAAGGGTATGCGTCAGCGGCTGGGACTCGCTCAGGCCCTTCTGGGCAAACCGAAGCTGTTGATGCTGGATGAGCCCACCGTGGGGCTGGACCCCGTGGCAACGGCGGATCTGTACCGGCTGCTGCGCAAATTAAGGGATGAAGGCACGGGCATTGTGCTTTGTTCCCATGTGCTGCCGGGGGTGGAGCCCTATATCGACCGTGCGGCGATTCTTACCGACGGCGCTTTGAAAGCTGTGGGTGATCTGACGGCGTTGCGCCGACAGGCAAACATGCCGGTAACCCTGTCCATTGAACCTGCCAATGGCGTGCTGTCGTTGGAGAAGGTTATTGCAGGAGCCTCGGCGGGCAATGGCCTGATGATCAAAAAGGGCAACGGACGCCTGCACGTGGACGTACGCCCATCTGAAAAAATGGACATGATCCGGGCCCTGCTGGCTTCCGGGGAGGTTCAGGATCTGGGCATTCACCAGCCCACTCTGGAGGACGTGTACGTGCACTTTATCGGCTCCGGTGGCCTGGCCCATCGTGGAGGTGCCCAGTGAACAGTATCTGGACCATCGCCCGTAAGGAACTCAGTGACAGCCTGCGCAATCGCTGGTTGATTGCCATCGCGCTGGTATTTGCGGTGCTGGCCCTGGGTATTGCGTGGTTTGGCGCAGCGGCCTCGGGGCAGGTGGGTTATGCCTCTACACCTGCCACCATTGCCAGTCTCGCCAGCCTGGGCATTTTCCTGATCCCTCTGATCGCCCTGCTGCTGGCCTACGACGCCATCGTGGGAGAGGAAGAAGGCGGAACTCTACTGCTGCTGATGACTTATCCGCTCAGTCGTGGCCAGTTGCTGTTCGGAAAATTCCTCGGCCATAGCCTGACCCTGGCATTTGCCACGCTGCTCGGCTTTGGGGTTGCCGGGGTTGCCATCGCCCTTCTGGTTGACGATGTGGCCATTGGCGCTCTGGCCGCCGCCATGTTTCGGTTTATTGTCTCCACCATCCTGCTGGGCTGGGGCTTTATAGCGCTGGCTTACCTGATCAGCGTGCGAGTCAGTGAAAAGCCCGTAGCGGCAGGCCTGGCCCTCGGTATCTGGTTCTTTTTCGTACTGATCTTTGACCTGATGCTGTTGGGCACCCTGGTAGCCAGCGAGGGCAAACTGAACCCCGAACTGTTGCCCTGGCTGCTGATGCTGAACCCCACGGATATCTACCGCCTGCTCAACATCGTCGCCTTCGGCGAGGGCGCCCAGCTAAGCGGCGTACTGAGCCTCGGTGCGGATCTTCCCATTGGTGCCAATGGGTTGTGGTTCGCCCTGGTGCTCTGGTTTGTCATCCCCCTTGCTGGCGCCTGGGCCCTGTTCCGTCGCCGCCGAATCTGATCCGGAGAGTTCCATGCGTACTGTTAGTTTTAAAGCATTGTCTGCCGTGGTGGTGTTTGCCATCTTTCTGGCCGGTTGCTCCGAACCTCAAGAGCAGGTCATCGAAAAGCCCGGGCCGGTCCATTTCGAATCCGGTGATGAATGCCACGTCTGCGGCATGGCTATCACCGGTTTCGGTGGGCCAAAAGGCGAAGCCATCACCGCCCGCGAGCAGCAAGTACACAAGTTCTGTTCAACCCGCGACATGTTCTCCTGGGCGCTGCAGCCCGAAAACGCAAAGCGTGACCACACCCTCTACGTCCACGACATGGCCCAGACTGACTGGGAACGCCCGGACGACACCGCATTGATCGACGCCCGGAAAGCTTTCTTTGTGGTGGGATCAGAGCGCACTGGCGCCATGGGGCCAACCCTGGCTTCGTTTGCAACGGAAAATTCAGCGGTAGAGTTCGCCAATGAATTTGGTGGAGAAGTAGTCGGGTTCAAAGAGGTGACTATGCAACACCTGACCCAGGACATGAGTCAGACTATGTCGGGCCACAACATGGACATGGGTAATCACGACGGCAATCACTAAAGTCGCATGAGCCCGGAGGGCCCACCCCCTTCCGGGCGTTAACTCCGGGTCAGAGATTCAGGGCCTCAGCCTCCAGTCATATTCATAAACCGAAGAATCTGGACATCACCTTCAGTAGAGAAGTGATGACGCTCAGGTTTCAGGTCCATGGCGTTAATGATGGTTTCCCGCAGCTTGTCATTAGTGACCGGATGGCCGCGCAGAACACGACGCAGGTCGACGGAATGCTCATTGCCAAGACAAAGCAGCAGGCGGCCTTCTACCGTTACCCGAACGCGGTTGCAGGTAGAGCAGAAGTTGTGGGAATGGGGCGAAATAAAACCGACACGGACATCGCTGTCCGGCATCCGGTAATAGCGGGCAGGGCCACCGGAATCTTCAGGCGTGGGGACCAGTTCATGGCGCTGGCTGATGATATCCCGAACCTCATCACTGGTGCATAGCACCTCACCACGGTCATGCTCGGAGATTTCACCCAGTGGCATTTCCTCGATAAAGGTAATGTCCACCTTCTTCTTGCGGGCAAACTCCACCAGTTCCGGCACTTCCTGGTCGTTACCACCTTTCATGACCACGGTATTGAGCTTGATGCCTTCAAAACCGGCTTCTTTGGCAGCGTCGATACCATCAAGCACCTGGGCAAGCTTGCCGGTGCGGGTGATGCGGCTGAACTTGTCGGCATCCAGGGAATCCAGGCTGATATTCAGCCGTTTGAGTCCGGCTTTGCGCAGTGGCTCTGCCATGGTTGGCAACTGGCTGCCGTTAGTGGTCATGGCAAAGTCCCGCAGACCGTAGCTGCCGATTTCCTTGACCAGTTCCAGAATATCCCGCCGTACTAAAGGCTCGCCCCCGGTCAGCCGGATTTTCTCGGTACCCAGGGAAACAAAGGTTCTAGCCACGCGGGCAATCTCTTCCAGTGTCAGCACTTGCTGGCGGGGCAGGAACGTCATTTCCTCGGCCATGCAGTACACGCAGCGGAAATCGCAGCGGTCAGTAACGGACAGGCGCACGTAGTTAACGGTGCGACCGAAACGGTCTGTCAGCTTGGATTGTGCCATGGGCAGGTGTCCCCATCTGGAAGCTTTGTATAAAGGATAACCATAGTATTGCAGATAATTCGCCTCAATCCGATACCTCTCGCGGAGTAACTCCTGGCCAGAAATGAAAGCGGGGCCGACATCGACCCCGCTGTGGGCGGACAGACTTACGCCTGCTCGGGAGCGGCTCCTTCGGGGATTGTCTCGACAGGCCGCAGATCCGGGAAGAAGATCCCTTTCACTACCTGCCAGGTTACCGCCAGGGCGCCAATGATGAAGACCACGTCGCCAATGGTTCTCACCCAGCGCAGGGTCTGCAGAATATCACTCTGCATGAAGGCTTCGCTGCGGGCGTACCACAGGCCTTCGCTGGCGCTGGCCACGAATTGGATGATGCCGATGGGCAGCAGGCTGGTGAACAGCATCAGTACCAGGCCAATGTTCAGCCACCAGAAGCCCACCTTCATCAACCGCTCGTCAAAGACAATGCGCGGGCGGATGTAGCGCAGGATCATCAGTGCGAAACCCAGGGCCAGGAAGCCGTAGACACCGAACAAGGCTGCATGGGCGTGGGTGGGCGTAGTGTTCAGCCCCTGGATGTAATACAGCGCGATCGGTGGGTTGATCATGAACCCGAGTACGCCTGCACCCAGCATGTTCCAGAAGGCAACAGCCACGAAGAAGGTCAGCGGCCAGCGGATATTTTCCATCCACGGAGCGCGGGACTTCAGGCGCCAGTTTTCCCAGGCCTCGTAGCCGAGAACCACCAGCGGCACCACTTCCAGCGCACTGAAGGTAGCACCCACCGCCATCACCGGAGTGGTGGTGCCGGAGAAGTACAGGTGGTGGAAGGTGCCCGGTACACCACCGAGCATGAACAGGCTGGCCGAGGCCAGGCTGGCGGATGTCGCCACGGTGCGGGACACCAGGCCCATGCTGCAGAAGATGAACGCCAGGGCAGCGGTGGCGAACACCTCGAAGAAGCCTTCTACCCACAGGTGGACAATCCACCAGCGCCAGTATTCCATGATGGAGATGTGAGTGCGCTCGCCATAGAAGAAACCGGCGCCGTAAAACAGGCCGATGGCGACTACCGAGGCGGTCAGCAGGGCCAGCAGGTTCTTGTCACCGGGCTGACGCAGGGCAGGCACAATGCCGCGAAGCATCAGTACCAGCCAGAACACGATGCCGAGGAATTTGCCAATCTGCCAGAGGCGGCCAAGGTCCACATACTCGTAACCCTGGTGACCCAGCATGAAGCTGAGGTTCGCTGGCATGATCTGCGAGATGGCCAGGAAGTTGCCGATGAAGGATCCGCCAACTACAACCACCAGAGCCCAGAACAGAAGGTCGACACCCAGTTTCTGGAATTTCGGGTCCTTGCCACCATTGATGATGGGAGCGAGGAACAGGCCGGCGGCCAGGAAGCCGGTGGCGATCCAGAACATGGCGGCCTGAATGTGCCAGGTACGCAGCAGGGAATAGGGGAACCATTCCGAGGTGTTGATGCCGTAGAAGCTCTGACCTTCCACCGTGTAATGCGCGGTAAAGCCGCCGAGCATGACCTGGAAGGTGAACAGACCCACCACCAGTAACAGGTATTTGCCCAGTGCTTTCTGGGAAGGCGTGAGCCCGACGGCGCTCAGCGGATCCTTGAGCGGCGCTTCCGGTTCCTCATCTTCTTTGCGCAGGAAAGCCCAGGCCCAGATCAGACCACCTACGCCGGCAATCAGTAGTACCACACTGATCAACGACCAGACGACGTTTTCCGCGCTGGGTTTGTTGTCAATCAAAGGCTCGTGGGGCCAGTTATTGGTGTAGGTGACGTCACTATCGGGACGCTCCGTGGCGGCAGCCCAGGCGGTCCAGAAGAAGAACTCGGTCATCTGCTCGCGGCGCTCGGCGCTGGGCAGGGTGTTCTCCTTCATCGCGTAGTTTTCACGGGTGGACTGCAGCTCCGGTGCGTTGCTGAACAGCCGGCTGTAGTAGTCGGCTGTTTCGGCAATGGCGGCAGTCCTGCGTTCCGACAGGTGAAGGGTGCTGGTGGCGTCGTCGTAGGTGTTGGTGCGGTATTCGGTCTTCAGGTCGTACTGAAGGGCGTTCTGCTCCTGCCCGCTGAGGCTGTGCCAGTCTTGCCCGTACTCTTCCTGAGCAGCAATTTCCAGCCAGGTTTCCAGTTCCCTGTGCAACCAGTCAGCCGTCCAGTCAGGTGCCTGGTAGGCCCCATGCCCCCATATGGAGCCAAGCTGCATGCCGCCGACCGACTGCCAGGCAGTCTGGCCGTCGAGAATGCTTTCTTCGGTCATCAGGGTGTCGCCGTTGGCGGACACAACCCGATCCGGAATGGGGGGTGCAGCGCGGTAGACCTCTGCACCAAAGTATCCCAGCAACGTGAAGGTAACCCCCACGATTGCGATCAGTAAAAACCATAGACGGCGGTATTTGGCCATGTTGAGCGTCTCCCTTATGACCATCGATACGATGGAGAGAATGTGATTCCGGGTTGAGTATGTTGATGAAGCATGCGTTCACGCCCCAGTTAAGATGTAAAAATAATACATCTTTATATTTGAGAGTGTAAACGCCATGAGTTGATATATTTGGTGGTAGTTAAGTCACCAATAATGGGTATGGACGCAGATACTGGTTGCGTGCGTGCGCAAACGACATTAATCTTTAAGGTGTATTCATTATATTTGTTATGGAGGGGGTGTGATGGAGAGGTTGTTGTCCTTTTCCAACGGCGCGCTTTTCTGGTCAGCAGTAGGGCTGCTTGTGACCGTGCTATTGGCTTACCCTTTGTCCGGCCTGCTGGCCATGCCGTATCAGATACTGGCACACATCGGAACGTTGCTGTTTGCGGTGGGTATCAAGATTGCCTATGTGGCGAGGCTGGTGTCGTTGAAGCAACTGGGAAGGTCTGTGCACTGATTGCTGGTAGACTATAGAGCACAACGTCAGGTGACAGAGTCTTTGCAGATGAGCGACGCTCCCGGAAAAACCGTATTCAAGTTTCTAGCGTATATGTTCGCTGGAATCGGTCTGCTGGGTGTCGTGCTTCCGTTACTGCCGACCACCCCCTTCATATTGCTGGCCGCCTTTTTCGCCAGTAAAGGGTCGCCGGAATTTGCTTCATGGCTGGAAAATCATCGTACGTTCGGGCCGGCTATTGAGAACTGGAGAGAGCGTAGGGCAGTACCCAGGCGTGGCAAGGTTCTCGCCTGTGTGATGTTGGTGATCAGCTGGTCGATTCTTTTCCTGTCAGGCGCGTCGACAGCTTTGTTGGCGGCGCTTGGCCTGTTTTTTATAGGGCTGGCGGCCTTCCTGATTACCAGGCCGTCGTCTTGAGCTTCTCATTCGCATCCTTGGAGTAAACGAATGCACATCACCCGCTACACAGACTATTCGATGCGTGTGCTGATCTATCTGGCAGTGCAGGGTGACCGCCTGGCTACCATCCAGGAAATTGCCGACAGCTACGATATCTCCAAGAATCACCTGATGAAGGTGGTTCATCAGCTTAACAAGAAGGGATACATCGAAACGATCCGGGGTAAGAACGGGGGCATGCGCCTGCATATGGCGCCGGAAGACATTAATATTGGTGTACTGGTGAGAGAAACTGAGCAGGATATGAATATTGTTGAATGTTTCTCGTCGGGCGCTGCCTGCCGGATCACGCCAGTATGCGGGCTGAAGTCGATGTTTGGGGAGGCTCTGAAAGCGTTTCTGGAAACCCTCGACAAATACACGCTGGCCGATGTGGTTCAGAACCAGCACCGGCCGCAATTACTCAGATTGTTACAGATTGCCTGAATCAGGCTGATTGAGGCAGAGCTGTCCACTTCTCCCGCAGGCGATCAGGCAGTGAGTAGCTGAGGATCCGCTTGAGCACGGTGCCATACTGTCCGGCGAAGCTGCCGGTATTGTAGTGGATACCATGCTTCTTGCAGACCGCCTGGACCTTCTCTGAGATTTCCGGGTAGCGGTGTGCCGGCAGATCCGGGAATACGTGGTGCTCCATCTGATAGCTCAGGTGGCCACTCAGCAGGTGAACAAACCGGTTACCCGAGAAGTTGGATGACCCGGTCAGCTGACGCAGGTACCAGTGCCCCTTGCTTTCACCTTCACACTCTTCCTCGGTAAAGGTCTCTGCATCCTGGGTGAAGTGGCCGCAGAAGATCACCGTGGATGACCACAGGTTACGCATCAGGTTGGCGCTGATATTGCCGGCCAGCACGATCGGTGCAACCGGGAAGGTGATCAGCGGGAAGAACACGTAATCCTTGAACGCCTGACGGCCACCCTTGCGGAAGAACCCTTTCAGGAACGGCAGTTTCTCTTTCAGGCTGACTTCGCCGCGGCGAATACGCTCAAATTCCAGCTCATGCAGCCCCACGCCCCACTGGAAAAATACGCTCAGCAGAATGTAGTTGATGAACTGCAGGCTGTGGGCCGGGCGCCATTTCTCGTCATCGCTCAGGCGGAGCAGGGCATAGCCATAGTCCCGGTCCTTACCAATGATGTTGGTGTAGGTGTGGTGCTCGTAGTTGTGGGTCAGACGCCAGGAGTCGCCGGTGCACACGGTGTCCCACTCGTAGGTCTGTGAGTGCAGGGACGGATCGTTCATCCAGTCGTACTGACCGTGCATGACGTTGTGGCCGATTTCCATGTTCTCGATGATCTTGGAGATGCCCAGCGCCGCTGTAGCCGCGACAAAAACCGGGGGAATAAAGCCGAAGGGCATCATCACCCGGCCGCTGACTTCCAGCGCCCGGTGCAGACGCACGACGCGACGGATATAGTTGGCGTCACGCTCACCCAGATCGGCGATTACCTCATCGCGGATGGCGTTCAGGTCTTGTTCAAGCTCGTTCAGTTGTGCTTCGTTCATCTGTTTCATGATGGTACTCCTGTCTTTTTCAGTTAAAGCTCAACGGTAACGGGGCCCTGAGGAACGGATATGCACAATTGAATGTTCTCCTCTCCGGGCCCGGAGCTTTTTCCGGTTAAACGATTAACGACGGTGCCGCTGGTTTTCTTGCAGCTGCACTGATGACAAATCCCCATGCGGCAGCCGTAACGGGGTGACAGCTTAGCGGCCTCGGCAATGTCCAGTAGCGGAGCGTCGCCTTCTGACGACACGTTGATATCGCTATTGCTGAAGCGAACCTCGCCTCCCAGGGCGTCGGTATCCAGAGCCGCTTTTGGAGCTGCGAAGAAGGTGCTGTGCATCCGGTCTTCGGTAATCCCGCGTTGGGTGAGCAAGTCTGTGGCCAGATCCATCAGGCCCTTCGGGCCGCACAGGTAGCAGCGGCGAGCGTCAATGCCGGATACTTCGTCAAGATCGGCTTCTTTCAGGAAGCGCGGCGTTTCACTCTCATTGGTCGCAATAATGTTGAGAGTGAGCGCGTTCCAGTTCTGGCGCAGCTCGTACAGTTTCTGCGCGGCAATGATGTCTGCCTGGGTGCGCACGAAATACAACAGGGTGACCGGCGCCTCATAATTGGAGGCCGCCAGGGTTTCCAGTTGGCTCAGAACCGGCGTGATGCCACTGCCACCAGCGATATAGAGCAGTGGTTCACCGGCTTCCGGTGTCAGGAAGTCGCCAAACGCTTCGCCCAGGCCAAGGGTGGCGCCCGGCTGCAGGTTGTCGTGCATCCAGTTGGTGACAAGACCGCCCGGCAGGCGCTTGATGGTCAACGTAACGGTTCCGTTGTCGTGCCATTGCGCGGGAGCGCTGGACAGGCTGAAGGTCCGGTTCCGGCGTACGCCATCAATATCAATACAGATGTTCACATGCTGACCGGCCTGGAATCCTGCCCAACGTTTCGCCGGTTTCAGAACGAAAGTTTTGGTGTCGGCGGTCTCGTCTTCAATACGTTCAACCCGCGCTGGTGTGTACTGTTGTACCCACATCGGGTTGATGCGTTCCAGCAGCGGGTCAAAAAAAGCAGCCGGATCTTCCCGGTTAAAAAGCTGCTTGCCCAGCCACTGTAATGCGGATGTTTTTTCGATTCTGGATAACATAATGGCTCTCTCTATCTGCACCGTTGTGTACAGTTGTTCACTTATGTGTACGACTGTACACAGGGAGTTGTTGGTGGGCAATCGGTATTTTTTCTCTTGGCGCAAAATGACAAGCTTCAGGTACTTTATCTTTCCGAAATGTGTACACTTGTGTACCTGATATAACTGAAACCTGCAGTACGGTGAGGGCATGGCAGAAAAGCAGCGGCGCAAGCCGGGAGAGACCCGGGAAAAACTGATGAGTGCGGCATTAACCCTCGTTGGCAAGGGCCGGCATTTTGCCAGTCTGGGCATACGCGAAGTGACTCGTCAGGCAGGTGTGGTACCCACGTCCTTCTATCGGCACTTCCGCAACATGGACGATCTGGGGTTGCAGCTTGTCGATGAACTGGGACTTGTGCTCAGGCGCATGATGCGGGAAGCGCGCAACAATGTGTTGCAGGCTGACAAGTTGATGGAAGAATCGGTCGGCATTTTTATAAACCACGTGCAGGCAAACCGTAGCTTCTTCTTCTTTATGGCTCAGGGCCTGGCGGGGGAGAGCCGCGCCGTGCAGGAAGGGATTCGCAGTGAGATGCGGTTCTTCGCCAGCGAGCTGGCTAATGACCTGAGGCGTATGCGGCTGGCGGAACACCTGAGTGACGCCGATCTGGATATGACCTGCGACCTGGTGGTACGGACGGTGGCGTTCTGTCTTACGGACCTGCTGGGCGTTTCACCGGATGACGATTACCAGGTTGACCAGATCCGGAAGCGGACCACCCGCTTCCTTCAGCTGATTTTTGTGGGCGCCGCTCACTGGAAGAGCGAGGGCGCCTGAAGCGGGCACCTCAGACCAGCGACGCCATGCCAATGGCGATCAGCGTTGCCAGCACCGGGATGGCAACGGTGACCATAAAAATATCCTTGTAAGCCTCTTTGTGCTTCAGGCCCATGATCGTCAGCATGGCGATGACGGCTCCGCAGTGGGGCAGTGAATCAATACCGCCAGAGCCCAATGTCGCAATGCGGTGGAGCTCTTCCGGATCCACCCCCATGGAAAGGTAGTTTTCCGCAAACGTCTGCATGAAGATCTGCAGTCCGCCAGAGCCGGAGCCCACAATCGCGGAAACCACACTGACTGAAGCGAACACCGAGAGCAGCGGAGGCAGCGGAAGATTCAGCACCCATTGGGCGAACGCGCTGAAGCCCTCGGTCTGGGTGACGACGCTGCCAAAACCGATCACCGCTGCGGTGTTGAGCAAAGGCATGATGGCATCGTTTGCACCTGCGCCCATGCTCTCCATGGCCTTCTTGCGAAAATCCGGGAACAGCACCACGCAGCTGGCGGCACCAATGACCAGCGCAATGCTTGGCCAGATGATGGGTTCGGCATTGGCAAAACCGATCAGCTCGCCAATCACGGCGGTCTCATTATCTGCCAGGCCCAGGGCAACCAGCAGTCTGGGCAGAATAATGGTTCCCAGTACCAATGCCAGCGGCAGAATGCTCAGCTGCCACTTCGGGCCGTGCTGGAGTGCCGGCGCCATGCTCTCCATATACTCGTCCTGGGCGTTCACCGAATACCCTTCACCGGCTGCACGAGCCTTTGTCCATTGACGCTCCAGATACACCATGCCAACCACAAACATCACAACGGCCGCGGTGAGACCGATCAATGCGCCTGCAAAAAGATCCGTGCCCAGTGCTGACGCGGCGATGACGTTGTGGATGGACGGCGTGCCGGGCAATGCGGTCATGGTGAAAGTGCCAGCGCCCAGTGCTGTGGCCCCGCAGAACAGACGTTTGGGAAGGTTGGCCTCTCGCATTAACGCGACGCCCAGTGGGTACATGGTGAAGATCACCACAAATACCACCACACCACCGTAAGTGAGCAGTGCGCACACCAGCATGGTAATCAGAATGGTGTGTTTGGCACCCAGCCCCCGGGTAATGGCGCTGGCAATGGAACCGGCGGCCCCGCTGGAGGCCATCATCTTGCCGAAAACGGCCCCGGTCAGAAACAGCACAAAGAATTTACCGGCGAAGCTGAAAGCCCCCAGCGGACCAAAAGGAAAGTGCTCCAGCAACGCAGGAGAAATGCCCAGACCATTGGTGACCGCGACCAGCAGGCTGGATACCAGTGCTGCAATCAGAATGTTGACCCCGCGCAGGGCCATGACAATTAGAAGTACAAGACCGCCCAGAAGGCCCAGGTTGGCAAGCATAAAGGTGAATCCCTTTCAGTCCCGGAAACTGGCGTCAATGCGATCGAGCTTACGCAGCAGGCCCGGCCATGCCAGTTTGCCGCCGAGACCTTTGGTGACCTGTTCCGCCTGCTGTTTGATGGTGTCTACAATGCCTCTGGGGATTGGCGTCAGCGGGCGGTTGCCAGACAGCGCCCGGACCTGGATTTCGCAGGAGGTCTGCAGGATGTACATGGCCAGGAAGGCATCAGCAATGCTGGTGCCGGTGGTCAGCAGGCCATGATTGCGAAGAATCATAAAGTTGGCGTTACCCAGATCTGCTTGCAGTCGCGCTTTTTCATCCTCCCTCAGCGCAACACCCTCGTAGTCGTGGTATGACAGGCTGGCCAGCGCAAACAGGCTCTGCTGGGATAGCGGTATCAGACCTTCCTGCTGGGCCGAAACAGCAATACCGTCAGTCGTGTGCAGATGCATGACGCAGGCGGCATCTTCCCGTACCGCGTGAATCGCGCTGTGGATGGTGAAGCCGGCGGGGTTGATGTCGAAGTCATCGGGGTCGATCTTGTTGGCATCCTGATCCACACGTACCAGGCTGGAGGCGGTGATCTCCTCAAACATCATGCCGTAGGGGTTGATCAGGAAGTGATGCTCGTCACCGGGAATCCGGGCGGAAATGTGGGTAAAAACAAGGTCGTCCCAGCCGTAAAGAGCGACCAGCCGGTAGGCGGCGGCGAGGTCAGTGCGAAGCTGCCATTCTTCTTCGCTGACGGAATCCTTTTTGGACGGAATTGAAAGCTGTGCTGACATGGCGTGCCTCTCTTGTCAGATGTTTTTGTTGTGGTCAGTGCCCGGTTCAATACTCGAGTGTAGGTAAGAGTGATTGGTAAAAACTGTCAACTGGTTTATGAAGCTGAGTGATGGCCGGATCACGTTGACTGATCCGGCCGCGATGCAACGTCATATGGAGACGATTGACCAGACTGCCCCGGCCCTCAGGCTTTTGGGGTGACTTTTTTACGGGGTGCGCTTTTGACCTTGGCGACTGATGGAGTCGGCGGAGGCAGAATCAGGCTTTCCAGTTCGTCCAGCGCTTCACCGGTATACACTGCGAGCTTCTGCATACTGGGCAACGTATCCCGGCATCCCGTGAAGCCGAAGTTCAATGCGCCTGCATAACTGAGGCAGGTAATGTTGAGCGCACCGCCATGGGCAATCAGGGACACCGGGTACATGGCTTCCAGCTTTGCCCCTTCGTAATAAAGGGTGCGCTGAGGCCCCGGAACGTTGGAGATGGTGACGTTGAACACTGGGCGCATCCTTCCCCCCATGCCGGACATCAATTGCAGGATGTAGGGCGACATCAACAACATGGTGTACTGGGTCAAGGCGCTTTTGGGCAGCTTTTGCAGATGCTCCTTGGCGCGACGGGTAGACGACTTGATGTCCTGCAGCCGGGCCAGGGGATCGGCGGTGTCCGTTGCCAGCGAGGCGATCATGAAGCTGATCTGGGTGCCGGTGCCCTGGTCATCCGCGGGGCGGATATTGACCGGAATTCCGGCCGTAAGGGGTGTGTCCGGCAGGTTATCCTGTTCCAGCAGGAAACGACGCAGGGCGGTACCACACAGATACAGCACAATGTCATTGAGTGATCCGCCAGACACCCGGGCCAGTTCCTTGAGCCGGTCCAGTTGGTGATGCTGGGTGGCAAACCGGCGCTGGCCGGTGACCCGGTGGTTGAGGGTGGATAGCGGGCCGGTAAAAGGCGCCGTCAGCCCATCCTCCGGATGCCGGGCTGAATGAATCAGCCGGTTCATGGCCTGCCACAGCCGGGGCGCCATATCCGCCTGCAGTTTCAGGGCGTCCATGGCCTGGGATACCGCAGCGGGAATGGTGGCTTCCTTATCGGTCTTGCTGCCCCGGCGGCGCTCCGGTTTGACGGACCACGGCGGCAGCATCTCGGTTTTGTGCGGGTCGGTTGTCAGCACCCTTTGCATCAGGCGGACGCCGCTGATGCCATCAATCATGGAGTGATGCATCTTGGTGTAGAGGGCAAAACGGTTGTTCTCCAGGCCTTCAATCACATGGCATTCCCAGAGTGGACGGGAAAAGTCCAGCGGGTTGGAATGCAGGCGCGATACCAGGATGCCGAGCTCACGCTCTCCGCCGGGCTTTGGCAGGGCAGAGTGGCGTACGTGATAATCCAGGTCGATGTCCTTGTCGACTTTCCAGGCGGGAGCGACCAGCCGCCCCAAAAATCCTGAAAAGGCCAGTTTCGAGCACCAGGGCGGTGCCACATCACCGGTTTCCTTCATCCGGTTGATCATATCCCGGAGGAAGGTCTCCGGGGCTCCTTCAGGTAAAGAAAAAATCTGCAGCGTACCCACGTGCATGGGGGTGTCTTCAGATTCCACTGCCAGCCAGGAGGCGTCCAGGGTTCCCAGGCGTTTCATTCGTGTCTCGTCCTTATGTCCTTGTTGTGCTTCAGCTACTTATTGTCAGCCCGCACGGATTATTAGTTGTTTTGCAAAAGTATACGCAACATTACGGATCAATCACACGAATAACCGGGGCAATGGTTCCCTATCGTCAGTCGCTGTGACGGGATGCGTTCGTTACATGTTGTTGCGAAATGTCTGTCACCGGGAGGGACCGGCTTGTGCTACCTTTCATGGCCAACTAACTTCATAAAAACAACAATCTGGAGGCAGTGTGGAATCCAGCCCAATGATTTCAGCCGGGTTACCGGTCGCCCTGTTTATTATCATGATCGGTATCGGGATGACCCTGACGGTTCGCGATTTCCGTCAGGTTGCGGTGTATCCGAAGGGAATGATCGTCGGAACCGTGGCTCAGATTCTGGTGATGCCGCTGGTGGCTTTTGCCCTGGCCAGCCTGCTGGCTGTTCCACCCGCGATTGCCGTGGGCCTGGTGATTATTGCTGCCTGCCCGGGTGGAACCACGTCCAATCTGTTTGTCCTGCTGGCCCGTGGAAACATCGCGCTGTCCATTGTCCTGACCGTGAGTGCCAGCCTGATCACCATTCTCACCCTGCCGCTGTTCACCAATCTGGCGCTGGATTTCTACATGGGCACCCAGGAAGCCGTCGTCTTGCCGGTATGGAAGACCGTGGGAATGCTTATTGGCATTGTGCTGTTCCCGGTTGCCATCGGCATGGTGGTCCGGACCCGAAACCCGGCGATGGCGAAGAAGGCCGAGGGTGTGGTCAGCATCTTTGGGGGTGTCGTGCTGGCGGTGTTGATTGTCGGCCTGATTTACGGTGTGCGTGACCAGATATGGGATCTTCTGAAACAGGCTGGCCCGGCCACCATCCTGCTGAATATTGCCGGCATTGCCCTGGGCTTACTGGTCGGGCGGGGCGCTGGGCTGACCCAAAGGGAGTCCCTGGCGGTCGCCGTCGAGCTCGGGGTCAAAAATGGGACCATCGCGCTGATGGTGACCCTGACGTTGCTTGAATCCAGTGCCATGTCCATTCCGGCAGCGGTATACGGGGTGTTGATGTTCCCGATCGGTTTTGTGCTGGCTATGTATGGTCGAAGCATCATTCCGCAATCCTCCATCAAGGCGCCGGCCTCCTGACAGCGCTATTGACACTTTTGCCATGGCCCCCTTGCCACCAGAGACAGAGGGGCCGTTGCCTTTCACTGGTACCCTGAGCTTTCGCTCTGGAGCTCAGGACAATAACAATGACGTTTTACCTTACCCATAATTCCGCAATAGTCATGCGGGTGATGGCCGCCTGCCTGCTGCTCATGCTTTCCACCGCTGCCTGGTCCGATGAAGACCAGTTGCGATCCACGATTTATAACCAGTCCCTTCCGCTTGAGGAGCGCGTGGCAGCGTTTCAGGAACTGACCGGCCTGGAGCCGGACCCGGATCGCGTTTACCGGGTGTGTATCTGGGACATTTTCGGTCGGTCCGGACCCGTCTTCGGGGCAGCACAGGAGCAGCGCAAGAAGATTCTTGAATTCGGCGTTAATGTCGAGATGGTGCCTTACACCAGTGAATCGGTGATGGTGGAGGAATTGAAATCCGGAACCTGTGATGCTGCCTTGATGAGTGGGCTGAGGGCACGGCTGTTCAACCGTTACACCGGTACCCTGGATTCCATTGGCGGATTTCCGGAAAGGGAACAGATGCGCCTGGGGCTGAAGCTGATGGCCGATTCCCGCAGTGCCGAGCGCATGGTCAGCAACGGTTACGTGGTGATGGGCATTGCACCGGCAGGAGCCGCGCATGTGTTCGTCGATGACCGTAAAATCAACACCCTGGCCAAGGCCGCGGGTAAACGGGTGGCGGTACTGGACTACGATCCGGTCCAGGCGGAAATGATCTCCGGCATTGGGGCAACCCCGGTGGTGGCGGACATCGTCAACGCCCCGAACATGTTCAATACCGGTGTTGTGGATGTGCTGGCGGCGCCACTGGCCGCCTATGAAGTCATGGAGCTATACAAGGGGCTTGAGCCTGATGGCGGTATTGTCGATCTGCCCCTGACCCACATCACAGCGCAGTTGATTGGTCGGTCGGAAGTGGTACCCAACGAGCTGGCGCAATTCGTCCGGGAAGCGTTCTACCAGGGGTTCGATGAAATCATCAGCCGGGTTCGCATGGAAGAAGAGAAAGTGCCGGATAAGTGGTGGATTGAGATTCCCGCCGAGGACCGCCGGGAATACGACCGAATGATGCAGCAGGCGCGGGTGGAGTTACGTGATAAGGGCTACTACAGTGCGGACATGCTGACCCTGCAGCGCAAGATCCGGTGCCGGGCGAATGGCGCCCGGGAGGAATGCACCGATCCGGTGGAGTAACGGATGACCACCGACGCCCGACACCTGCCGGCCAGTCGTGGCCGCACCCTGTCCATCACACTGACCAGTCTGCCGATGCTGGTAATCCTGGTGCTCACCCTGCTGGCCTCAGTGGGGGAGACGCTGCATTCCCGTCTGTTGGAGATTGGCGGGGAAACCTGGCCGGATTACTTCAACTTGCGGGTGATTGAGCAGATCTCCGCGCCGGATTGCCAGGTGGTAGCGGATGCTGACGCCGCCGTGGAACTGGCGGTGGCGGCGAAGAAGGCAGAAATGGCTGCTGATCCGTTTGCCGATGTCTTTGGCGGTAATCTGGACAGGGAAGAGATCCGCTCATCGGTGATGTCGACTTCGGCTGCGTGCAAGAAGCGGCGTGCCGAATGGGATCGTCTGCAATCCCTGAATGGCCCTGGTGTGCAGGCCTTTGCATTGATGGAGACCGGCCTGTCCCGGGCGGTTGTCCTGATCACCGGCAACCGGCGTGTGCTGCTGGGCTTCATGTTGTTGTTCTGCGCCGCCGCGGCGACCCTCGGGCGGCAGCACATTGCGTTGCGTCCGGTCGAATCCCGTCGGGACGACCGGATGGCAACCCTTGCCCAACTGATCGCAAACAGCCTGCTGACGGCCTCGGCCTGGCTCTATCGTCAGCAGGAACTGGCTCAGGCGGACGCAGGCATACCCCTGGCCCATCTCTTCATGCACGACATCTGGGTGGCGGGGTTTGGCGCGCTGACCCTGATCTCCCTCTGGCAATTTCGGCAGCCAAGACCGGATCTGGCCCCTGGCGGCAGCTGGCCCCGTTCGCTGCTGAGTGTGCCGCTCTACAGTTACATGTGTATCAGCGCCACCGTGCAGTTTGCCTTTCACGGCTTCTACCATGGCATCGCCGTTTACCTGAACATGATGGCGGAGTTGTCGGCGCTGTTCCTGAATCTGGGGCTTTATGTCTGGGTCGGCATGCTATTGGCGAGAACCCATTTACCCCGTAAGGTTTTCGATGTTATCCGTCCCTGGCAGTTGCCACCGAAATGGCTGGGCGTGGTGGTATTGTTGCTGACGGCATTGCCCACCGCCTACAGCGGCGCTTCCGGTATCTTTATTCTCGCCGCCGGCCTGACCCTCTACCGGGAACTGCGGCGGGCCGGCACTTCCGAGCAACTGGCGCTGGCAACCACCGCCATCTCCGGCTCCATGGGGACCATGCTCAGACCCTGCTTGCTGGTGGTGATCGTTGCCACTCTCAACAACAGTGTCACCACGGATGAGCTGTTCAGTGCCGGTGCCCGCGTACTGTTGCTGACGGCCACGGTCTATGCGGTATACGTATTCCTGTTGGGCGGTGCATCCGCAGGCCGCATCGCTCCGTTACGGGAAGCGGTGCCGGGCACCCTCCGTGCGCTGGTTCCTTTACTGCCGTACATTGCGATTTTTGCGGGAGTGGTGGCTCTGTGGAATGTCCTGCTGGACCGTGGGCTGGATGAGTTCTCCGCCCCCGCCATCCTGCCGCTGATCCTGTTGCTCGTCGTGGGCTATGAACGATGGGTCCTGAAAGTCGGTGACCCGGATGAGGACGATTCTGCCCCTCAGGGCAATGCCCTCCCTCCCGCGGGATTCTCTCAATCGGTCATGCGAGCCACGCGGGACTCCAGTGGGTTGATTGGCGCCCTGTTGATGCTGATGGCACTGTCGGTGAGTGTTGGTGGGCTGATCGAGCGGTCGGGCCTGCTGGAACTGTTTCCGGAACAGCTGGGCTCGGTCTGGCTGACCTTGACTCTGCTGATGGGCCTGTTGGTATTTATCGGCATGATTATGGATCCCTACGGGGCGGTGCTGCTGGTTAACGCCACCCTGGCGCCGATCGCTCTGAAGAACGGAATTGATCCCCTGCATTTCTGGGTAATGACGGTGCTGGCCTTCGAAATGGGCTACCTGACGCCGCCGGTCGCCCTCAACCACTTGCTGACCCGTCAGGTGGTCGGCCTGCCAACGGCGTGGGAAAGCCTTCACGGCACCTTCTGGCAAAGGAACTTCCGCTTCATTTTGCCGATACTGGTGATGGGGACCGCGTTGCTTGTCGTGACCTATATTCCGGCCTGGTGGGACACCGGCTTCCGACTGTTGCTGGGTATTCAGCCGTCACCGTAATGGTTATGCTCTGGCTGTGGATTTCATGGACTCCCTGACAGGTGGTTACATTGAACAGGATCAAACGGGGCAGGCAGGTATCACTGGCGGCGGTGTTGGCAGCTGCGGGCTGCGGCTCACCGCTACTGGCACAGCAGACAACCGGGACGGATGACGAACTGGTACTGGAGGTAACCTCTCCGCGCCTGGTTCGTGATCTGTATGAAACGCCTGCGGCGGTGTCGGTGGTCAATGCGCCGGCAATTCGGCAGGGCCAGCAACGGTTGCAGCTGGACGAATCCCTGGACACCGTACCCGGCCTGTTTTTCCAGAACCGTTATAACTTCGCCCAGAACCTGAGACTGTCGACCCGTGGGTTTGGCGCCAGGGCGCCTTTTGGTATCCGCGGTATCCGCCTTCAGGTGGATGGCATTCCCTATACCCTGCCGGATGGCCAGTCCCAGATCGACGCCGTGGACCTGGACTCCGCCCAGCGCATCGAAGTGATCCGCGGCCCGTCATCGGTTCAGTATGGCAATGCCGCCGGTGGCGTACTCGATATCACCACCGCACGCGGGGATGAGCTGCCCGCCGGCGGACGGCTTCGACTTGATGGCGGCAGCCATGATTACCGCAAGGCGACGGTTCAGGGTAATGGCACATCCGGTTCTACCAGTGCCATCGCCACCATGTCCTGGCTCAACGTCAACGGTCACCGGGAGCAGAGCGAGGCCGAAAAGGGCCTGTTTAACGGCCGTGTTTCCCATGAGCTGGAGCCGGGTCGGCGGCTGACCGCAACCCTGAATGCCTTGCACAACCCGCAGTCGGAAGACCCCGGCGGGCTAACCCGCAGCCAGGCCGAAGAGGACCCGCAACAGGCTACCTTCCTGGCCAAACGGCTGGATGCCGGCCAAAGTGTGAATCAGCAGACCCTGGGGCTTCAGTATGAAGAGGCCGCGGCGCTGAAAGGCCAGCTTACCCTCAATACCTTTTTCAGCCGGCGGGATTTTGCCCAGCAGTTACCGTTCCCGGGCGCCAGCCGGGTTGCCTATGATCGCCGGTTCTATGGCATCAGCTCCGATTATCAGCAGGAGTCCGAGCTGGCGGGCCTGCCGTTGACCTGGGTCGCGGGGGTGGATGTACATCGCCAGTCGGATCAGCGGCGGCGCTATCAGGTGTCATTTGATGGCGAGGTGACGGGCCAGACCCAGGATGAAACCCAGAACGCCACCAATGCGGCAGTATTTGCCCAGGGCGACCTGGCGCTGACGGACCAGCTGAACCTCTCCCTGGGGGCGCGCCTTGATCGCCTGAGACTCTCCATCAGTGACCATCGCCGGGAAGACGGTGACGATTCCGGCAGCCGGACGTTCCGGGAAGTCAGTGGTGTCGCGGGGCTCAGTTACCGCCTGGCGCCCCAGCATCAGATCTACGGCACCATCGGCACGGCCTTCGAGTCCCCGACCTTCACCGAATTCGCCAACCCCGATGGCAGCGGCGGATTCAATCCGGACATCGCCCCCCAGGAGGCATTGAACCGGGAAGTGGGGGTGCGCGGGGTCATCGGTGATGGTGTCAGCTACGATATCGCGGTGTTTTCCATTCGGGTGGATGACGAGATCCTGCCCTTTGAACAGGGTGGTCGGACCTTCTATGAGAATGCCGGCCGCACCGATCGGGATGGCATCGAACTGGGTATGGCCTGGGAGTTGTCCTACGCCTGGCGGGTCACCAGCGCGCTGACACTGGCGGATTACAAGCTTCGTGAATTCACCGATGAGCAGGGTAACGATGCCAGTGGAAACCGGCTGCCGGGCCTGCCCCGTGAACAATGGGTCAGCGAGCTGGAATGGCGGGGGCAGGGCAGCCGGTTTGCCGCGCTGGAATGGCAATACACGGGGGATCTGTATGCAGAAAACAGCAACCAGACCCGGGTCAGTGATTATTGGTTGTTGGGGGTGCGGGCAGGCGACAGCCTGAGAGTGTCGGATCAGATCCTCAGCCTGTACGCGGGAGTACGCAACCTGCTGGATGAAGACTATTTTGCCAACGTGCGCATCAACGCCAACGCAGATCGACCCGTTGAAGAGCGTGGCTACTTCGAGCCGGGGCCGGGACGAACATTCTACGCCGGCCTGGAATGGGCATTCTGACGCTACTCGTCATCGAGCTCCCTCGGCGGGCAGTGATGGTCTTCCACCACCGTGCCCTCCTCGACACTTTCCAGGTGAACGTCAAAACCCCACAAACGATGGGCGTGCCGCAATACCTCATCGGTTTCATTGCCCAGCGGAACCCGGTCGACCGGGATATGTCGCAGTGTCAGTGAGCGGTCACCCCTGACGTCCACGTTCCACACCTGAATGTTCGGTTCCCGGTAACTGAGGTTGTACTGGCGTGCCAGTTTTTCCCGCAGGGCGCGGTAACCGTCCTCGTCGTGAATGGCGGTGATGCGGTAAACATCTTCCTGGTCGTCGTTCTGGATCGAGAACAGTTTGAGATCCCGCATGACCTTGGGGGACAGGAACTGCTGGATGAAGCTTTCGTCCTTGAAGTTCTTCATCGCGAAATGCAGGGTTTCCACCCAGTCCGTGCCGGCGATGTCCGGGAACCACTGACGGTCTTCATCAGTGGGGTTTTCACAGATCCGCCTCAGATCCGTGTAGATGGAAAAGCCCAGCGTGTAAGGGTTAATGCCGGAATACCACGGGCTGTCAAAGGGCGGCTGGTAGACCACCGCCGTATGGCTTTGCAGGAATTCCAGCATGAAACCATCGTTCACCAGACCTTTCTCATACAGGCGGTGCAGCAAAGTGTAATGCCAGAAAGAAGCCCAGCCTTCGTTCATCACCTGGGTCTGGCGCTGGGGATAAAAGTACTGGGCCAGCTTGCGCACGATACGGATGATTTCCCGTTGCCAGGTTTCCAGCAACGGGGCGTTTTTCTCGATGAAATAGAGAATGTTTTCCTGAGGGTCCTCCGGGAAGCGTTTTTTGCGCCCTACCGGATCGTCGTCATCGTCCATTTTGGGAATGGTGCGCCAGAGGTCATTGATGCGACGTTGCTGGTATTCCTCCCGTTCCTTCTGGCGTCTTGATTCCTCTGCCGCCGAGATCGGCGCCGGCCGCTTGTAGCGGTCGACGCCGTAATTCATCAGCGCGTGGCAGGAGTCGAGAATTTCCTCAACCGCATCCACCCCGTAACGCTCCTCGCACTCGGCGACGTAATGCCGGGCAAAGACCAGATAATCGATAATCGCACTGGCATCGGTCCAGGTGCGGAACAGGTAGTTGCCCTTGAAGAAGGAATTATGGCCGTAGGAAGCGTGGGCAATCACCAGCGCCTGCATCGGCAGGGTATTCTCCTCCATCAGGTAGGCGATGCAGGGATTGGAGTTGATGACTATTTCATAGGCCAGCCCCATCTGGCCACGCTGGTAACCCTTGGACGTGCTCAGGAACTGTTTGCCAAAGGACCAGTGATGATAGCCCACGGGCATGCCCACGGAGCTGTAGGCGTCCATCATCTGCTCTGCGCTGATGACTTCAACCTGGTTCGGGTACGTATCCAGACCGAATTCTTCGGCGCATTTGGCGATTTCCTCATCGTATTGCCGGATCAGATCGAAGGTCCATTCCGAACTGGTGGAGATCGGTTCCCTGGCCTTCGATTGATCATTGTCCGGAATGTTCGGGCGGTCGATGATGTCACTCATGCGGCTTTCCTCTCGAACAACTGGCGGAACACCGGGTAGATCTCACCCGGGTCGGCGATCTGTTGCAGGGCAAAGCTCTGGGGGAACTGCTCCTGGATCTTCTCATACTCGTACCAGAGCATCTGGTGGTCCTGCGGGGTGATCTCCACGTAGGCAAAGTATTGCACCAGGGGCAGAAGACTCTCCGACAGAATCTTGCTGCACACGGGCGAGTCGTCGTTCCAGTTATCCCCATCCGACGCCTGGGCGGCGTAGATGTTCCATTCACTGGGGGAATAGCGGGATTCGATAATCTTGTGCATCAGCTTCAGCGCACTCGACACAATCGTGCCGCCGGTCTCCCGGGAGTAGAAGAACTCTTCCTCGTCCACCTCCTTGGCACTGGTGTGGTGGCGAATGAAGACCACTTCAATCTTCTTGTAGTTCTTCCTGAGAAACAGGTACAAGAGAATGAAGAAGCGTTTGGCGATGTCCTTGTGCATCTGCGTCATCGAACCGGACACATCCATCAGGCAGAACATCACCGCACTGGTGGCTGGCTGGGGTTGCTTGACGTGCTGCCGGTAGCGCAGGTCGATTTCATCAATGAAGGGAATGCGCTTCACGTTGGCCTTGAGCCGCGCGATCTCCTCCTCAAGCGCCTGAACCTGATCGTCATGGCTGAACGCCGCGTCCAGATCATCCGGGGCGGACTTCAGCGCGGCGAGCTGTTCTTCCAGATCACGAATCTTCTTCTTGCGGGCGCCCCCCAGGCCAAGTCGTCGGGCATGGGCGCCCCGGAGGGAACGCACCACATCCAGCTTGGCGGGTATGCCCTGGGTGGTGAACCCCGAGCGGACATACTTGAACGCTTCGGTATCCTTGAGTTTCTTGCGGGCGAGGTTGGGCAGCTCCAGGTCGTCGAACAGGAAGTCGAGAAACTCCTCCTGGGTGATCTGGAAGGCAAACTCATCCATGCCTTCCCCGTCTGGACTTGCCTGACCCTGTCCTTGCCCCTGGCCGCCACCGCCCTGGGGTTTGGGCAGGGTATCGCCGGCAACGAACTCCTTGTTCCCGGGGTGAACAACCTCGCGGTTGCCACCCTGGCCGTGATGAAAAATGGGTTCTTCAATGTCCCGGGAGGGGATGCTGACTTTCTCACCCCGCTCAATATCCGTAATGGAGCGGCGCTGTACGGCGTCAGCCACCGCTTTTTTGATGTGATGCCGGTAGCGGCGCAGGAACCGCTCCCGGTTCACTGCGCTCTTGTTTTTGCCGTTCAGGCGACGGTCGACTATGTGGGTCATACCCATAGCTTTACTCCAGTTCAGTGAACATTCACTGACTTAGTGAGACTTGCGGACGCGCAGGTACCATTCGGCCAGCAGCCGTACCTGTTTCTCCGTGTAGCCTCGATCGACCATACGCTCGACGAACTGCTTGTGCTTCTTCTGATCTTCCTGGCTGGCTTTCGGGTTGAAAGAGATAACCGGCAGCAGATCCTCGGTGTTGGAGAACATTTTCTTCTCAATCACGCTGCGCAGCTTCTCATAGCTGAGCCAGGAGGGGTTGCGCCCCTGGTTGTTCGCCCGCGCCCGCAACACGAAGTTGACCACCTCGTTGCGGAAGTCCTTCGGGTTGCTGATGCCGGCCGGTTTCTCGATTTTCTCCAACTCGTCGTTGATGGCGGAGCGGTCGAGAATTTCGCCGGTTTCCGGATCCCGGTATTCCTGGTCCTGAATCCAGAAGTCGGCATAGGTCACATAGCGATCGAACAGGTTCTGGCCGTATTCGCTGTAGCTCTCCAGATACGCGGTCTGAATTTCCTTGCCGATGAACTGGACGTAGTGCGGCGCCAGGAACTCCTTGATGAAGCGCAGGTAGCGCTCCTGGGTTTCCGGCTGGAACTGTTCCTGCTCAATCTGTTTTTCCAGGACATACAGCAGATGGACCGGGTTGGCCGCCACTTCCGAGGTGTCGAAGTTAAACACCTTGGAGAGAATCTTGAAGGCAAACCGGGTGGACAGGCCGTCCATGCCCTCGTTGACCCCGGCCGCGTCGCGGTACTCCTGCATCGATTTCGCTTTCGGGTCGGTGTCCTTGATATTCTGGCCATCGTAAACCCGCATCTTGGAGAAGATGCTGGAATTCTCCGGCTCCTTGATCCGCGACAGCACCGAGAACTGGGCCAGCATGTCCAGGGTATCCGGTGCGCAGGGCGCGCCGGCGAGGGAGCTGTTCTTGAGCAGCTTTTTGTAGATCTCGATCTCTTCCGATACCCGCACACAGTAGGGCACCTTGACGATGTACACCCGGTCAAGGAACGCCTCGTTGTGCTTGTTGTTACGGAAGGTCTGCCACTCGGATTCGTTGGAGTGGGCCAGGATAATGCCGTCAAACGGCACCGATCCCATGCCTTCGGTGGTGTTGTAGTTGCCTTCCTGGGTTGCTGTCAGCAGCGGATGAAGCACCTTGATCGGCGCCTTGAACATCTCCACAAACTCTAACAACCCCTGATTGGCCCGGCACAGACCGCCACTGAAGCTGTAGGCATCCGGATCGTCCTGGGAAAAATCCTCCAGCATGCGGATATTCACCTTGCCCACCAGCGCGGAAATGTCCTGGTTATTGTCGTCGCCGGGTTCGGTCTTGGAGACACCTACCTGGTCGAGTACCGAGGGGTATTTTTTCACCACCTTGAACTTGCTGATGTCTCCGCCGTATTCGTGCAGGCGCTTCACCGCCCAGGGCGACATGATGTTTTGCAGGTACCGAAGGGGAATGCCGTACTCTTCCTCAAGAATCGGTCCATCCTCGCCCGGATCAAACAACCCAAGGGGCGACTCGTTTACCGGTGATCCCTTGATGGCATAGAAGGGGACTTTCTGCATCAGAAACTTGAGCTTTTCCGCCAGTGACGATTTACCGCCACCGACCGGGCCCAGCAAATAGAGAATCTGTTTCTTTTCTTCCAGCCCCTGGGCGGCGTGACGGAAGAACGAGACGATGTTTTCCACGGCATCTTCCATACCATAGAACTCGGAAAACTCGGGGTAGCGTTTGATAACCTTGTTGGAAAAAATGCGTGACTGCCGGGAGTCACGGGAAGTGTCGACTAACTCTGGCTCGCCAATGGCCAGTAACATCCTCTCCGCGGCAGTGGCGTATGCCGTTGGGTCCTTTTTGCAGATCTCCAGGTATTCCTCAAGGGAGTATTCTTCCTCCTGAGTTGATTCATACCGGTCTTTGAAGTGCTGCACAATGCTCATAGATGGCCCCTCGCTCGCTGTTCTTCAGCTTTCAGTTCACGCAATATCCCTGTTGCAGTCGGCGCCGCCAACCTGGGCGGTGTGTCTGGTTATTAGTGGAAGAAATGGATACTTCAAACCGATTTACGGTGCGCGGCCGATTTCGGTTTGGTTACTTTGAGCTTAGTTCACGCTCGGAAACTTGGACAGTTGGATTTTGCTTAAGGTTCATTAAATTGTGTTGTGTTTGTGTTCTTGTTTGTGGGGGGGGAGGGAGCACGGGGG
>NZ_JBNRMG010000019.1:0-33617 GCF_050379435.1 Marinobacter sp. DUT-3
CGGAACCGCTACGAGCACATCCATGTGCGCTTCTCTCAGGCCATCCATGGCCTTCGAAATTCCGCGAAAGCAAATCCCCGCTCCCTAGTTCAAACTGTGGGCGCATGTGGTTAAGCAATACGCCGTAAAGCGTGTTCTAGGCCTCCCGGAATTTGGAGGGAGGTATTAAGTATTTTTCGATCAGCCTTCACCAACTCTGCAAAGCGGTGGTGAGGTACGTCCTTCGGGGACTATCTTTGGCCAAGGATGGCCAAAGCTAAGCGGCCATGGATGGCTCGAGCGTGTCCCCGAAGGACGTACCTCAGCGCCGCCACCCCCAAGAGTGGCGGACTGGGCCAAAGCTAGAGTCCAACTCCAAAAGTCAGACCCGAAAACATCAGATACCAGCAGCGTCCTTCAGGGCAGAAGCGCGATCCGTCTTCTCCCATGGGAACGCGGTGAACGTCTTGCCGCCGACGGTCATCTCGTACGGATCACGGCCGAAGTGGCCGTAGGCTGCCGTCTGCTGATACATCGGGTGCAGCAGGTCGAGCATGTTGGTGATGGCGTATGGACGCAGGTCGAAGTTCTGGCGCACCAGTTCGATGATCTTGTCGTCGCTGATCTTGCCGGTGCCGAAGGTGTTCAAGGAGATCGAGGTTGGTTGTGCCACGCCGATGGCGTAGGACACCTGGATCTCGCACTTGTCTGCCAGGCCGGCGGCGACGATGTTCTTGGCGACGTAACGGCCAGCATAGGCGGCGGAGCGGTCAACCTTGGACGGGTCTTTGCCGGAGAAGGCGCCGCCGCCGTGGCGTGCCATACCGCCGTAGGTGTCTACGATGATCTTGCGACCGGTCAGACCACAGTCGCCCACCGGGCCGCCGATGACGAACTTGCCGGTCGGGTTGATGTGGAACTGGGTGTCCTTGTGCAACAGCTCTGCCGGCAGCGCGTGCTTGACGATCAGTTCCATGACGGCTTCTTTCAGGTCTTCCTGGGTGACGTCTTCGTCATGCTGGGTGGACAGGACGACGGCGTCGATGCCGGAGACCCGGCCGTTTTCGTAGCGGCAGGTGACCTGGCTTTTTGCATCGGGGCGCAGCCACGGCAGCAGGCCGCTCTTGCGGGCTTCGGCCTGGCGCTGGACCAGTCGGTGGGAGAAGGTGATCGGCGCAGGCATCAGCACGTCGGTTTCGTTGCTGGCGTAGCCGAACATCAGGCCCTGGTCGCCGGCGCCCTGGTCTTCCGGCTTCTGGCGGTCAACGCCCTGGGCGATGTCGACGGACTGCTTGCCGATGATGTTGATGATGCCGCAGGTGTCGCCGTCGTAGCCCACTTCGGAGGAGGTGTAGCCGATGTCCTTGATCACGCCACGCACCAGGTCTTCCAGATCGACCCAGGCACTGGTGGTGATCTCACCGCCGACAATCGCAACGCCTGTTTTTACCATGGTTTCACAGGCAACACGGGCGTGTGGGTCTTCGGTGAGGATGGCATCCAGAACCGCGTCGGAAATCTGATCCGCCAGTTTGTCTGGATGGCCCTCAGAGACCGATTCGGAGGTGAAGATGTTGTAGTCAGCCATAATGCGTGCTCCTCTTGAGCGTTTCAAATGCGTACCGGTGGTTGGCTGTAATGGGCCATTCCGGTTACTGGTTTTGTTGGTGTTATCAGGGATACGTGAAACTACGTACCCGTATATCAAAATATGTTGATATTGCGTTTGCTCGCGTCATCCGGGGGCGGTGGTTTTCCAGAATTCCCGCACCTGTATCTGGAAGCCGTTACGCAGCCCTATAAACAGTTGCTCCCCGGCCATCATGCCTGCGTCTGCCGCCCAGGCGGTCAGTTCCTCGGGCTCGAAGCCCAGCCACAGGTCGCCGCAGTTTTCCTTGGCCCAGTCCTGATCGTGGCTGCACAGGTCACTGACGACAAAGCAGCCGCCGCCGTTCATCAGCGCGGCGGCGTCCAGGAAGATGTCCGCCGGGCTGGGAACGTGGTGCAGCACCATGTTGGCCACTACCAGGTCAAACGCGTCGCCACGGGCCAGCAGGTTGTCGGTGACGCCTTCAATCAGGTCGACATTATTAAGGCGATCGTCAATGCAGGTCCGTGTGGCCTTGGCCAGCATGTCGCGGGAGTTGTCCAGCGCCACCACGTGCTCGCAGATCTTTGATAGCACCGGCAGGAAAGCGCCTTCACCGGGGCCGATTTCCAGGGCGGTCTGCCACGGGTGTTTGTCGGCGCGTTTACGGATCAGCTCGGCCACGGGCTCGGCGTACAGGTCAAAGGCGGCAATCAGTTCCTGTTGCTCGCGGAACTGTTCGGAGTGGCGAGAGAAAAACGCCTGTGACTGATTCGCCCGCTGGTCGCGGATGGCTTCAATTTTTTCCTCCAGGTGCGACGGCAGGGGAACCTGGTCCACTGTCTCGAACACCAGGCGGATGGTCTGGTCCGTGAGCTTGTCGCTGTCCAGGCTCAACGGGCGGCGATAGAAAATGGCGTTGCCTTCCCGCTGGGGCTCCAGCAGCCCGGCCTTATGCATCACCTTGAGGTGGTGGCTCATACCGGACTGGCGCATCTCGAACAGTTGGCTCAGTTCCAGCACCCCGAAAGTGTCACGACGTAACACGCGCAGAATCTCCAGGCGCAACGGATCCCCGCTCGCTTTATAGATCGGGGCCAGGGCGTCCAGGGAGGACAGGTCGGCGGCGTGTGTGGTCATGGAAGTCATGGTTGGCAAGTTTAGGGGTGTTCTGTTGGTCAATCAATAGCCATATCAAAAAAAATTGATATAGATTTTGAGTTCCTTGAGTTTGGTTCGTTTCGGGAAACCCGATTTGCTCCCACACACACTAATCGGCGAAAATACGCGCCTTATTTTTGAGCAGTTCTATTTTTCCCGAAAAACACTGGAGAAACGTCAATGCCGTCTCGTAAAGATCTCGCCAACGCCATTCGCGCGCTGAGCATGGATGCGGTTCAGAAAGCCAAATCCGGCCACCCGGGTGCGCCCATGGGTATGGCGGATATCGCCGAGGTTCTGTGGAACGATTACCTGAGCCACAACCCGGCCAACCCGCAGTGGGCCAACCGCGACCGCTTCGTGCTGTCCAACGGTCACGGCTCCATGCTGCAGTACTCTTTGCTGCACCTGAGCGGGTACGACGTTTCCATTGACGACCTGAAGAACTTCCGTCAGCTGCACTCCAAAACCCCGGGCCACCCTGAATACGGTTACACCCCGGGCGTTGAAACCACCACCGGCCCCCTGGGGCAGGGTTTCGCCAACTCCGTGGGTTTTGCCCTGGCGGAGAAAGCCCTGGCGGCGCAGTTCAACCGTCCCGGTCATGACATCGTGGATCACTACACCTATACCTTCCTGGGCGACGGCTGCCTGATGGAAGGTATCTCCCACGAAGTGGCTTCGCTGGCAGGTACCCTGGGTCTCGGCAAACTGATCTGCTTCTACGACGACAACGGCATTTCCATCGACGGTGAAGTGGATGGCTGGTTCACCGACGACACGCCGAAGCGTTTCGAAGCCTATGGCTGGCAAGTGATTCCGGCGGTAGACGGCCACGATGCCGACGCCGTTCGCGCAGCCATTGAAGCCGCCCGCGCCAACACCGATCAGCCCACCATGATCTGCTGCAAGACCATCATCGGCTTCGGCTCTCCCAACAAGCAGGGCAAGGAAGATTGCCACGGCGCGCCGCTGGGTGACGACGAAATCGCACTGACCCGCGAGCAGCTGGGTTGGACTCATGGTTCTTTCGAGGTGCCGTCTGAAATCTACGCCGAGTGGAACGCCAAAGAGAAAGGCGCTGCCGCACAGCAGGCGTGGGAAGAGAAATTCGCTGCCTACGAAAAGGCCGAGCCGGAACTGGCAGCCGAATTCAAGCGCCGCATGGCCGGCGACCTGCCTGCCGATTTCTCCGAGAAGGCCCAGGCGTACATCCAGGAGTGTCAGGACAAGGGCGAAACCGTCGCCAGCCGCAAGGCCTCCCAGAACACCCTGAATGCCTACGGTCCGCTGCTGCCGGAACTGCTGGGCGGCTCCGCTGACCTGGCCGGCTCCAACCTCACCATCTGGGGCGGCTCCAAGGGCGTGACCAAAGAAGACGCCAGTGGCAACTACATCTACTACGGTGTGCGCGAGTTCGGCATGGCCGCCATCATGAACGGCATCGCCCTGCACGGTGGTTACGTACCTTACGGCGCGACCTTCCTGATCTTCATGGAATACTGCCGTAACGCCGTGCGCATGGCAGCGCTGATGAAGCAGCGCTCCATCTTCGTGTTCACCCACGACTCCATCGGCCTCGGCGAAGACGGCCCCACGCACCAGCCCATTGAGCAGCTGGCCAGCCTGCGCACCACGCCGAACATGAGCACCTGGCGCCCGGCTGACACCGTGGAATCCGCCGTGGCCTGGAAAGCGGCCCTCGAGCGCACAGACGGCCCGACGGCCATGGTGTTCTCCCGTCAGGGACTGCCGCACCAGGAGCGCGATGCCCAGCAGTTGGCAGATGTGGCCAAGGGAGGCTACATCCTGTCCGACAGCGAAGGCATGCTGGACCTGATCCTGATTGCCACTGGCTCCGAAGTGGCCCTGGCCCAGGACACCGCCGCCAAACTGCGGGAGCAGGGCAAGAACGTACGCGTAGTGTCCATGCCGTCCACCGACACCTTTGATGCCCAGAGCGCCGACTACAAACAGAAAGTGCTGCCGCTGGAAGTCACCAACCGCATCGCCATCGAAGCCGCCATTGCCGACTACTGGTACAAGTACGTGGGCCTCGACGGCCGCGTGGTTGGCATGACCACCTTCGGTGAATCTGCGCCCGCCGGCGAGCTGTTCAAGGAATTCGGCTTCACCGTCGACAACATCCTGGAAGTCGCCGCGGAACTGCTGGACGCCTGATGAGCAAAGCCAAGCCTTTTCGCATCGCGATCAACGGATATGGCCGGATTGGCCAGTGCGTGTTGCGCGCGCTGTATGAAAATGGCTATCGCGATCACCTTCAGGTGGTCGCGATCAACGAGCTGTCCGACATCGACACCATTGCTCACCTGACCCGTTATGATTCCACCCATGGCCGGTTCCAGGGTGAGATCGCGGTGGAAGGTGACAACTTGGTGGTGAACGGCGATCCCATCCGCATATTGCGGCATCCGGAACCCTCGGAACTGCCGTGGCGTCTGCTGGATGTGGATCTGGTGCTGGAGTGCTCCGGTGCCTATTCCGACCGCGCGACTGCCCAAAAGCACGTGGACGCGGGCGCCCAGCGCCTGCTGTTCTCCCAACCCGGGGAACCGGATGTCGACCGCACGGTAGTGTTCGGTATTAATGAAGGCGAACTGACCCAAGAGGACGTAATCGTCGCAGCCGCCTCCTGCACAACCAACTGCCTGGTGCCTGTTATCCAGGTGCTGGACGACGCATTGGGCGTGGAGCAGGGCAGCACGACCACTATTCACGCGGCGATGAACGACCAGCCGGTGATCGACGCCTACCATCATCAGGACCTGCGTCGCACCCGCAGTGCGCTGCACAACATCGTGCCAGTGGACACCGGACTGGCCAAAGGCATCGAGCGCTTGTTGCCCCACATGGAAGGTAAGTTCAGCTCGGTTGCCATGCGGGTACCGACCATGAACGTATCCGCCATCGACATGGTGGTGAATGTCCGCAAGCCAACCACGATTCAGGCGGTGAACGAATTGCTGAAAGGCGCGGCCAGAGGACCGCTGAAAAACATCCTCGGATACACCGACGAACTCCTGGCCAGCTCCGATTTCAACCACGACGCCCATTCCGGCGTGGTTGATGGCGGCCAGACCCGGGTGACCGGGGAAACCATGGTGAAAGTGCTTTGCTGGTTCGATAACGAATGGGGTTTCGCGAACCGAATGCTGGACGTCAGCCACTGCTGGCTAGAGAAAACCGGCAACTAAACCAAGACCAGATCAAGGGAAGAAAACAATGGCGATCAAAAAAATGACCGAGCTGGACCTCGCTGGCAAGCGGGTCCTGATCCGCGAAGACCTCAACGTGCCGGTAAAAGACGGCCAGGTCTCCAGCGATGCCCGCATCCGCGCGTCACTGCCCACCATCAAGGCCGCCAAAGACGCCGGCGCCAAGGTCATGCTGATGTCACACCTCGGCCGCCCGGAAGAAGGCGTCTACGACGAAGCTTCCTCCATGAAGCCCGTCGCTGACCACCTCACCAAAGTGCTGGGCCAGGAAGTACGCCTGATCAAAGACTACCTGGAAGGCGTTGAAGTGGCCGACGGCGAAGTCGTCCTGTTCGAAAACGTCCGCTTCAACAAGGGCGAAAAGAAAGACAACGAAGACCTCGCGAAACAGTACGCCGCCCTGTGCGACGTCTACGTAATGGACGCCTTCGGCACCGCCCACCGCGCCCAGGCCTCCACCCATGGTGTAGCGAAATTCGCTCCCGAAGCCTGCGCTGGCCCGCTGCTGGCCGCAGAGCTGGACGCCCTCGGCAAAGCCCTCGACAACCCGGCCAAGCCGGTCGTTGCCATCGTCGGCGGCTCCAAAGTCTCCACCAAACTGGACGTCCTCAACGCCCTGGAAAACGTCTGCGATCAGATCATCGTCGGCGGCGGCATCGCCAACACCTTCCTGGCCGCAGCTGGCCACCCGGTCGGCAAATCCCTGTGCGAGCACGACCTGATCGGCACCGCCAAGGAAATCGCCTCCCGCGTGGAAATTCCACTGCCCGTGGACGTCGTGGTTGCCAGCGAATTCGCCGAAACCGCCACCGCCACCACCAAGAACATTGCCGACGTCACCGACGACGACATGATCCTCGACGTCGGCCCGGAAACCGCCGGCAAGTTCGCCGACGTACTGAAGAACGCCAAAACCATCCTCTGGAACGGCCCGGTTGGCGTCTTCGAATTCGACCAGTTCGGCAACGGCACTAAAGCGTTGGCAGAAGCCATCGCCGAAAGCGACGCCTTCTCCCTGGCCGGCGGCGGTGATACCGTGGCGGCCGTTGACAAGTACGGCGTTGCTGACAAAATCTCCTACATCTCCACCGGCGGCGGCGCGTTCCTCGAATTCGTCGAAGGCAAAACCCTGCCGGCAGTAGCCGTACTGGAAGAGCGCGGCGAATAAGCTTTTTTACTTTACAGTTTAGGCACTAAGAACGAAGCCAGAATCGCAAGGATGGAGGGGGAACAGGGGTCGCGGAATTTCGAAGGCCAAGGATGGCCTGAGAGAAGCGCACATGGATGTGCTCGTAGCGGTTCCGCGAACCCTGTTCCCCCTCCATCCGTAGCAGACTCCCAAGTCTGAAATAGATTTCAACTACCAAACGTCCAACGAAGGAGACGACCCATGGCCCTGATTTCGATGCGGCAAATGCTGGATCACGCCGCCGAGCATGGTTACGGTGTGCCAGCCTTTAACGTCAACAACCTGGAACAGATGCGCGCCATCATGGAAGCCGCCGACAAAACCGACTCCCCGGTAATTGTCCAGGCCTCCGCCGGTGCCCGCAAATACGCCGGCGCCCCCTTCCTGCGCCACCTGATCCTCGCGGCCATCGAAGAATGGCCCCACATCCCGGTCGTCATGCACCAGGACCACGGCACCAGCCCGTCCGTGTGCCAGCGCTCGATCCAGCTCGGCTTCAGCTCCGTGATGATGGACGGCTCCCTCGGTGAAGACGGCAAAACCCCGATGGACTACGAATACAACGTAGACGTCACCCGCCGCACCGTAGACATGGCCCACGCCTGTGGCGTCTCCGTTGAAGGCGAACTGGGTTGCCTCGGCTCCCTGGAAACCGGCCAGGCCGGTGAAGAAGACGGCATCGGCGCCGAAGGCACCCTGGACCACAGCCAGATGCTGACCGACCCGGAAGAAGCCGCCGACTTCGTCAAGAAAACCCACGTCGACGCCCTGGCCATCGCCATCGGCACCAGCCACGGCGCCTACAAGTTCACCCGTCCACCGACCGGTGACATCCTGGCCATCGACCAGATCAAAGCCATCCACGCCCGCATCCCGGACACCCACCTGGTCATGCACGGCTCCAGCTCCGTACCCCAGGACTGGCTGGAAATCATCAACCAGTACGGTGGCGAAATCCCGGAAACCTACGGTGTACCGGTTGAGGAAATCGTTGAAGGTATCAAACACGGCGTTCGCAAGGTCAACATCGACACCGACCTGCGTCTGGCCAGCACCGGCGCGGTCCGCCGCTTCCTGGCAGAAAACCCGGCCGAGTTCGACCCGCGGAAATTCCTCAAGGAAACCATGAAAGCCATGACCGAGGTGTGCGTCGCACGCTACGAAGCCTTCGGTTGTGCCGGCAACGCCAGCAAGATCAAACCAGTCAACCTCGAACGCATGTTCGAGCGTTATGCGGCTGGTGAGCTGGATCCCAAGGTTAAGTAATCCTGCTTAAAGTCGCCCCCTGGCGTTGAGCCAGGGGGCTCCTGAATTCCCTCCGACTCCCCTTTCGAAGCTCAAGTATTTTCCTGTCGAATGGCTTTATGAAAAAGGCAAGGCCCACCTGAGTGTGCTATCTTGTCCGGAAAGTGATGTTGTTTTCCGGACAAAATTCATGGCTGGTGTCTAATGAAAAGCCTTGAAAACAAATTAGTTAGCAAGATTTATGGCATGGGTAGGGGTTGGTCTTTTTCAAGAAAAGATTTTAGCCTGCTGGGAAGTGCCGAATCCATTGATAAGGGGCTGTCTCGCCTTGCGAAGAAAGGCACTGTACGTCGCCTGACTCGTGGGCTGTATGATTACCCTCGCTATAGCAAGTGGTTGCAACAGGAGCTTGGACCAGACATGGACCAGGTAGCCCATGCGTTGGCACGAAAATTTGGCTGGAGTATCCAGGTAACGGGCAACGCTGCGCTGAATATCCTCGGTATCTCAACGCAGGTTCCTACGCGCTTTATCTACCTCAGTGATGGCCCCAGCCGCACCTATTCGATACTGGGCAATGAACTGACGTTCAGGAAATCCCGCTTCACTCACCTGAATCTCAAGCATACCCAAAGCGCGTTGCTGGTGCAGGCCATAGAAGCGCTGGGTCAGAAGAGCCTGACTCAAGAAAATCTTGCCGTCATGGCTCGATACCTGAGTCCGCAAGGCCCATTGCCTGAGCGGCAGAGGTTGGCGATCGCCAAAGATACTCAATTCGTGACCAGCTGGATTCAGGAAACCATTACTGTCATTTTGAATATGGCCTCAAAGGAGGAGGCAGTGGTATGAGGAATATCGCCAGGGAAACGGCACAACAGCGACAGGATCTGTTTGCAGCAACCTCCAGTAAAATGACAATGACACCCGCTGCCGCGGAAAAGGATTTTTGGGTTGTCTGGTGCCTGGACACCCTGTTCAGCCTGCCAGATTGGGCATCCCGTCTGCGCTTTAAAGGTGGCACCAGTCTCTCGAAGGCTTACGGGGTGATTGAACGGTTTTCTGAAGATATTGACCTGATTCTGGATTGGACCGGGCTAAGCGATGAAAATCCGGTCGCGGGGCGGAGCAAAACCAAGCAGGGGTGGTTGAATACATCCATCAACCAGGCCGCCCAGTTTCTGATTCGTGAGCAATTATTGCCCGATTTGCAGCGGGCTCTACAACCAGTATGTCAGGCAAGCCTGGATAAAGATGACCCACACACCATTAATATAGAATACCCGGCACTTTTTGCCCCTGGTTATTTGCGCCCAATTGTCCGGTTAGAAATCGGCCCGCTAGCGGCCATGTTGCCGATGGAATCAAAAACTGTTGCGAGTTACGCCGCTCAGTGTTTCCCACAAGTCTTCCAGACGCCTGGAGTCGAAGTTCCAACCATTCGCGCGGAAAGAACCTTCTGGGAAAAAATGACAATCCTTCACGCTGAGGCGCACCGGCCTGCGGACAAACCATTGCCTACCCGCTATGCCAGGCACTATTACGACGTGTACCGTATGGCCAGTAGTCAATATGCAGAGAGTGCCCTGAAGGACATAGAACTGTTGGCGGAGGTAGTGGCTTTCAAGCAAAAGTTTTACCCCGCCGGCTGGGCAAGCTACCAAACGGCAAAACCAGGCACGATGCGGCTACTGCCTTCTGATGCGCATATCCGGGCTCTTGAAGTCGATTATGATGCCATGACAGAAATGGTTTTTGGTGATGTCCCTGAATTTGAATCACTACTGCAGGTTCTCGAAGCGCTGGAGGAACGAATCAATAACCAGGGCCTAGCAGAAAAACTTTAGTTATCCCTTCCGCCCCAGCCGTTCCAGCGCCAACAGCGTATCCGCGTAATTCACAAACCGGTTCAGATACTCTGGCGACAGCTTCTCCATGGTCGCAATCGCTCGGCTGACCAGCCGGTGGGCGTTCATCGGGCCGGCGTTTTCCGGGGTTTGTTCGATGGCCTGGCGGATGCGGTCCTGCAGGGCCTGTGTGCCCTGATCCGCCTGCACCCTGGCCATGGCCTTGAGTGGGCGTGGCGAGCTGTCCGTTCCTGCAGGCTGTGTCGGCCTCCCATCCTCTTCACCGAAGATCAGTTTTTCCAGGGGTGAAGGGGGGGCTTGTACGTGTGTTTCAGGTGACTGATTCAGGGCCTCCAGCAGAACCTGCAATGGTGAGGGTTGGCCGGTCTCGGCAGGTTGTTCCGGTTGCTCTGCACCAGCTTGCGGCCCGGCCCCGGCCTGATACTCCGCCACAGCCTGCGCCAGCCGCTGCCAATGCCGGGTCCCCTGAAGTCCTTTCGCCCGCAGCTTTTGCTCCAGAACTTCCAGATAGCGGAAACGGATCGGATCCAGCCGATCCGCACCAGAGCCCCTGAGATCAGCCAGTTGTTGCTCCATGGTGGTCGCTTCCGCAGTGGCAGTCATCAGTTCCCGGCTCCATTATCAGTTTCGGCAGCCATAGCGGGAGCCCGTGGCACCGTGCTGATCTCCACCCGTCGGTTCTGGGCCCGGGATTCGGCATCCACATTGGGCACTGCCGGGTGGTGGGGGCCGAAGGCCGCGGCAAAGACCCGGTCATCGGGCAGGCCCAGTTCCATCAGGGTACGGGTGACCGTCAACGCCCGTTGGGCGGACAGCCCCCAGTTATCCTGATAACGGTTGCCACGGTGCATGGGCAGGTCGTCGGTAAAGCCGCTGACCATGAGCAGCTCATCGTGTTGGGTCAGGTAGGTTTGCAGTGGCGCAACCAGGGATTGCAGCACGGCTACGCCATCCGCCTGTAACTGATCCGAGTTCAGTTCAAACAGGACGTTGCCGCTGATACCGATACGGCCATCCCGGAACGTCACCAGGCCTTTGGTGAGGGGATCTTCCAATGCCTGCTCCAGCGCCATACGGCGCTCTTCCTCGGCCACCCGGCGCTCCTTCTCTTCCGCCAGGGACTGGCTGAGTTCCAGCTGTACGCCGATCACCCACACCAGGATCAGCACCAGAATACCCACCAGCGCCGCCATCAGGTCAGAGAAAATCGCCCAGATCGGTGTGGACTGCTGTTCGCCGCCTTCCAGGTGCTCCATCAGTTGGCTCCGGCAGTCTCTGGCTGTCCCTTGCGCAGGGCGGCCACGGCATCGATGACGTCCTTCTGGGAACTGACAGACAGATCGATGACCTCGCGGGCCTGCGCCACGTAGTAGGCCAGCTGCTCATCATGGCGGCTGCTGGCGCTGTCCATCGCCTTCTGAATGTTCGCCAGGCTTTCCTGCAAGCTGCTATTGGAGGTGCTGAACAACGCCACCGCCTGGTGGAAGGCTTCGCTGAGGGCGCCCACTTCCTGACTGCTGCCGGTAATGTCGTCGCCCAGTTTGCCAAGCTGCTGGCTTTGTTCCTCAATCAGGGTGTTGAAACGCTCGCTGATCCCGGTGAGGGTGTCACCGGCGCCGCTGATCAGGGAATCCACCGCCTGACGCTGGCTATCGGCATTGCTGCGCTGGGATTCCAGCAGCCTGTCCAGTTCCTCAACCAGCCTTTGGCGCTCCTCCAGCAACTCGTTTTCCCGTTCGCTGTTCCGGGCCATTTCACGTTGCAGCTGGTTGATCACTTCCGCCGCCGCTTTCGGGGTTTCCGAAGCCGTTTCAATCAGGCGGGTCATCGGCGCTTCCAGGCCAGTGCCCAGCTGGGTCAGGTGGTCGCTTACGGTTTTCTCCAGTTGTGCCAGCCGGTCAGTCGCTGCCTCGCCTCGGGCGGTTTCCTGGTCACGGAGTGCTGTGAGTTGTTCGCTGATTCTGCTGATCAGCGTATCCAGACCTTGCTGCTGATCGCTCACAATCTGGCTGCTTTCCTCGCGGAAGAGGGACTGATACTCCTGAAGCCGGTCACGCAGATCGGCCATGAAGGATTCTGTGGTTTGCTGCTGTTGCTCCAGACTCTTTTGCCAGTGCAGAACGCTCTGTTCTGAAGCCTCCTGCTGCGTCGCGAGGTTTTGCTGCCAGCGTTCTCCGGCCTCGATCGTGGTTTTCTGGAAGCCTTCGGCGATCTCAGTCAGTTGCTGTTTGGTGGCATCAGACCAGCTCTGGTGCAGTTCCCCGGCATCGTCGCGCAGGCGAGTCATCGCATTCTCCACAATCGGTTCCATGCGCTCTGCGGCCAGGCGGGTACTGGCGTCCAGAGCCGACTCCAGCGACTGTGCCACGGAATCCGCCAGGGTCTGGTAGTGGCTCCCGACGGTGTCGTGGAATTCCTGCTGATTGCGGGTCAGGGATTGCTCAAGGGTCTGGCCAAGTTGTTCCATTCGGGCGGTCATGGTTTCCATGGCGGAAGCCATTTGGGGCAAAGCCCTGGCCTGGGACTCCAACGCCTGAAACGCCTGCTGGCGCTGGTAGTCCGCCGACAGATGATGCAGCTTCTGGCGCAGGGTTTTGTCCAGCTGGCGGGAGACCAGCAGCCGCTCGCGCCGGCTGAGGGTGGAGGCCAGCCCCAGCATGGCGGAAGCCGCCACACCGGCAATGGAGGTTCCGAACGCCAGGCTGAGTCCGGCGATAGGCGCGGCCAGGGCACTGCGAATCACGCTCAGCTCGGTGCTGCCATCCAGCGCTGAGGCGGCACCGTTGAGGGTCACGATCATGCCGGCAAAGGTGCCGAGCAGACCCAGCATCACTAGCAAACCGACAAGATAGGGAGTTAGCTGCGGGCTGGGCAACGCGGCGGAATGGCCGTCCAGGCGCTTCTGCACGGCAAACTGAACCGGCTCCGGCAGGCCGGAGAGCCAGCCTTCGATCTGTTCGCGGTTTTCCGGGGCATCGTTCAGTCGTTCGGCCAGCTGGTAGGTGGTACGCCGAAACCCGATCAGTTCGGCGAAACCCAATCCGTACACTGCCGCGATAATGGCGGTCACGGTCAGTGCCAACAGGTCAGAGCCGAGAAAACCCTGGCCAATCCAGGCCATCACGGCCAGGCCGATGGCAAATGCGAGAAAGAAAAAAAGTCTGGTCATGGCGAATCGCTAACCTCGTTGTGGCAGGCCTCCAGCAACCCCAGCACCGGCTCCAGCCGAACGTCCAGTTCAGCGAGTAACAGAGTCTGCGCTTCCTCGCAGTAACGGTGGAGCCAGTCACCGGGTTGGGTGCCCGGTTCCGGGGATTGCTCAGAGGATGTCCTTAAGGCCTGGAACCGCTGCTCCAGGACCTTTGAAATGTGGGAAAAACACTGGCTGGTGTAGCCGGCCATGGTGTGATCAAACACCGAGTCCAGCTCTGCCAGCCGGGCCAGGTTCTGGCCCTGATCTTTCATCGCCTTACGCACCTTGTCCCGCAATTGGCGGGTGGCGGCGGCGATCTTGCGTTGCAGCGTGAGCCAGGCATTCAGGTAGGGCTCGAACGCAGCCGGGTCTTCCTGTTCAGTCTCAACCCCGTAGCCGTAAATTCGGCGAATCAGAGCCTGGCGCGTGGTGGCCAGTTCCCGGGATAGTTGCTCGATAACCGCACTCTGCGCCGTGGCAGGCTGGCCGCCACGGAAGGCCAGCGCGGCATCCAGATTCATGGTGTCCCCAAGCCCGAATAACCGGCCCAGTCGTTCGGCGAGACACGGCAGGCTGTCGTCAGCAACCATGCCCCCCGGCGGAGCGGCCAACTGCAACAGCCTTGACCGGGGATGCCCGGTTTGTCGAGGTCGTGCTTGAGTCATGGGGTTGAGGCGCACCGTTTGCATTGGTAGTCGTTACAGGAAACACGAGAGTCATGCATTGCCGATAGCCGGCGGGTGCCTATACTAATGGCTATTCGGGGGGATTGATAATGACCGTTTCTTAGTGGAGTTGCTGCCTCTGGGCCCAGGCGGGCTGTCTGCCAATACTTCCTCCTTGTATTTTCCATAACAGCGTCAAATATAAGTAATCAGAGAACAATCTTTGACCAGATGCGAGGAGTGCAATGGACTTCAAAGACTATTACGCCGTCCTCGGTGTGAGCGAGTCAGCCTCCCCCGAGGAGATCAAAAAGGCTTACCGCAAGCTGGCCCGCAAATACCATCCGGATGTCAGCAAGGAAGACAACGCAGACACCAAGTTCAAGGACCTGGGCGAAGCCTACGAGGTCCTGAAAGATCCGGAAAAGCGTGCGGAGTACGATGAACTGCGTAAGTACGGTGCCCGTCCTGATGGTTCCTTTGAGCCACCGCCCGGGTGGCAGAGTGCGTCCGGATTTGGACGTGGCGGCTACACCGAGGCCGATGCCCGCCAGTTCAGTGACTTCTTCGAAGAGATTTTCGGTGGCGGCCGTGGCGGGTTTTCCAGTCAGGGATTTGGTGGGGGTGGTTTCCGCCAGAATACCCGCATGCGTGGTGAAGATGTGCATGCCCGGCTCGCGCTGTTTCTGGAAGAGGTCTTCCACGGCTGCGAGAAGCAGGTGTCGTTCACCGTCCATGAAGCCGATGACCATGGCCGGATTGTGGCCCGTCAGAAGAATCTGAAAGTGAAAATTCCCGCCGGGATGCGGGAAGGGCAGCATCTGCGCCTGAAAGGCCAGGGCTCTCCCGGTATTGGCGGTGGTGAACCGGGTGATCTGCTGATCGAGGTGGAACTGGCGCCACACCCGCTGTTCAGCGTCGAGGGGCGCGACGTGGTGGTGACGGTCCCCGTTGCGCCCTGGGAAGCAGCGCTGGGTACATCCGTCACGGTGCCGACGGTAGGCTCCAAAGTGAACGTAAAAGTGCCCAAGGGGTCCTCCAGCGGGCGTAAGCTTCGTCTCAAGGGCAAGGGGTTGCCAGGCAAGCATCCGGGCGACCAGATCGTGGTGCTGCAGATCGTGATGCCGGAGCGGCACTCTGAAGAAGCTGAAAAGCTCTATCAGCAGTTGGCCGAGGCGGAGAAACACTTCAATCCGCGTAGCAAACTTCATGTGTAAGCGGGGGAGCTGGGAATGACCAGGAAAGATCCGATTCATACCGTGGAGGTGGCAGAGCCTCAAATGACGCTGACCCTGACAGAAATTTGCGAGCGAGGTGAGTGCCACGCCGAATTTGTCATCAAACTGGTCAGCTATGGTGTTATTGCGCCGGTCGAAGATGTGCCGGAGGAACGGCGCTGGGAATTTGACCTGGCGGCACTGGCACGGTTGCGTAAGGCGCAGCGGTTGCAGCGGGACCTGAAGATGAACCTGCCGGGGCTGGCGATGTCGCTTGAGCTGCTCGATGAAGTCCAGCAGATGCGCCGTGAGGTGGATCGCCTCAATCAGCAGCTGCGGCAGCTGACGGGGGAGTGGTAACGCTCTCCCCCCTTTTTTATTGCTCCCGCTTTTCCAGCGCCTGTATCTCCGCGTAGATTTTTTCCGCTTCTTCCATAAGCGTGCCATGGGTGCGCAAATCGCCGTTGCGCTGCGCATGGAGCGCCTTGGCGAGCTTGTCTTCGTACGCCTTCTTCAGCTTTTTCTTCGGGTCACCTTTGAGAAATCCCAGCATGGTTCCGCACCTGTTTTCGATTGTGTGTAGACAGCTTACGCACTCGGAAAGCAAAAGTTCATAAATTCTTAATGATCAAAAACTCGACATTCTCCGAAAATGGGAATAAATTCCCAAAATACAGGTTGGGAAAAATATCCCAAACAGGAGTTCCAAGAGAGCGGGGCGGAATGGCCTTGCGGGAAAGCAACAAACAAGCCTGGAGAATCGAGATGAAACGTAATGCCTTGTCTGTAGCAATCAAATTCGCGATCAGTGGTGCGCTTGTCGGTGCGTTGGCAGCCTGTGGCGGCGGTGGAGGCAGCGGTTCCGGCAGTTCGGACAGTGCCGACACTTCCAGCGGTTCCAGTGTGGGCCCGGTCTCCGGTTTTGGCAGCGTCTACGTGAACGGTACCCGTTTCCGCACCGATGGTTCCGTCACCAGTGACGATGGTGTGGAGCGGGAAACCCAGCTGGAAAAAGGCATGATCCTCAAGGTTCGTGGCAGTTGGGATGATCGCGGTGAGGGTGAAGCGCAGCGCGTTGATTACGATGACACAATCCGCGGGCCCCTGACGTCCGCCACATGGGACGATGTCGAAAAGACCGGGGCGCTGATTGTTGCAGGCCAGACGGTTCGTCTCGATGGTCAGACCGTCTTCAAGGGCCTGAGCCCGGTGGACCTCAACGGCGTGGCTGCCGACACCTATCGAGTACGCGTCAGCGGCTGGCAACTGGATGATGGTTCTTTTCGCGCCAGTTTCGTTGGCGTGAAGGCCATCGGCGTGGATTTCGATGATGACAATGAAGTGGAAATCGAGGGCGTGGTCGAGAATCTTGATACCGACGCCCAGACTTTCACCATCAATGGCTTTCCGGTGGACTACACCAGCGCCGTCTTTGACGACGACCTGAACAGGGATGACCTGCGCGATGGCATTGCCGTTGAGGTTGAGGGGAATCTGCAAGGTGGTGTGCTGGTTGCCCGGGAAATCGACGACGAGGACGATCTGTTCGACGACGATGATGACGTGGAGATCGCCGGCACCGTATACGACTTTGACGCGGGCGCCCGCACATTCTTTATCAACGGAATCCAGGTGCAGATCAATGGCAGCACCGAGTTTGATGATGGGCTTCGGGAGAGCAGCATAACCAATGGCCTGCTGGTAAAAGTGGAAGGCGAGTACCGCAATGGTTTGTTGATTGCCGAGGAAATCGAGCCGCGGGACGGGGATGCCGAACTGGAGGGTGTGATCGAGTCAAAGCCTGACGGTGAAACCCTGATCGTCAGCGGTGTGCGTGTGGCGCTGACCAGCGGAACCCTGATTGAAGACGACGATGATGACGACCGCATCACCATGCGCACCCAGGACATAGAAAGCCTGAATGTAGGGGACTTTCTGGAAATCGAGGGTCGCCAGCGCTCGGATGACGGTGGCTTTCTGGAGGCCATCAAGGTCGAGCGGGAAGACGATGGCGATGATGGCTACGAAATGGAAGGTCGGGTGACGGCGCTGTCCAGCACCACCGTCACCGTCATGGGCCTGGAAATGTTGCGGGGCAGTGCCGATTTCTCCGGTATTGAGGTCGGCAGTGACGTGGAGGTGGACTACTTCCGCAACAGCGGCGGTGATTATGTCGTCGATGAAATCGAAGAAGACGACTGATCATGCCGGAGGCAGGCCGGGGTTACGCCCCGGCCGGTCACTTCTGGTTTTGATGCGGCCATGGGAATACAATCCCAAATATGAAACATTTCAACAATAACCCCCTGCATCGGGCGCTGTACCGTATTCTCCGCCCGCTTGCCCGGCTCCTGCTTCGCAATGGTATTCCATTCGGGGAGTTCGCGGACCTGGTCAAGCGCGCGTATGTGGAAGCGGCGATGGAAGATTTTCACGATGGCCGGAAAAAGCCCACGGACTCCAGAGCGGCAGTCATGACCGGTCTGACCCGCAAGGAGGTCAAACGCCACCGTGAAATCCTGGCAGGCGAACATGCCGGTGCAACCGCTGGCGTTCACTCCAACCGGGCGTCGCGGGTCGTTTCCGGCTGGGTGCATGATGCAGCCTTTCAGAGCGGGGACGGGGAGCCGGCGTTGCTGGCGTTTGACGGATCGCTGAGTTTCAGTGAGCTGGTCCGGCGATACAGTGGCGATATGCCGCCAAGGGCGGTGCTCGACGAGCTGCTCCGGGTGGGGGTTGTTGGAACTGACGACGCAACCGGCAAACTGGTTTTGAAACAGCGTGCCTACGTGCCGGCCGGGGACAGTGAGGAAATGCTCCAGATCTTCGGGGAAGACGTATCTGATCTTATTGCGACAATAGATCATAATCTGGTCAGTGGTGAGTCCGGCAGTCAGCCCTTGTTCCAGCGCACGTTGACGTATAACAACATTCCTCCGGAAGTCATGGCCCGCTGGCGGAAACACGCCGCCGCCCAGTCCCAGGCCCTGCTTGAACAGCTGGACCGATGGCTGGGACCCCATGATCGGGACATCGCGGGGCTGAAAGGGAGCGGCCACACCGGAGAACCGGTGAGAACCGGCGTCAGTATTTTCTATTTTGAGGAACCGGTGCAGCCGGATCCAAGCAGGGAGCCAACCGAATGAAACTGACAACCAGGATTCGCTATCTGACCATGCCCGTGCTGCCTGTCGCGGCCCTGCTGCTCTCCGGCTGTGGAGGCGGAGGTGGTGGTGACGATCTCGGGGTTGCTGATGGCGGTATTCGAGGTACCGGTGCCAGCGTGGGCCCGGTCTCCGGTTTCGGCAGCGTGTTTGTCAACGGCATCCGCTTTGAAACCGATGGCAACGTGGTCAGTGATGACGGCATCACCTCGGAAAGTCAGCTCGATAAAGGCATGATCCTGCGGGTTGATGGAGAGTGGCGAAACGACGGTGAAGGCACCGCTGAGCGGGTGGAATACGATGATACTTTCCGGGGTGAAATTGTCATTGTGGCCGAAACCCTTGACCCTGATGACAGCACTATCCGGGAAAGCGTGACCTTCACGGTCTACGGCCAGACCGTGGTGGCAGACAAGCAGACCGTGTTCAGGGGATTGTCGCTGCAAACCCTGGATGACGGCGATTTTGTCCGCGTCAGCGGCTGGCGCCTGCCGGATCCGGACGGTCGCTATCGGGCCAGCTATGTAGGCTCACTGGAAGCCTCTCCGAATGATGTCGAGATTGAGGGGCGGATTGACGAGAACTCCGTGGATATCAGCCAGAACCGGTTCTCGATCAACGGCTTCCCGGTTGGATATGACAATACCACCACCTTCGGAGGTGGTTTGACTGAAAGCGATCTCCGGGACCCCGGCCTTGTCGTCGAAGTGGAGGGCCGCATCGGTTTCGTTGGCGGAGACACCGGGCTGATTGCCAGCAACATTGAGCAGGATGAAACCCGTCGCTATCAACGTGGGGATGATGATGACATCGAGTTCGCCGGGCCGGTTGCCACAGCGTTTGACGACGCTGACAGCACCTTCACTATCAATGGCCTGACTGTGGTGGTCCCGGACGACGACGTGTTTGAAGATGGCCTGGCCGGCGCAGACCTGCAGCCGGGCCTGTTGATCCAGGTTGAAGGGAGCTTCCTGGCGGATGGTCGCGTTGAGGCGGCGGAAATCGAGATCCGCGACGCCAACGCTGAAGTCGAGGGGCGTATCAACCAGGCGTCCATCGATTTCAGTGCCAGCACTTTCCTCGTAGGGGGCGTACGGGTTCAGGTAACGCCGTTAACCATCATTACCGATGATAACGATGACCAAAGGATCGGGCTGGCAGACCTGAACGGCGCCTTTGAAGTCGAAGTGGAAGGCATTGAACGGTCAACGGACGGCGGTGAGGTGTTTTTGGAGGCGACCAAGGTGGAACGCGAAGAAGAGGACGACCTGGACAATGAGTATGAGGTGACGGGACGTCTGGGAGCCATTGATGACACTACCATCACCGTACTGGGTGTCCGGATACGGGCGGTTGAAGGTGAAACCGGGTTTGAGGACACTCAGCGCGATCAGCTTAAGGCGGACTTTGACAGTGGTGAGCGGCCACTGGTTGAGGTGGATTACGCTGAACAACCTGCAAACAGCGGCAATTTTATTGCTGATGAGGTGGAACTGGAGGAAGAAGACTCCGACAGTGATGGTTGACCAGAACGCCGGAATGAAAACGGGGCCTCACTGGCCCCGTTTTCATTCTCCGTGCCTCAGCCGCACAGCGCCGATCGGGCCGAGTGATACTCGTCACTCAACCGGGCGACCAGTGCCTCCACCGATGGCACATCGTGAATCTGGCTGACCCCTTGTCCCGCTGACCATACGGTTTTCCACGCCTTGGCTTCATCATCGATCGGCTTCAGCTTTTCGCCGTAATTGATCTCGCCTGCCTGCTGGAGTTTGTCCATGGGAAATCCCGCCGCTTCCAGACTCTGGCGCATGAAACTCGCCGGAATGCCGGATACGGCCGGGGTGTGGATGATGTCCGCCGAAACCGCTTCGATGATCATGTTGCGATAGGCGTCCTCCGCCTGGGACTCCACCGTATTGATAAAACGGGTGCCCATGTAGGCCAGGTCGGCACCCATGGCCTGTGCCGCCAGCAGGTCTTCACCGTGGGACAAACCACCGGCAAGGATAATGGCGCCATCGAACACCTCGCGGATTTCATGCACCAGCACAAACGGGTTGATGGTACCCGCATGGCCGCCGGCTCCGGCCGCGACGGCGATAATACCGTCCACGCCCGCTTCGGCGGCCTTGCGCGCGTGCTTCTGGTTGGTGACATCGTGAAAAACCAGACCGCCGTAGCTGTGTACCGCATCCACCACCTGGCTGGCCGCCCCCAGGGAGGTGATGACAATAGGCACCTGATGTTTGACGCACAACTCCAGATCGGCCTGCCAACGGGGATTGGTTTTGTGAACGATCAGGTTGACCGCGTACGGCGCCACGGGCTGATCCGGGTGTTGCTCCCTGTACGTATCCAGTTCCCGGTTCATCTGGATAAGCCACTCCTCGCATCCCTCACTGGTACGCTGGTTCAGTGCGGGAAAGCTTCCGACAATGCCCCGCTTGCAGCAGGCCAGCGCCAGTTCCGGACCGGAGATCAGAAACATGGGCGCGGCAATCAGGGGCAGGGACAACGTATTCTTCAAAGATTCGGGCAGTGCCATGAGTATTCCTTAATTTTTGTTGGAACTTTTGTAGGATATAAAGGATCTTAGCGTGCTCACCAATCCCTGAACACAGGCTTTGAAAATCAATAACACACCAATGAATAAAAAGGAGTTCTTATGGGTGAAGCCAAACGACGCAAGGAAACCGGTGCCCCTCCACCCAGGAAAGACAACAGTCGCAAACCTCTGATTGTGGGCGCTTCGATCCTGGTTGTTGTGCTCGCCATTATCGGCGTGTTCTTCCTCACCGCCTCACCGGACCCGACATCCGATGAGTTGCCAGTGGCCGCCCCGAACGCCGATGCGTTTCCGGCGGAGCTGGATCGTTACGGCGTTTCAGTGGGGGATGCTGAAGCCCCGGTAGTAGTTCGCGAATTTGCTGATTACCAGTGCCCGGCCTGCGGGCGGTTCTCCGATGCCAGCCAGCAGCTGAAAGAAAAGTATGTAGAGTCCGGACAGGTACGGTTTGTTTATTTCGATTTGCCGTTGCAGCAGCACCAGAACGCCATGCCGGCGGCCCAGGCGGCCAGATGCGCCGGTGATCAGAATGCCTACTGGCCCATGCACGATCAATTGTTTGAAAAACAGACCGAGTGGAGTGGATCGGGTGATCCGGTGGCAACCTTTACCCGCTACGCCAATGACCTGGGTCTGGAAGAACGCCGTTTCCGTCGCTGCATGAACACCGAACTGCATAGGGAAGCCGTTGAGCAGAGCCGGCAGGTGGCCATGCAGCTGCGGGTGACCAGCACCCCGACCGTACTGGTCGACAATATACGCCTGACCCGTCCCGGCTGGGGGCAGTTATCCGCTGTCGTGGAGCGCGAGCTGGCGGACAATAAACAGGATTAACTTGATCGCATCGCTCAGTTGGTTAAAATTTGCGCCCCTCCCGTAACCCCGGTGGTGCGGGAGGTGGATGCAAATACATGCTCCGGATTTACGGTCCGGCCCGCAGGAGAAAAACATGAGCAATGACGTAGTTGTCTGCGCGCTCTACAAGTTCGCAGTGCTGAATGATTATAAAACCCTTCGCCAGCCGCTGCTGGACCTGATGCTGGAGAAGGACGTGCACGGCACTCTGTTGCTGGCACGGGAAGGCATCAACGGCACCATCGCCGGCAGCCGCGAAGGTGTTGATGCCATCAAGGAATGGCTGGGCAGCGATGAGCGTTTCGACGGCATTGATTACAAGGAATCCTTCGTGGATATCCAGCCGTTCAAGCGCACCAAGGTGAAGCTCAAGAAAGAGATCGTCACCATGGGGGTCGATGGCATCGATCCCAAGCGCATCGTCGGCACCTACGTGCAGCCGAAAGACTGGAATGATCTGATTTCCGATCCGGACGTAGTTCTGGTAGACACCCGCAACCAGTACGAGGTGGAGATCGGAACGTTCAAAAATGCCGTCAATCCGGCCACTGAAACCTTCCGTGAATTCCCCGAGTATGTGCAGCAGAATCTGGACCCTTCCAGACACAAGAAGGTCGCCATGTTCTGCACTGGTGGTATCCGCTGCGAAAAGTCCACGGCCTTTCTGAAAGAGCAGGGCTTTGAAGAGGTGTACCACCTGCAGGGCGGCATCCTGAAATATCTGGAAGACGTCCCGGAGGAACAGAGCCTCTGGCAGGGCGAGTGTTTTGTTTTCGATGATCGTGTCACCGTCAACCACAAGCTTGAGCGGGGCGAATACGACCAGTGCCATGCCTGCCGGCGCCCGATCACCGAAGAAGACAAGCAGCGCCCCGAGTACGAGCAGGGTGTGAGCTGCCATCAGTGTATTGAATCACTGACGGAAGAACAGAAAGCACGGTTTGCAGAGCGTGAACGGCAGATGCGCCTGGCGGAAGAACGTGGCGAAGCCCATGTGGGCGGCGAGGCGGCCCGTATTATCGCCGAGCGCAAGGCCCGCAAGAAAGCGGAGCGCGAACGTCAGGCCCGTAAGAGTCTGGCGGGGGAGCAGGCCGGGAAATCCGCGAAAGCGTAACAAGGAGATTCCATGGGATTGAAACAGGCAACGGCCATTACCGCGATTCTGGTGTCGCCCCTGGCGATGGCAGATGCGAAAGACTGGGAAGGCGAGGCGGAACTGGGTGTGCTCAAGACCACGGGCAACACCGAGGAAACCAACGTCAACGGCCGTCTTGGCCTGATCCACGAAGTCATCGAATGGCGCAACATCGGTAACTTCCGTTCAGCCTATTCCGAGGCCGAAGACGAGACCACGGCCGAACGCTACCGGGCCGACCTGGAAACCAACTACAAGTTCGATGACCACCAGTACTGGTTCCTGCGCGGAGGTTACGAGGACGATCGGTTCTCCGGATACGACTTCCAGTCGTCCGCGACCACCGGTTACGGTAACCGCATCCTGCGTTGGGGCGATGAATCCTTCCTCGATCTGTCAGCGGGTGTTGGTTATCGTTTCAACAAGCTGGAAGAGCCGGACGAAGATGGCAACCGGGATGAAGAAGAGGCGATTGCCCGCCTGGCGGCGCAGTTGGACTTTGCCCTGTCAGAGAACGCCCTGTTTCGTCAGAAGCTGAGCTCGGAAATCGGTCTGGACGAGAACAACGTCATCACCGAATCGGAAACGTCGCTGCAGGCAAATGTCGTCGGTAATCTTTCCCTGAAAATAGCTTACCGGGTCAAGCACGTGTCCAATGCCCCGCTCGATTCTGATAAGACCGATACTGAGACCTCTGTGTCACTGCTGTACGGTTTCTGAATACCGGGCACAAAAAAACGGGCCTCGCGGGGCCCGTTTTTTATTGGCGGCTACACCTTGTTGCGTAACCCCAGCTCATCCGGGTAAGGCGTGAGATAACGTTGGGTGTGAAGGTAATCCACCGGTTCCCTTCGTTGCGCCATACGCAGCAGCGTCATGGGAACCACCAACGGGACCTCTCCACGGTGGTAGGCGTCAATCTGTTCCATCAGCACCTTACGGTCCTCGTCCGCCATTGAATCCCGCAGGTACCCCATCAGGTGTTGCATGGCATTCACATGGGAGCCGCGGCTGACTTTCTGGCTCATGGCTTCCATGAAACTATGAATATACCGATCGGCGAGATCCGGCAGTGGTCCGGATTTCAGGTCCCCCAGCATCGGGCCAAGCTGGCGGTAGATGCGTTCCGAATGGGCCAGCAACTGAAACTTGTGGCGGGTATGGAACTCGATCAGTGCCTGGGGTGAGAGCTTGTCGCCCGCCACGTTCTGCATCCAGTCGTCGTAGGCGAACACCCGCTCGATGAAGTTTTCCCGCAGCATGTCATCGTTCAGCCGGCCCTCTTCCTCAACGGGCATCAGCGGAAAGGCCTTGATCAGCGCCTCTGCAAACATGCCGCGACCATCACGATGCACCACCCGGCCTTCCTCGTTATGGATCTTGATACGCTCCATGCCGCAGCTGGGGGATTTGGCCATCAGGATGTAACCACGAAGATGGGCCAGTGATGGCAGCACCTCATCAATGAACGACTGCATGGCGTCGGTGTGGTCAGCGGTGCCTTTGGTTTCTATCAGTCGCAGTCCCTCCGGGTATTCCCGAAGGTGAATGGCCGGGCGTGGCACGCCCAGGCCGGCTTCCAGCTCCGGACAGATGGAGCGGAACTCAAAATGCTTCGAAAGTACCTGGGTGCAATAACGGGAATGCTTGTGGCCGCCATCGTGGCGAACCTCTTTGCCCAGCAGACAGGTGCTGATCCCAACTGGTATGCCGCTCACGTGTTGCCTCCCGGTAGTGAATCGTCACAGGAAATACGTGATTGCAGTGTAAATCGATCAGAGGGCGCTGTGGAAATGTATTTCTACTCATGACCGGGGCGACGGCGCTTCTTGGCTGTCAGCGCCAGGGTGGTTGCGTAGATGTCGTGGACATCCCGGGCAAACTGTTCCACGGAAAAGTCCCCGGCAAAAGCGAGTGCCTGTTCCGCCAGTTCCTGCCTCAGCTCATCGTCCTCCAGCAGGCGCTTCGCCTGTGCGCACCACTGATCCTGTCTCTCCGGGGTTTTAAAGCCGTTGAATCCATCGCGGACCACGTCTTCAATGCCGCTGGAACGCACCGCGACAACCGGCAGGCCGGCCGCCATGGCTTCCAGGATCACCATGCCCTGGGTCTCGGATTTGGAGGCAAACAGAAATGCATCCCCGAGCCGATACCAGGTCGCCATGTCCTCCGGCGGCACGGCGCCCACCAGAGTGACGTATTGTTCCAGGCCAAGGTCCCGGATTTTCGTCTGCAAACGGTCCCGCTGATGGCCATCCCCGATCATCAGGAAATGGAACGGCACGTCCGTCTGCTGCCGTAGTGAATCCATCGCTTCGATCATGAAGTCGATGTTCTTCTCGTTGGAGAGCCGGGACACGCTGACAAAGACCTTTTCTTCCCCCAGCCCCAGGGACTGCCGCAGTTTCTCGATCTCCTCCGGGCTTACCTGTTGGAACCGCTGGTATTCGATGCCGGTCGGCTGCACAAACGTCGGCGTCTTTACCCCGATCATCCGCAGGTATTCTTCCGTGGAGTAGGTGGGAACGATGACCCCGTCGCACTTGTTGGCAAATCGCTTGATCAGCGCATGGGAAATCAGGTTGCGGAACAGCATGCCGGGCAGGGGCACAAAATGGGCGTAATGCTCCAGCCGCGTATGGTAGGTATAGATGGCCGGCACCCTCAGCCGCCGCGCCATGAACAGCCCCAGGGATCCCAGCCAGAACGGGTGGTGCAGGTGGATAATATCCGGACGGAAAGACCGCACCCGCATGCGGATGCGGGCCAGGAAAATATTCGCCAGCCGGAATTCCCGCTTCTGGCCCATGGCGAGTAATGAGGGCACCCGCAGTACCTGTTCTTCCGCCTCGGGCTGATCCTTGTAGCTGGGGGCTACCACCAGCAGCTTGTCGCCCAGGTGCTCCAGGCCGCGCCGCAGCCGCTCGATAGAGAGCGGAACGCCACCAATAAAGGGCAGGTAGTTGTTGGTGAACATCGCCACTTTCAGCGATTTCTCTTGCCAGGGCGTCGGGTCCAGATCGTAATCCGGGTAGTAATCCTTACCGACAAAGATGGCGGCATAGAGCTTGATGGCAATGGCCGCAAAAAGCGTGACGATAAGGATGAAGTTGAGGTAGCCGGTGTAAAGCAGCGAGTAGATAAAAAACCAGAGACCCTCCAGGCGCTCGAGGACGGGCTGCTGGCCCACTTCCAGGCGCTGGAGGGAGTGGCTGACTTCGCCGGTCGGGCTCACGTCTACCCGCACGAAATGGTAGAAACTGGTGTCGTTATTCAGAACCAGTCCGCCGGCACCACCGGTGGTGATAAACCGGGTATCTCCCACCAGACGGTCCGAATACAGGGAAAGGTTGGCAGAGAACACAAGGTCGATGTTGTGTTCCTCTATCGTGCGCAGCAGCGCCTCCCGAAATTCATCCGGGGCCAGGTAATCGTCCCGCTCGTCGAACGGCGCATCGACGTCCGGCTCTACTGGCGGGTGGCCGACGAACAGGATCCTGGTGGCGGACGTGTCCTGGCTCAGCAGGTCGTTCAGCCAGCGCATCTGCCATTGCCAGGAGGTTTTTCCGGTGCTGTCCAGAAAAATCAGCCGGCTGTTGCCTGCCAGGATGCTGTAGAAGTGCGGTCCGAAGTGGTCGTAGAACCGGAAACTGCCAAACTCCTCATACTCATGGGCGCCAAAGGTGAGCAGGTAGGGGATAGTGAGATGGTTGAGGGAACCGTACAGGGCGCGATACTTGTCCTCGCCGCCACCGCTGACAGCATTGCCCGCCGACACCATGAAGTCGATACCCGAGCGGTTGAGCTCCGGAATGATCCGGTCTTCGAAGATGCCGATAGAGTTGTTGATGTTACCAACCACAGCGAAGCTGAAGGGGGCGCCCTCCCGGACGTCCCGGTGAATCCGTTCCACCTGTTCGGTATGTATGCCGTCAAAGTCTTCCAGGAACAGGTTCAGGTAGGCCTTATAGCCAACCAGCAGGAGCACGATCGCCAGGCAAAGGTAAAACAGCCACTTCAACGGGTTTCGGAAAATCATCCGGATGTCCTGCGGTTCTTGATCAGCTCCCTCTGGAGAACCACCAGGCCGATCAGCATGCCCAGATAGATGGTCAGCAGGCGCCAGCTCACAATCACCAGAATCAGATGGTTACCAGACAGAATATCCCGGAAGAAGCTGCCAAAGACACCCTCGGAGATGCCGGATGCACCCGGGGTTGGCGCGAAATACATGATAAACGTGGTCACCACCAGCAGCCCCAGGGAAATCAGGTAGTCCACATCATAGCCCAGTCCATGGATAAGCAGGGCAGGGAAGCTGAACAGACTGAGAAGGAAGATCGCGGTGAACAGAACCGACAGGCCGATAAACAGGGGGCGACCGCCGAGGTAGTCACGGAAACTGCGTGAAAACCTGAGCATTTCCCGTCTTGCCTTGAATTGCCAGCGCCGGTGGCGGGCGTCACTGATCAGATGGAAGTGATGGAGTCTCTTCAGAAAACGGCTGAGCGGCCGGATCAGCCAATGGGTACGGAGCAAAAGAACGGTGAAGAAGCCCAGGTAGATGAGCACGAAAATGGCCAGCGCCATACCCACGTCACCGGCCAGGGTATCGCCATCAAGGGCATCCAGAGTGACCAGGAAAACCGGTGTCAGGGAGAATATGAAAAACACCGCCAGAACCGTGCGGATGGTGGTGGCAGCAGTGGCCCGCCCGACGGGCACGCCATGGTGATGCAGGTACCAGATCTGTGCGAAGCCGCCGCCCGTAGCCATGGGCGTGACATTGGAAAAGAACAGGTTGAGGAACACCAGGCGGAACATTGTCCCCAGGGGCATCTGATGTCCAAGTGCCTTCAGGGTGAAGTACAACCGCAAGCCGTCGGACAGAAAATAGATGAACAGCAATCCAGCGACAGCGACCAGCATCTGCGCGGATAACAGGTCGGAATCGAAACTGAAGCTGCGCTCGGCAAACAGATCGTAAACGACATACAGGCCGATAGCCGTCAGCGCGATAAATGCCAGACTGAAGGCCGTCAGTCTTCGCCAGGAGGAGCGTTTCGAGTAGCTGATATCGGTTGCGTCGGTCATCGGGCGCCTGCTGGATGCGTGGCCTAGGAAGCCAGCGCCTGTTGGATCAGGGCTTTCTGGTGCTCGGCAAAGTCATGGATCAGAGACTGTGCCTTGTCGGCATCCCTTGCCAGAACCGCCTGTGGCAGTTGGGTGAAAAACTCACTGGTCTGTGCCAGGCCCTGACGGTACCGTTCCGCGCTCAGGTAGTAGGCACGGCTCACCGCTGGCTTGAAATTGGAGAGCGCTTCGGTGAGGTAGGGGTTCCGAGCCACTTCACAGCAGACTTCCATCACGTCGAAACTGGCTTCCACCACCGCCGTAATGTCGACCGATGGTTTTTTCATCTGCTCAATCACCGCCCCGACCACATCCAGCATCCGTGGCTTGTCATCCTCCTGCCACCGTTCACACACCTTGGCTGCCAGCATTAACAACAGGTGCATGTACACGTCATACAGCTCGGACGCATGGGCCGCATCCAGCCGCGTTGCTGAAGCCCCCTTGCGTGGTGTGATGTCCACCAGGTGCCAGCGCTCCAGAGTATAAAGTGCCTCCTTCACCGAGGCACGGCTGACCTTCAGGTCTGTGGCGGTGGTGGCTTCATGAATCCGTTCACCGGGCCGGATCTGGCCAGTCATGATGCGTTCGGCGAGATAGTTGGCTATTTGCTCGGCAAGGGTATTGGGAACCTGAAAATCCATAAGGGCTCTCTGAACGGGACGTAAAAGCCGAGTTTATCACAGCCTCACAACTTCCGGCCGGCTACGCCGCTATGCCGATCCTGTCCCAGCACGTGGTCCAACATCGGGTCCCGGCCGGCTTCCCGGCCACGGCGACCCAGGAACCTCAGGCGAATGTGGGGCGGGATGCCCGCATCTTCGTAGATCTCTCCATCAGACGCCCGGTAGATCTCGTTTGACAGGGTCAGTTCCCAGCCGTTGGGCAGGTGGCGTTCCAGAGTGTCTGAAAGGATGCCCTGGGTGGGCTCGCCTATCAGCGTCATGCGGGGATGTTGCAGTAACGCAAGCACGAAAATTTCAGCGGCGCTGGCGGTGAGCTCGCTGGTCAGCACGAACAGGTTCCCACGATAAGTCCCGGCGGTGGCGGGCGATACATGGATCGCCTGCCGGCCGGTGTAACCATTGCCCTGCCGGGCGGACTTGGTGAAAGCCAGGCGTTTCCGGTCCATCAGGTAGGAGGCGAAGCAGAGCGCCACGCCGTCGTAGCCGCCACCGTTACCCCGTACATCCACCACCAGATTGGGCAGGTGGCCCACCTCTGCCATCACCTGTTGCATCAGGGCGTGGATGGCGGCCAGGTCGTCCGCCGGATAACCGATCCTGCCGCTTTGGCCCGCCATGGCCTGGATGTTGAGGTAACCGGTGTCGTCGCTCAGGCGGCCCCACTCAACCAGGCGATTGCCGCCCTGGTGGACGCGGCCACCCAGATAGTCGTTGTGAATCACCTCGCGCAGCCACGCACGCAGCCCGCCCAGGTAGCTGTCGATATCCTCGGTGGTGTCGGCCGCCTCCAGTTCGTCGTCCAGGCGCTTGAAGATAGCGGGCAGGGGGGCGGAGTTGTACTGGCCCCAGGACGAGTATAGATGGACGTGGCCGTCCCGCAGCAGGTGAAGCATGGCCACCAGGGTGGCGTAAAGTACCTCCGGGTGACAGCCCGGTGTGATCCTGGGGCGGAAATCCCGATACGCCTGATGCCAGTCCACGCCCTTGAGGTCGAACAGAGCGTATTGCTCCGCAAAGGTGTGCCAGAACACCTCGAAGTTGTACTCCGGATCTTGCGGGTTCCGGCTGCGAGTATCGGCCACGGTTGCCGGCAGGCACTTGATACGGCGAAAACCGATGCGGGTTACCCCCGTTGCCCGGTGGGCGCTGAAGGCCTGTCCGCCGGGTGATACCGTCAGGGTATCGTAACGCTCGCTCAACTCATCGAGCGGCCCGGACAACAGCGGCAGGCAACTGATCGAGGTTTCCTCGAAAAAGGTGTACTGGTCTTCCTCGATCAGCAGCACCTTGCCATAGCCCAGGGATCGCCAAACACCTTGCAGGTGACCGAAATCGGTTGCAGACGGGGATCTCTTGGTCCGGCGGGCGAATTTCATGGCAAGGGTCCAGAATGCAGGAGGCTGAAAACGTCGTCGACTATCAACAGAGAATAGCTTAGTCCTCGAACAATCGCTGGCGGTCATCCTGCGGGGTCGTGCCGATCCCTGATTGGAAGCCTGCGCTCAACGCTTTATCATCGGGTTCAGTCACCGCCTTAAGGGCGACCTGTTTAATGTCTGAATCCTGAATGCATAAAAGGGAGCACCCCATGCCCAAGCACTTCGAACAAGCCCCAGGTCTGCACGAAGCACCCGTGCCCGAAACTGAAGGCTACGTGTTCAACCAGACCATGATGCGCATCAAAGACCCCGAGCGCTCAATGGACTTTTACACCCGGGTAATGGGCATGCGCCTGGTCCGGAAGCTCGATTTCCCGGAAATGAAATTCACCCTGTATTTCCTGGCCTACCTGGACGACCGCCAGGCCAACACCGTGCCCACAGACGACGCCCACAGAACCACCTTTATCTTCGGCCGTGAAGCCATGCTCGAGCTGACCCATAACTGGGGCACAGAAGACGAAGAAGGCTTTGGCTACCACAACGGCAACGACGAGCCTCAGGGCTTTGGCCACATCGGTATCGCGGTGCCGGACGTATACGCTGCCTGCGACCGTTTTGAACAGCTCGGTGTGGAGTTTGTGAAGAGGCCAGACGACGGCAAAATGAAAGGCCTGGCGTTTATCGCGGATCCGGACGGCTACTGGATCGAAATCCTGCAGCCAAACATGCTGGAGAAGCAGCGCAAGGACAACTGATCAGTCAGCGCTGGCAGTGCCGGGAGCCTTCCCGGCGCTGCTCCTGGACGCCACGATGACCGCCGTGGTGAGGATCAGCGCCCCCGCGATACCGATCATGCCGAGTACCTCCCCGAGAATCACCCACGCCAACAGCGCCACAAACAGCGGCTCCAGGGTCACGATGATGCTGGACAGGGTCGCCGGTGTGGTTTTCATGCCGGAAAAGAAACAGACGTAGCCGATGCAGGTGGGCACCACGCCGATGTACGCCACCATCAGCCAGTGCCTGGGCTCCAGAGTGGCCAGCCCGGTAAAGCCGCCCGTCAGTGCCACCACGGGCAACAGGATCAGTGCAGCGGTCAGGAAACAGATAAACGCAGTGGTAAACACCGGCGTGCCGGCGGAGTTGTAGCGGCTGGTGAGGGTGAAACCGGTGTACACCACCGCGGCCAGCAGGGCCATCAGGATGCCGGCCAGGCGCAGCTGTCCGGTGGTGTCCATATCGCTGATCACCAACATGCCGGTACCCATGATCGCCGCAATCAGCGCCAGTACCGTCACCAGCCCCGGGCGCTCGCCCAGCAGTGGTGCCGCCATAATGGCCACCAGCACCGGTGGCAGGCAGAGGGCAATCAGCGTGGCAATGCCGGCCCCGGTCAGATCAACGGCCAGCAGGTAACTGCCCTGATAGAACGCCTGGAATAACCCCAGCGCCGCCAGGGGAATCAGAGCCTTCAGGGTCAGGTCTCGGAGGGAAACATCCGATGCCGTGCCCGCCAGTTCCCGCTGTTCACGGCGCATCAAAGCATAGAAAAACGGCAGCGCGACCACCAAACGCAGGAATCCCAGGGTAATGGCCTGCAACTCCGTTCCGTTAAACAGGAATTTCGCCACAATGCCGGTCGTCGCCCATAACAGGGCGGCCAGGGCGATCAGTATTGCGCCATGAATCATTGGGTCACCACCGCGCTCTCTACCACATTCTCTCCCATACGCCGTTGTCAGCAGGGCGAGAGGTTAACAGTGCGTTGGCGGGTGTGCCAGAGAGGAGGGGCGGAACCTGGTTGGCTCCGCCCGAACAGCGTTACTTGACGGTGAGGCTGTCAGCGTTCTTCTCGACGGTGACTTCACCAATGCCTTTGACGTTAACCAGATCATCGGCCGTCTGGAAAGGGCCGTTGGCTTCGCGGTAGGCGACGATGGCTTCTGCCTTGCTCTGGCCAATGCCGTTGAGGCTTGCCAGGGTTTCGATGTCTGCCGTGTTGATGTTGATTGCCGTGGGTTCGGCGTGGGCGAAGCCTGTGAACAGGCTGAACAGCAGTACCAGTGTGGCAATCATCGGGGTGCGTTTCATGGATTTGAACTCCTGAGTCTGAATACTATCGTTATGGTTAGGTGCCAGAACGCAGCCAGCAGAGAAGTTCGCTTGGTGGATGATTGTTGCAGGTGAGCAAAAACTGGAAGGTATAATAAGTGCACGGAACAGGACCACATTCCATGTGGCCCCCAATCCGTGTCTGACCCCCGCCTGATCCTTCAGGCTGCACACTTCCTGTGTGCTTCATCCCTGGTGGTCGTCCCTGTATGCCCGTCTCCCTGGGCAACTCCTGATCCGTGGAGTTATCATCCCTGTACCAACTTCCCTGCTGGCTTGTCATCCCTGACAGTTGTCATTCTACAGGGGATGGGGTTTGTACAAACCGGAGATTCGCTCCCGCTCCTGTGCGATATTTCTTACAGATTTGTAAGCTCATGGAGTGGGCTGAAAATGAACCGGAATTCAGTATTTACGCGCCTTCCGGGGCAATTTTTTGCCCGCCTCGATGGGCTTCTGCCGCCTCCCGGATTCGCTCCATGGTGATCTCCCGCACGGCCCTTTGGGAGATGCGAATGTGGCTGGTCAGTTTGTCGGCTGCGTCGGTTGCTTCTCCGGCTCGAAGTGCGGCCAGAATTTCTGAGTGTTCTACATAAGTGGCATCCACCCGATCTTCCCGGGTGAAATCCAGCCGGCGGATAATTCGCAATCGATCGGTAATTTCCCGATGAATACGGGTCATTTCCCTGTTGCCGGCAGCTGCAACCAGATCGCAATGGAAACTTTCGTCCAGTGCCCGAACGGTACTGCCGACAGCACGCTCTGAGGGATGATCTGGATTCCAGATAGCTGTCAGCGTTCTCAAGGCCTGAGGCGGCTCATCCAGAGCGCAGATCTTGTGCATGGCTGCTCTTTCGAGCGTAATCCGCAAATCGTAAAGTTCTTCTACCTGTTGAAAATCAAACGGCTTGACCTGCCACCCACTGCGAAACAGGACCTCGACGTAGCCTTCCCGCTGCAATCGATACAGTGCTTCACGTACGGGCGTCCGGCTGGCGCTCAGTCTGGTTCCAACATCCCCCTCGCTGAACTTGTCACCAGGAATCAAACGAAACTCGAAGATGTCATCCTTCAGGGCTTCGTAGACGCGGTCGGCCATGCTTTCTTTGCGTTTAACCGTTGTTTTGCGAGTCATATGTCTGGCCTTGCGATGGCTATGGCATTCTGGCTTTGGGGGCGGCGGCGATGGGGGGAGTCTTTTTTAAAAACGTCGCTTAAACTCGCTTTGCTCAGACAGGCGACG
>NZ_JBNRMG010000020.1:0-32389 GCF_050379435.1 Marinobacter sp. DUT-3
GCGGCTGTAGCTCAGCTGGATAGAGTACCTGGCTACGAACCAGGCGGTCGGAGGTTCGAATCCTCCCAGCCGCGCCATTTATTAAAAGGGCCAAAGGCCCGAATAATCCTCCCAATGGCTTTAACCGCCAAATTGGACAAGGATTCACAGTTTAAGCGGCTGTAGCTCAGCTGGATAGAGTACCTGGCTACGAACCAGGCGGTCGGAGGTTCGAATCCTCCCAGCCGCGCCATATCAAGATCAGAACGCCTCAGTTTGTGCACCCCACAGGCTGAGGCGTTTTGCTTTGTATAGCTGGGAGGATTTGAACCGAAAGAGGTTCGACCGAAACCCACAAAGTGGGTTGAGGAACGCCGGAGCGAAGCGACGGCGGCCCCGAAGGGGTGAGGGCCAACGGCCCGAATAATCCTCCCCTCAGGCTAGTCGCCAAATTGGACAGGGGTTCACAGTTCAAGCGACCGGAGTTCAGACGCTCAACTGAAAGTGCCTCACCACCGTACTCCCGGTGATAAAGCATTTTGCCCCCCCCTACCACATCAAATCATCAGGAATCTCATAACCCGCATAAGGATCATCCTCACCCGCGTCATCCTCGTGACGATCATGCAGCACCACTACAGCATTCTCATCCCGCTCCTGAATCTTCCGTGCCACGCCCTCGGCAACGATCTCATACTGGTCGTTCACAAACACAATGGCCAGGCGTCCCCGGGATAGCTGATCAACCATCTTGTCATCCACAAAAATCTTCTTGATTTTCTTGTCATGGACGAACTGATAGGAGGTCTCGCCCCGCGAGCGGTCCAGGCGATTGGTATCCACCAGCTGGCGAATCTGTGCCTGAATGGCTTTCTTCTCAGCTTCTTTCTGGCGCTCCAGGTTCAGTTGGCGATCACGCTCCGCTTTTTCTTCCCGAGCCTTGCGGGCGCGGACTTCGGCTTCGCTGACCTGAACCGTTCCTTTGGGTTGTTGCTTCCGTTGTTTCTTTTTCTCGTTGCGAATGGCCTTGGCCTTTTTCTCATCGGCAAGCCCGGCTTTCAATAACTGGTCCTGAAGTGATGCCATCTACGACTCCGTAAATAGTTGCTGAAGAGTCCTCCGAATAGCGCCCGAATTGCCCTGAAAGCCAGAGATAATCCAGGAGTTATGCAGAGTCTCCCTACTGGTGCGCTGAATAAGGTAGTATACGCGCACTGTCGACTCCGCCATAACCAGCATTATTCATTTCAGGATCTTCTATTTATGTCTTCCTTTAACCAGCTTGGTCTGTCTCAGGCCATGGTCGCCAATCTTGAGCAACTGGGGTTCAGCCAGCCCACGCCTATCCAGGCCCGGGCGCTGCCAGCGGCCATCGCCGGGAAGGACGTCATCGCCATGGCCCAAACCGGCAGTGGTAAAACCGCTGCGTTCGGTATCGGGCTGATCGAAAAGCTCAGGCCGAAGCAGTTTTCGGTTCAGGGGCTGGTGTTGTGTCCAACCAGGGAGTTGGCCGATCAGGTGGCAAAGGCGTTGAGGGAGCTGGCGCGGGCGAAAGCCAACGTAAAGGTGCTGTCGCTGTGTGGCGGTGTTGCCATCGGACCGCAGATTGGCTCCCTCAGTCATGGCGCCCATATTGTGGTGGGCACGCCGGGGCGGATTCAGGATCATCTTCGCAAGGGCACCCTGTCCCTTGATCGGCTGCAAACCCTGGTGCTGGATGAGGCCGACCGCATGCTGGATATGGGGTTTCAGGACGCTGTAGAGGACATTATCAGTCAGGCGCCGCCACAGCGTCAGACCCTGATGTTTTCCGCGACCTGGCCGGACAGCATCCGCGTACTGAGTGAGCGTTACCAGTCCAGCCCGGTGGATATCCGGGTTGAGGGGCATATTGAGAAGCCGGATATCCGTGAAATTTTCTATGAGATCGCTCCGGGGCAGCAGGCGGATGCATTGGCTGCCTTGTTGTCAGAACTGCAGCCTGCCTCCTGTATCGCCTTTTGCACCACCAAGCTGCAGTGTGACGAGTTGGCGGCGGCGCTGGGTCAGCGTGGCTTTTCGGCACTGGCCCTTCATGGCGACCTGGAGCAGCGGGATCGGGACAGCGTGCTGGTCCGTTTTGGCAATCAGAGTTGCTCGGTCCTGGTGGCAACGGACGTGGCTGCCCGTGGGTTGGACATCAAGGCGTTACCACTGGTGGTGAATGTGGAGCCGGCCAGGGATCCGGAAGTCCATACGCACCGTGTTGGTCGAACCGGTCGGGCAGGTGAGGCCGGTCTGGCCGTAACGCTGTGCACGCCGTCCCAGGGGCATAAGGTTTCCAGGCTGGAGTCCCATCGTAGCGAGGAAGTGCGATGGGGAGATGTAGAGCAGTTGCTGGCCAACCCTGACAGGCCGATTGCTCCTGCCATGCGCACGCTGTGCATCTCCGGTGGGCGGAAGGACAAGGTCAGGCCGGGCGATGTGCTGGGTGCGCTGACCGGAGAGGCCGGTATTTCCGGTAAGGCGGTCGGGAAGATTGACCTGTTTGATTTTCAGTGCTTTGTGGCGGTTGACCGTAGTGTCGCCAGAGAAGCGCTTGAAAGGCTGGAGAATGGCAGGATAAAAGGCCGTAAAATGCGGGTCAGATATGCCTGAATGGGAATGATTTAAAGCGGGCCTGGCTCTGTCATAATGGGTCGCGAGGCTCGGTAAGCGCGTATAGCAATTCGTATTCCGGTTGCTCAAGGCAATCTAAAACGGTAAATTACGCAGGATTTTGCCTCCCGATTTGTTTTTGTTGGACCTAAGACCTTAGTCCAGCAGAGAAGATCAGGCAAGTCGGGGAAATCACACAAACCAATACAGGTAGCTATTCGATATGAATGACCTGATGTCACAAGCCGTAGATCTGATGATTGCAGGCATGGGATTCGTGTTTGCGTTCCTGGTTGTGCTGGTGTTCGCAACGCTGCTCATGTCCAAGCTCATCTCACGGTTTGCGCCGCCAGAGCCGGCAACCCCGGCCAGAACGCCACGTGCCAAGCCCAAGGCGCCAACGTCGGTTGACCCTGACACCGCCGAGGCCATCAAGAAGGCGATTGCACAATTCCGGTCACGCCACAAGAAGTGACCCGGTAAAAGATAGAACCTTTAAACAGAAGGCTGACACGATGACTGACACAAAGAAACCGCTGGGGATTACGGACGTTATCCTGCGTGACGCCCACCAGTCCCTGCTCGCCACCCGTATGCGGCTGGACGACATGCTGCCCATTGCCGAGAAACTCGACAAAGTCGGTTTCTGGTCACTGGAATCCTGGGGTGGAGCTACCTTTGATTCCTGCATCCGTTACCTGGGCGAAGACCCCTGGGAGCGTATCCGCGAGCTGAAAAAAGCCATGCCCAACACCCAGCAGCAGATGCTTCTGCGTGGACAAAACCTGTTGGGCTACCGTCATTATGCGGATGATGTGGTAGACCGTTTCTGTGAGCGTGCCGCCGAGAATGGCGTCGACGTGTTCCGTATCTTTGATGCGATGAACGATCCCCGTAACCTGGATCGCGCCATCAAGGCCGTGCGCAAGACTGGCAAGCATGCCCAGGGCACCATCGCCTACACCACCAGCCCGGTACACACCGTCGACATGTGGGTAGAGCTGGCGAAAGAAGTCGCCGATATGGGTGCGGACTCCATTGCCATCAAGGATATGGCGGGTATTCTCAAGCCTTACGTGGCCTTTGATCTGGTCAGCCGTCTGAAGAAAGAACTGGATATCCCGATTCACATGCAGTGCCACGCCACCACTGGCATGTCGACCGCCACCGCGATCAAGGCGGCGGAAGCCGGTATTGATAACGTGGATACTGCTATCTCTTCCATGAGTATGACCTATGGTCACTCGCCCACTGAGGCCGTGGTCGCCATCCTCGAAGGTACTGACCGTGACACCGGTCTTGATCTGAACCTGCTCGAAGAGATCGCCAGCTACTTCCGTCAGGTACGTAAGAAGTACGCGAAGTTTGAAGGCAGCCTCCGTGGCACCGATTCCCGCATCCTGATTGCCCAGGTGCCGGGCGGTATGCTGACAAACATGGAAAACCAGCTGCGTGAGCAGAACGCAAGCGACAAGTTCGACCAGGTTCTGGACGAGATTCCCAAGGTCCGCGAAGACCTGGGCTTCATCCCGCTGGTAACGCCGACCTCCCAGATTGTCGGTACCCAGGCGGTGCTGAACGTTCTGACCGGCGAGCGCTACAAGTCCATCTCCAAGGAAACCTCTGCAATCCTGAAGGGCGAGTACGGTGCGGCACCGGCGGCAATGAACAAGGAGCTGCAGGAGCGTGTTCTGGACGGAAAAGAGCCAGTTACCTGCCGTCCTGCCGATCTGATCGAGCCGGAAATGGACAAGCTGACCGACGAGCTGAAGAAGCTGGCGGACGAGAAAGGCATCAAACTGGCAGACAACGTTGTTGATGACGTGCTGACCTACGCCCTGTTCCCGCAGATCGGTCTCAAGTTCCTGGAAAACCGCGACAACCCCGATGCGTTTGAGCCGGTTCCGACCGCAGAAGATGCGGCGCCTGCCAAGAAGACTGAAGGCCCAGAGACTTACACCGTTGATGTGAACGGCAAGAAGTTCGTGGTGGCAGTATCCGAAGGTGGCGAAATCACCCAGATCCAGGGCGAGGGCGGTGCTGCTTCTGCACCGGCTGCTTCTGCAGCACCAGCACCTGCTGCTGGCGAAGGTGAGCCTGTGGTCGCACCTCTGGGCGGTAACATCTTCAAGGTTCTGGTTTCTCCGGGTGACACCGTAGAAGAAGGCGATGTGATGATCATCCTCGAAGCCATGAAGATGGAAACCGAGGTTCGCGCACCGAAGGCCGGTACCATCGGTGAAGTCTTCATCAAGGTCGGTGACGCCGTATCCCCTGATGACGAAATGCTGACAATCGCATAAGGGCCAGCATTCCATGGATAAATTACTGACTCTCTGGACGGGTAGTGGCCTGTTCAATATCGAGCTTGGCCAGGTGATCATGATCGCCGTCGGCCTTCTTCTTCTGTTCCTTGCGATTCGCAAGGGGTTTGAGCCTTTGCTGCTGGTACCCATCGGGTTTGGCGGTATTCTGGCGAATATTCCGGAGGCGGGGCTTGCCCTGACTGCGGCGGAAAATGCGATCCACTTCGCCCTGAAAGGCGGAAGCACCGAGATTCTTGCAGCGCTGGCGGCACCGTTGGACGTGGCCTATCAGGCCGGCCAGGCAATAACGCCCGAGCTGAAAGAAGCCTTCAAGGTAGCGGTGAAAGAGGCCAGTTATTCCGAAATGGCGATGGCAAACTCTATTGCCCAGGATTTCGGATATGGCAATGGCATGCTGTATAACTTCTACTCTGTAGTTATCGGCAGCACCATCGGGCCGCTGGTGATCTTCATGGGTGTTGGCGCGATGACGGACTTTGGTCCGCTGCTGGCCAACCCCAAGACAATGCTGTTGGGTGCTGCGGCCCAGTTCGGTATCTTCGGTACTGTATTGGGGGCGGCTCTGCTCGACTGGCTGGGTATCCTGGATTTCACCATTCTGGAAGCCGCTGCGATTGGTATTATCGGCGGTGCGGATGGTCCAACTTCCATCTACGTGTCCAGCGTGCTCGCTCCGCATCTGCTTGGTGCCATTGCGGTATCCGCCTACGCTTACATGGCGATGGTTCCGATGATTCAGCCGCCGATCATGAAGGCGCTGACCAGCCAGAAAGAGCGGGCCATCAAGATGTCCCAGCTCCGTCCGGTGAGCAAGAAAGAGAAGATCATCTTCCCGCTGGTGGTTCTGATTGCGGTGGTTCTCTTCCTGCCAGACGCAGCGCCGCTGCTGGGTATGTTCTGCTTCGGTAACCTGATGCGTGAGTGTGGTGTAGTGGAGCGTCTGAGTGACACTGCCCAGAATGCTCTGATTAACATCACCACCATTTTCCTGGGTCTGTCGGTTGGCTCCAAGCTGATGGCGGACAAGTTCCTGGATGGCCAGACTCTGGGTATCCTGGGCCTGGGTGTTGTGGCCTTCGGTGTGGGTACTGCCTGCGGTGTCCTGATGGCGAAGCTGATGAACCGCTTCACCAAGGAGCCCATCAACCCGCTGATCGGTTCTGCCGGTGTATCTGCGGTGCCGATGGCAGCACGGGTATCCAACAAGGTAGGCCTTGAGGCCAATCCGCAGAACTTCCTGCTGATGCACGCCATGGGTCCGAACGTGGCTGGTGTTATCGGCTCTGCGGTTGCTGCAGGTGTGATGATCAAGCTTCTGAGCTGATCTCGCTCTTTCAGTACCGAAAACCCCGCCTCAGTGCGGGGTTTTTTGTTTTTAATGAAAATCCCGGGAATCAACCGGCAAGGAATGAATCAGGTGACTCAGGTCCGCAAGCTTCCCAGCAATCACATGAATCACTTCCCCTTCTTTTTCCAGCACACCTTTCACGTGTAGCAACCGCGCCGTCAATAACGCTTTCCGCTGCCGCCGGGCGGTCTCCAGCCAGACAATCACGTTGACGTTGCCGGTTTCATCCTCAAGGGTAACGAATGTAACGCCGGAGGCGGACCCGGGGCGTTGGCGGCCGGTGACGAGGCCGGCAACCTGGACCGGGATGCCGGCTTTGGTGGTCTTGAGCTGTTCGGCGTTCAGGCAGAATTTCAGATGGCCCTGTTCCCGTAGCAGGGCGAGGGGGTGGCGCTGCAGGGTCAGGCCCTGGCTGGCGTAGTCGGCGAGGACGTTCTGGCCTTCCGTGGGTTCGGGCAGTTGGTCGCAGGTGTCCGGTGTGTAGTCTTCGTTGTCTTCAGCGGCAAAGAGTTCGGCTGGTTGTTCGTGGCCCAGTAACTGCCAGTAAGCCTGGTGGCGGTTGGCGGTGAAGTCTGGCATGGCGTTGGCACCGGCCAGGAGTTCCATGTCCCGCTGGCTGAGGTCGGCCAGTCGGCGGAGTTCGTTACTGGAGTGGTAACCCAGGGGAGGTCGGTTCTGGCAGAGGCGTTCGGCGCCGTCGGCGGACAGGCCCTGTATCAGTTTCAATCCCAGCCGGAGGTGGCGCTCTGAGCCTTCCAGGGTGTGCTCCCATTGGCTGTGGTTTACATCCACCGGTAATACGGTGACGTTATGGCGGCGGGCGTCCTGAACCAGTTGGGAAGGGGAGTAGAATCCCATGGGCTGGCTGTTGAGCAGGGCGCAGTAAAAGGCTGCCGGGTAGTGGCGTTTGATCCAGGCCGAGACATAAGCCAGCAGGGCAAAGCTGGCGGAGTGGGATTCGGGGAAGCCGTAGCCGCCGAAACCGCAGATCTGTTGGTACAGCCGTTCGGCAAAGTCCGCGTCGTGGCCCCGCGCCAGCATGCCGTTGATGAGCTTGTCACGAAACGGACTGAGGTCGCCGTGGGATTTCCAGGCGGCCATGGCGCGGCGAAGCCGGTCAGCCTCGCCGGCGGTAAAGCCGGCGGCCACCATCGCGAGCTTGATGGCCTGCTCCTGGAAAATCGGTACGCCTAGGGTGCGTTCCAGCACGGCCTGTATCTCGGTGTTGGGGTACTCAACCGGTTCCAGGCCATGTTTGCGGCGCAGATAGGGGTGCACCATGTCACCCTGTATGGGGCCGGGACGGACAATGGCCACCTCAATCACCAGATCGTAGAAGCACTCCGGTTTCAGGCGGGGCAACATGCTCATCTGGGCGCGGGACTCCACCTGGAAGACACCGATGCTGTCTCCCTGCTGGAGCATGTCATAGGTAGGGCGGTCGTCCGCGGGGATGTCGGGCATGCCAAAAGGTTGGCCACGCTCTTCACTGATGAGCTCCAAAGCCCGGCGGATGGCAGAGAGCATTCCCAGGGCAAGCACGTCTACCTTCATGAGCCCCAGGCTTTCCAGGTCATCCTTGTCCCACTGGATAACGGTTCGGTCGGTCATGGCGGCGTTCTCCACCGGCACCAGTTCCGCCAGGGGACCGGCACTGATGACAAAGCCGCCCACATGCTGGGAAAGATGGCGGGGAAATCCCAGCAGCGTGTTGACCAGGGTGAAGAACTGGTTAGCCACCTGAGGGTTGCGGGTCAGGCGTTTATCCAGGATCTGGTGGCGCCAGTCCGTGGCCCGGTCTCGCCAGTCAATGCCTTCCAGAAGCTGTTCCACCAGCGCCGGATCAAACCCCAGGGCCTTTCCGACATCACGGATGGCGCTTTTCGGACGATAGCGAATGACGGTGGCGGCCAGGGCGGCTCGCTCCCGGCTATACCGCCGGTAGATGTACTGGATCACTTCTTCCCGCCGTTCGTGTTCGAAGTCCACGTCGATGTCGGGTGGCTCGCCCCGATCCCTGGAGATAAAGCGTTCAAACAGTAACTCGGTGTGGGCGGGGTCAACCTCGGTGATGCCCAGGCAGTAGCAGACGGCCGAGTTGGCCGCGGAGCCCCGACCCTGGCAAAGAATGCCCTGTTGGCGGGCGAATGCCACGATGTCGTGGATTGTCAGGAAATAGTGCTCGTAACGCATCTCCGCGATCAGCGCTAACTCCTTACGAATCAGGGCCTGGACGCCCAGCGGCGTGCCCCCGGGGTAGCGACGGCGTTCTCCCTGCCGCGTCAGTGCCAGCAGGTATGACGCCGGGGTTTCCCTTTCGGGCACCAGATCTGCAGGGTATTCGTAGCGCAGGCTGCCGGGTTCAAAGCTGCACTGATCGGCAATGGTCAGGCTTTCCCTGAGCCAGTGCCCCGGAAACAGGCGTTTCAGTACCGGCAGTGGTCTCAGGTAGCGTTCGCCATTCTGGAACAGGTGATGGCCGGCGTTCTCCAGTGAGGTGTGGTGGCGCAGGGCGGTGAGCACGTCCTGCAAGGGCTGGCGCTCACGGCTGTGCATGTGGACCTGGCCGGTGGCGGTAATCGGGCAGTGCAGGTCTGTGGCGAGCTGGCGTACCCGGGCCAGGTGTTGCTCTTCACCGGATTCCAGGGTACGGGCGGCTGCCAGCCACAGGCGGTGATCGAACAATTGGTGTAGCCACTGGCCACAGTTCAGGGCATCGTCGTAAGCGGTACAGGCAGGCGAGGGCGGCAGCCACAGGCACAGGCAGTCGTCGAGGGTGTGGTTTTCGATGTCCTGGCAGAATAGCTGGTACTGACCCTTTTCCGCCCGCCGCCGGCCCGTTGTGATCAGCTGGCATAACTGACCATAGCCAGTGCGGGTGCGGGCCAGCAGGATAAAACGGGGTGTGGCGCCGTTGGCCGGAATGTCACTCAGCTCAAACGAGCTGCCGGTAATCAGCTTGACCGGACTGTCTTTCAGGGCCGCCCAGGCTCGGGGAATGCCGGCGACCGAACAGGCATCGGTGATCGCCAGGGCGTGGTAACCCAGTTCCGCCGCCTGTTCCGCCAGTTCATGGGGGTGTGATGCGCCTGTGAGGAAGGTGAAGTTGCTCAGGCAATGGAGTTCGGCGTAGGACATGGAGATCACCCGAACCAGCCGTGTACGAACCAGCCATCACGCACATCCCGGAACACCCAGGCCAGCTGGCCGCTGGCCAGTTGGGCGATGTAGTAATCCCGGTGAACCCGCTGACCGTCCCACCAGCCGCCGCTGATACGTTCCGGTCCGGAAAACCAGGCGCTGGGTGTTTCCTGCAGGGGGTGTGGGCTTTTCAGTAACCATAACGGTCGATGGGGCAGGTTGCTTGCCTCTGGACTGGTGGCGTGTGCCCGTTGCGGGAGATTGGCGGTAGTCCAGGCATGTTCCGGGCGATGGTCGGCCCGGGGTGACAGTTGCTGCAGGGCATTCTCTCCAAGCCGGGCCTGCAGGCGGCTGATCAGGGTATGCCAGGCTTCGTTCAGGTCCGGGGTTTCTCCCAGCAGATCGTTGCCGTTACTCGCCTCCCGACCCATGAAGCGACGTACCGAGAGCACCAGGGACGTAACGGGCGCTTTCAACGGATGCTGTTCAAAGCGTAGACGGAGCAAATCCAGAAACGCTTCGGCCCGATGTTCCGGACCCGAGGTGCGAATTCGCAGGCGCGTGGGTTGGTGGTGACGGTGGTTCAGTACCAGCAGCAGGCTGTCGGTATCCTGTTGGCGCCAGCACAGATCCTCTTCCAGTTCCCCCAGTATGCGGTGCAGGGGAAACAGCAGTCCCTCGGAGTGTTCAATGTCCTGGGCAAAATCCGCCTGTTGGCGGAAGTGATGTGGAGGCCGCCAGGGTTGTTGCGGGTCTGGCCGGGTGCCCTGGATTTTCTGGATGTAGGCAAGGGTATCCGGTGATAGCCGGTGAGCCATTTCCCGGGCTGGCAACTGCATGACTTCTCCGAGCCGGGTAAGCCCCATCCGCTGTAAGCGGGTAAGGGTGCGGCCGTCAAGCTCCACGGCTGTCAGCGGCAGGCGGGACAGCTGTTGCATCATATGGTCCCTGTCGGTGGTGCACTGGCCCTGACCAGCGCGGGCGCACAAGCGGGCCGCCAGGGGTGTTTTTCCGGTAGCCATCCAGGCGGTTAACTGCCGTTGTGACAGGGCCTGTTCGAAGGTTTGCCAGACGGCTGCCAGTCCGCCGTACAGCTTTTGCAGGCTGCCCACTTCCGCCAGTAATCCGTCCGGAGGGTAGGGGGTAATGTTGGCGGCATGGCGATACAGCCAGCGGGCCTGCTCTGCCAGAATCTGTTGTTCCCGGCTGGTGTCGGCCCGGGCAATGGCCAGTGACGGCACCAGGGTGATGGCGGTTTTCAGGGGCATGCCCGGTTGCACGCCCTGATCCTGGGCTTCCGGGCAGGCCTGGAGAACCCGCTGGCCGGCGGCTTCCACGACCACCAGCGCTTCTTCGGCGTTCTCTCTGCCGTTCTCTCTACCGTTTTCTCCGTTTTTCCGGGAGCGGCGAATATGGTCCAGCAGCAGGTGAGGAAAATGCAGGTAAACCCAGAGCATGTTGCACCTGTTATAGGCCGGATTGGGCCCAGGGGCCCTGAACGATCCGGCTGGATTCGGGGAATGGCACATGTGCCCGGTGTGCCATGGCGACGGTGCAGCGTTGCCCTGGCCAGCTACCCCGGCGTTTCAACACATTGATCCGCAAGTCCTGATGTGCTCCCGCTTCCAGTTCCAGCCTCAGGGCAGCGGGTGAGCTTTGCCCGGCCAGTTTGCGGTTGCGGAACAGCACGCATATGTTGCTGCCGGCCTCGGCGGCCAGTTGCAGCCGGCGGATATCCCGGGCCGCCAGTTTGCCGGGCCAGGCCAGTACCAGTCCGGTGACGGCAGAGCGCAGGCAGTTTTCCAGGGTCCACAGCAGGTCACCGTTGTCGTCGGTATGAGCCATGACCACTTGTTTCAGATCCACACCTTCCCGCGCCAGGGCGGGGGCGTAGGGTGTGTGTGGCGGGTTCAGCCAGAACACGGTCTTGCCGGCCTGGGTCAGGCGCTGCATCAGCGGCAGTACCAGTTGCAACTCACCGATTCCGGGTGCATCCAGCAGGCATTCACTCAACGCTCCCCGGGGCCATCCGAGCCCGCCCAGATGGTTGTCCAGCACCTGGTAGCCGGTTGGCTCCGCTGGCTGCCTGGTCTGGATGTGGCGATCCCCCTGCCAGACCCGGGCATCCTGCATCAGGGTGTTCAGAAGTTCGTTCATGAGTGTGGTCCCGCTTTTTCAGAATACTGTTTAAATATACAGTATTCTGAAAAAGCGGGGATTTCAATAGCGGGCTTGATAATGTGGAGCCAGGCACCCACGCTTGTAATACAAGTCATCAGTCAGGGAGGTTGAGCCATGAGTTCACTGACCGCGCAATCCTGCGAAGCCTGTCGTGCGGATGCTCCGAAAGTCACCGAAGATGAAAAACAGAACCTGCTGAAAGAAATTCCGAACTGGCAGCCTGTTGAGCTGGATGGGGAAGAACAGCTGAAACGGGTTTTCAAATTCAGGAATTTTGCCGAGGCCCTGGTGTTTACCAATAAAGTCGCTGATCTGGCCGAAGCGGAAGGCCATCACCCTGCCATCCTGCTGGAATGGGGTAAGGTGACCGTGCGCTGGTGGACCCACAAGATCGGTGGTCTGCACCGGAATGATTTCATCATGGCGGCGCGAACCGATGCTGCCTACGCGGGCTGATCAGGAGCGTTCCGGTCCGTCGCGATCACAGGCCGGCAATATAATGGATCATCCTCTGGCGCATTTCCTCGTCGGGTAAAGCCCCCATGGCGGCACCCATATTGTCCGCCATGTGACGAGCCTTACTGGTTGCCGGTGTGGCTGCGGTGACAGCCGGGTGAGCGACGACGAACTTCAGGAAGAACTGCCCCCAGGAATAGGCGTCGAATTCCGCCGCCCAGGTAGGCACGTCCTTGCCTTTCACTTTCTCCCAGAGCCGGGTCCGACCGAAAGGGGCGTAGACCAGTACACCTATGCCTTGTTCCCTGGCCAGTGGCAGTATCCGCTGTTCCATCGTGAGGTTGTCGACGGCGTAATCGATGCCGATGAAGTCCAGGGGTTCTCGCGCCATAATGCGCTCCAGGTTTTCATACTGGCGGGGGAAGGTGGTGGTCACACCGATGTAACGCACCCGCTGTTCTTCCCGCATCTCCTTGAGAATGCCGAGTTGCGTGGGTACGTCCCCGAGGTTATGGACCTGTATCAGATCGATGACCGGTTTACCGATGCGCCGGAAGGAGGTTTCGATCTGCTCTCTCGCGGTGTCGGGGTCGGCCTTGCCGCCACCCCATCCGGCAACGTTCACCTTGGTGGCCCAGAACAGGTCATCGGTGATGTCCAGTTCCTCGGCGATTTGCCCGGCCACTGCTTCCGAAGCGCCATAGCTCGGGGCAGTGTCGAAGACGTTGCCGCCTTTCTCGACCAGTGTTTTCAGAACTTCCCGCAAGGCATCCCGGTCTTCGCTGCGGGAAACGCTGGCGAAGGTGGCGGAGCTGCCCAGCCCCACCACTGGCAGGCGTTCGCCGGACGACGGGATGGCACGGGTAATCAGTTCCAGTTGTTTATCCTCGGACCAGAGCATGCCGGGTTTCAGGGCCAATGTGGCCCCGACGGCGAGGGTGAGCTTCAGGTAGTCTCTGCGGGAAATCATGGTGATGTCCTCTTTTCGGTGGCGTCCCCCGATTCCAGGGCGGCTGCGATTGACTGTTGTGTCCTGCCCAGCCACAGCCCCAGTACGGCCCACATCAATGCCAGGGGAACCGCGACGCTGGCCACGGCGGCCAGCCCCATACCCAGGCGCCCAAGCAGACCTTCTACCTGAGCGCCCACCACATCACCACCACGATAGACGAAGGTATCGATAAAGGCCTTGGCTTTGTATTTGTCCTCCCGGCTTGCCACGGTGTACAGGGTTTCCCGGGCCGGGCGCATGATGGCGCGCTGTACCGCACGGAAGGAGGCTTCCAGAGTAATCAGCGCTGCCAGAGAGCCGACCATGGCAAGACCAATAAAACCCAGCACTGTTGTTAAAGGTAGCAGAGCCAGGGTGATGTGTACGCCGAGCCGTTTCATCAGATGACCGGCTACCAGCGCCTGCATGATCAGTGTGGCCACCTGGGTAATCAGGTCAATTCTGGCAAACAGGGTGGTTCTCTGATCGGTGCTTTCACCGAGTTCGGCCACCATTTGCAGCCGCGTGAAATAAATGAAAGTAACCACGATCGCCAGGATGATGACGTAGATGGCAATGCCCAGCAGGTAGCGGGAACGAAAAACCGCCCGAAAACCTTCCCAGGCCCTGCCGCCGATCAGTTCGCGCTCGTCGATGGCTGGCCGGGTGTCGTGTGTGCGGCCGATCCGGTCCGGCTGTACGTGGGTAATGGCCCAGCAGGCAACCAGCGCCAGCCCCAGAAACCCGGTGCTGACAAGAAGCAGGGCCGGGGTTCCCAGGGGGGCAGCCAGCATGGACGTCAGCCAGGGCCCGAAAATGGCCCCGCAGGTGCCGCCCACGGCGATGACACCGAAAAAGCGTTTGCCCTGATCGAGGGTGAAACGATCCGCCATCACCGCCCAGAACACCATGGTGATGAACAGATTGAACACGCTGAACCAGACATAGAATACCTGCCCGGTGGTGATGCCAATGACGTTGGGGGCCAGGGTCATGACCAGATAGAACGCAACCAGGCTGAACCCGAAAAACGCGTAGGTGGTAGTGATGAAGGTCAGGCGGCGCAGGCGGCTGACCAGTAACCCGAACACCGGGTTAACCAGCAGGGTAATGACCGCGGTGCCGATGAACAGCCAGCGCACGGTTTCGATGCCACCCTGAATGCCAAGGGCTTCCCGTGCGGGACGCAGTACCATCAGCGCGGTGAGGACACAGAAAAAGAAAAATACCGCAAGTATGACCGGGATGATTTCGTCGCGGTTGATGTTAAACAGCTTGGCGAATGGGTTGCTCATAAACACGCAACGGGCTGGTTTCATAACAGGCGTGGCTTTCAATTTAGACCATTGGGGGCGTTTGGGTTAGCCTTGCATCCCCGTACACAGATGAACTCAGGCGGATACTGCATGCCCGTTACCCCGTTTCAGGCTCTGGCCTGCCCATTGGACGGTGACCCGTTGACCCATGTCGATACGGCCTGGCGCTGTCCGGCAGGTCACAGTTTTGATATTGCCCGCCAGGGCTATACCCATTTGCTGCCGGTGCAGAACAAGCGTTCCCGCAATCCCGGCGACAGCAAGGAGATGGTGGCGGCGCGCCGCAACTTCCTGAATGGTGGTTTCTATCAACCCATCGCCGATGCGGTGAATCGTGCGGTGCTGGCGGACGCACCCGGTGAGGGAATGCTCAGTTGCCTGGATGCCGGTTGCGGGGAAGGGTATTACCTGAGGCAACTTGCGGCTGCGGCCGGAGAGCGGCAAACCCTGGAGCTGCTGGGGGTGGATATTTCCAAGTGGGCGGTGCTGGCGGCCGCGAAGCAGGACAAACGACCGGCATGGGTGGTGGGCACCAACGCCAGACTCCCGGTGTTGCCTGGCTCCGTGGACCGGGTGCTATGTCTGTTCGGGTTTCCGGTGTATTCCGAGTTTGCCCGGGTTCTGAAACCGGGCGGTCAGCTGCTGCAGGTGGATGCCGGCCCCTGGCACCTGCGGGAATTGCGTGAAATTATCTATCCCACGCTGAAGCCGGAGAAAAATGAGGACGTTGTCACCCCCGAAGGGTTCACCACTCTGGAGACCACAACGGAGCGTTTTCCCCTGGAGCTGACCAGTCAGGAGCAGATTTCCGATCTGCTGGCGATGACACCACACCTGTACCGGGCCAGCGCGGAAGGGATCGAACGAGCCTCTGCACTGGATTCCCTGGCAGTCACCGTGGAGGTGCGCCTGACCCGTTCAGTCAGGACAGGGCTCCAGGGATGATGGGGCATGAGGTCGGTGGCTACTGTTTTGGCCGCCGGTCACCCTCCATCATTTTGGCCACGAAGACCGCTTTGCCGTAGGTTTCGAAAGACCACTTCATGGTATCGGACAGCACTTTCATGACCTCGTCGTACTCCCCGAACAGCTCGGTGCTCATGCGCCCCGGGTACACCTCAAGTCCGGTTTGCTTCAGACGGTCAATCAAGTCCCAGATGGGTTGTTCGTAGTCTTCTTTCAGTGGATAACAGCTCAGTTGTACAGAAAGGTACATAATGCCTCCGCTCAGGTCAGTGACCCTGGTCAATTACCGTCATCAATAGCCCATGGCTGACGATGTGCTACGCCTTGGGTCCGCACCACCATACAGAACGCCATCTTCATCCATCATAATACTCTGGATAGCGCCCATGGCCGAACCATCGACCACTTTGTGGCCCCGCTCTTCCAGCAGGCGAATGGTGTCCGGGCTGACGCCCTGTTCAACGCGGATCTCATCGGGCAGCCACTGATGGTGTATGCGTGGCGCGCTCACGGCAGTCTGGATGTTCATATCATGATCAATCACATTCAGGATCACCTGCAAGGTCGTGGTAATAATTCGTGAGCCGCCGGGACTGCCGGTCACCAGGACATTTTTGCCATCCTTTTTGACGATCGTAGGCGACATGGAGCTGAGCATCCGCTTGCCGGGCTCCACCTTGTTGGCTTCTCCGCCGATTAACCCGTAAGCGTTGGGCACGCCGGGCTTGGCGCTGAAGTCATCCATTTCGTTGTTGAGCAGAAAGCCGGCGCCTTCCACCGTGATGCCGGAGCCATAACTGAAGTTGATGGTGTAGGTGTTGGACACCGCATTGCCCCATTGGTCCACTACGGAGAAGTGGGTAGTCTCCGGGCTCTCCCAGGCAGCCGGCTGGCCTGGATTGATGTCGCTCGCTGGGCGCGCTTTCTCAGGATCCATGTTTTTACGGAGTTCTTCCGCATAGCCTTTGCTGGTCAGTCCTTTCAGCGGCACATCCACGTAGTCGGTGTCGCCAAGATAGCGGGCGCGGTCGGCGTAGGCCAGTTTCATGGCCTCTGCCATGTGATGAATCGCATCGGCGGAATTGTGGCCGTAGTCAGCCATGGGGAAGCCTTCCAGAATGTTGAGGATCTGGACAATGTGGGTGCCGCCGGAGGAGGGTGGCGACATGGAGTAAATGTCGTATCCGCGATACGTGCCATGGACTGGGGTGCGGATTTCGGGGCGGTAGTTTTTTAGATCCTCCCGGGTGATCAGGCCGCCGTGCCGTGCCATCTCGTCGGCAATCAGCTCTGCCGTTACGCCTTCATAAAAGCCTTTTACGCCGTCATCGGCAATCCGCTGCAGCGTGTCAGCCAGCGCAGGCTGGCGAAAGCGTTCGCCGGGCTGCCAGGCGCTGCCGTCTTCTTTATAGAAGGTACTGCGAGTGGCGGGCCAGCGCTGAAGCCTTTCCCGGGCCTGTTCCAGGCCTTCGGTGAAGCGCCGGGGCACAATAAAGCCTTCCCGGGCCAGTTTGATCGCGGGCGCCAGGGCCTGTTTCAGGGAAATAGTGCCGTGCCGCTCCAGCGCCAGGGCCAGGCCCGCCACAGTTCCAGGCACGCCGGCTGCCAGGTGGGTAAAGCGGCTGCGATCGCGGACGACGTCGCCGGATTCATCCTGAAACATGGTCTCTGAGGCTCCGGCGGGCGCTTTCTCGCGGTAATCAATGGCTTCTGGTTCTGAGCCATCCCCTTTGGCAATCAGCATAAAACCACCGCCGCCAATATTGCCGGAGCGGGGCTGGGTCACCGCCAGGGCAAACCCGGCAGTGACGGCTGCGTCAACCGCGTTGCCACCGCCCCTGAGTACATCCAATGCCACTTCGGTGGCCAGGGTGTGGCTGGTGGCGACCATGCCCTGTTTTGCCGTGATCGGATGAAACCGTTCGCCCTCAAGAATGGCTTGCCCGAATGCAGGCCCGATGGTCACAAGAAAAGCCAGGGCTGTCATAATCGAAAGGCGGCCTGAGTGCCTCCTGGCGAGGTTTTTGTCTGTGCGGTGGTAGAGGCCTCTGTCCATATCTCCATTCCTCGTTTCTGGCGTTCAGATAGGCTATGATAGCCGGTCATTTTCATAGGTGCGTACCGTTAACCCGCTGTTAATGTCGGTGGTGATTCCCCGACGCACCTGCTTTCCCGGATTTCAGTTAAGGAAAGGCTTTCATGGAGCATACCTATCGTCTTGTGATTTCCTGCCCGGACCGGGTTGGAATTGTCGCCAAGGTGAGTAATTTTCTGTCCACCTACAATGGCTGGATTACCGAGGCGAGCCACCACTCGGACACTCAGACCGGCTGGTTCTTCATGCGCCACGAGATCAAGGCCAGCTCGATTCCCTTTGGTCTGGACCAGTTCCGGGCGGCGTTCGAACCCATCGCCCGTGAGTTCGGCATGAACTGGCACATTGCGGATTCGGCCCAGCCCAAGAAGGTGATCCTGATGTGCAGCAAGGAGTCCCACTGCGTGGCAGACCTCCTGCACCGCTGGCACAGCCGCGAGATCAACGCCGAGATCGTGGCGGTTATCTCCAACCATGAAGACCTGCGCCGCATGGTCGAGTGGCATGAGATACCCTATCACCATATTCCGGTCTCCCGTGATAACCGTGACGAAGCCTTTGGTGAAATTGATGGCCTGATCGAGGGTTATGACGCCGACGTGGTGGTACTTGCCCGCTACATGCAGGTCCTGCCTGCCAGTCTGTGTGAAAAGTACGCCGGCAAGGTGATCAATATTCACCACAGCTTCCTGCCATCGTTCGCCGGTGCGCGTCCTTATCACCAGGCTTACAGTCGCGGGGTCAAGCTGATCGGAGCCACCTGCCACTACGTGACCCAGGATCTGGATGAAGGCCCGATCATCGAACAGGACGTAATCCGCATTACCCACAGCGACTCCATCGAAGACATGGTTCGCCTGGGCAAGGACGTGGAAAAGAACGTACTGGCCCGTGGCCTGCGGTCCCATATCGAGGACCGGGTGATTACCTACGAAAACAAGACGGTCGTTTTTAATTAAGAACTGGTCGCAGTTGCCCCTGTAAGGGGCTGACTGTGTTAGTATTGGCCGCTTGTTAAAGAATAACTATGGGGCGCAGAAAAAGCCCTGAAACGACTTCCAGCAAACGCAAAGGAACCTTTCTCGATGGGTGAGTTAGCCAAAGAGATCCTGCCGGTAAATATTGAAGATGAGTTGAAGCAGTCCTACCTCGATTACGCCATGAGCGTTATCGTCGGGCGGGCCCTTCCGGATGTTCGTGACGGTCTCAAGCCGGTTCATCGCCGCGTTCTGTTCGCCATGTCCGAGTTGGGCAATGACTGGAACAAGGCTTATAAGAAGTCCGCTCGTGTGGTCGGTGATGTCATCGGTAAATATCACCCCCACGGTGACTCCGCGGTCTACGACACCATCGTTCGTATGGCTCAGCCATTCTCCCTGCGCTATCCGCTGGTCGACGGTCAGGGTAACTTCGGTTCCATCGACGGCGACAACGCCGCCGCCATGCGTTACACCGAAATCCGCATGGAGAAGGTTGCTCACTCCCTGCTGGCGGATCTCGACAAGGAAACCGTGGATTTCGTCGACAACTACGACGGTACCGAGCGGATTCCCGATGTACTGCCTACCCGGGTTCCGAACCTGCTGGTCAACGGCTCTTCCGGTATCGCGGTCGGTATGGCGACCAACATTCCGCCCCACAACCTGACTGAAGTGGTCAGCGGTTGTCTGGCGCTGATTGATAATCCGGATCTGACCGTGGATGAACTCATGGAGTTCATTCCCGGCCCCGATTTTCCGACTCAGGGCATCATCAACGGCCGTGCCGGTATCGTTGAGGCATACCGCACCGGCCGTGGTCGTATCTACATTCGTGCCCGTCACGAAATCGAGCACGACAAGAAGACCAATCGCGATGCCGTCATCATTACCGAGCTGCCTTACCAGCTGAACAAGGCGCGCCTGATCGAGAAGATCGCCGAGCTGGTCAAGGAAAAGCGCCTGGAAGGCATTACCGAATTGCGGGACGAGTCCAACAAGGAAGGCATCCGGGTTGTGATCGAACTGCGCCGTGGTGAAAACCCGGAAGTGGTGGTCAACAACCTGTTCGCCCATACCCAGTTGCAGACCGTGTTTGGTATCAACATGGTGGCGCTGATCAATGGCGAGCCGAAGATTCTCAATCTGAAGGAAATGCTCGACGCGTTCGTGCGTCATCGCCGCGAAGTGGTGACCCGCCGGACCATCTACGAGCTGCGCAAGGCCCGGGAGCGTGGTCATATCCTGGAAGGGCTGACCGTTGCCCTGGCCAACATCGACGAGATGATTGAGCTGATCAAGTCTTCTCCGACGTCGGTTGAAGCGAAAGAGAAGCTGATGGCCAAGGGCTGGGCACCGGGTGACGTGCTGGCGATGCTGGAGCGTGCTGGCGAAGACGCCTGCCGCCCCGATGATCTGCCGGAAATCTACGGCCTGCGTGATGGTCTGTACCATATGTCGCCGGAGCAGACCCAGGCGATCCTGGACATGCGTCTGCATCGCCTGACCGGTCTGGAAACCGAAAAGCTCCAGAACGAGTACAAGGACATCCTTGAGAAAATCGCCGGCCTGCTGGAAATCCTGGCGGATCCGGATCGTCTCATGCAGGTTATTCGCGAAGAACTGGAAGCTGTGGTATCCGAATTTGGTGACGAGCGCCTTACCGAAATCACCAGCTCCCAACGCGACCTGACCATTGCTGATCTGATCGATGAAGAAGACCTGGTAGTCACCATTTCCCACGGTGGATATGCCAAGACCCAGGCGGTCGAAGACTATCAGGCCCAGCGCCGTGGTGGCCGGGGCAAGGCGGCAACGTCCATGAAGGACGAGGATTTCGTCGAGAAACTGCTGGTTGCTAACTCCCACGACACCATTTTGTGTTTCTCCAACCGTGGCAAGGTGTACTGGCTGCGGGTGTTCGAGATTCCCCGTGCCAGCCGCGCTTCCCGTGGCCGCCCGATGGTCAACATCCTGCCGCTGGACGAGGGTGAGCGCATCACCACCTTCCTGCCGGTCCGTGACTATCCGGAAGACCAGTTTGTATTGATGGCCACCTCTGCCGGTGTGGTCAAGAAGACCCCGCTGCCGAACTTCTCCCGTCCGCGCAGCAGCGGCCTGATCGCTCTGTCACTGGACGAAGGCGATACGCTGATCGGCGCTGCCATCACCAAAGGGGATGCGGAAGTCATGCTGTTCTCAACAGCTGGCAAGGCCGTTCGCTTCAATGAAGAGGCGGTGCGTCCGATGAGCCGTACCGCCCGCGGTGTTCGCGGTATCCGGATGCCAGCAGGCCACCACGTGGTGTCGCTGATCATTCCGCAGGAAGATGGCGTACTTCTTACCGCCAGTGAGAACGGTTACGGCAAGCGCACCGCTTTCGACGAGTTCCCGACCTACAGCCGCGGCAGCCAGGGCGTTATCGCCATGCAGTGCTCCGAGCGTAACGGTAACCTGGTGACAGCGCTGCAGTTGTTCGACGGCGATGAAATGATGCTGATCTCGGACAAGGGCACGCTGGTTCGTACCCGCACCGACGAAGTGTCGGTATTGAGCCGGAACACCCAGGGCGTTCGCCTGATCAAACTGAGTCAGGAAGACGAACGTCTGGTCGGTGTTGAACGTATCGCCGAAACCGATGACGAAGATGTTGATGGCGAAGAAACTCCTGTCGCAGAAGGCGATAATGCAGATGAGGGCGCCGGCGAGGAATAAGCCGGCGCTTTGCAGAACGATTGTAAGACTTGAGAGATCACAGGATCATGAGCAGGGCGTATAATTTTTGTGCAGGCCCGGCAACCTTGCCGGAAAGCGTGCTGCAACAGGCACGGGATGAAATGCTCGACTGGCGCGGTACCGGCATGTCGGTGATGGAGATGAGCCATCGCAGTGACGAGTTCCTGGAAATCGCCGAAACAGCCGAAAAAGACCTCCGTGAATTAGCCGGTATTTCAGATGATTACGCCGTACTCTTCATGCAGGGTGGAGCTTCGAGTCAGTTCTCGACCATCCCCCTGAACCTGTTGGGTGACAAGACGTCTGCGGATTACGTGAACACCGGTATCTGGTCCAAGAAGGCCATTGCGGAAGCCAGCCGGTATGGAAACGTTAACGTGGCGGCCAGTAGCGAGGCGGACAGGTTTACCACCATTCCCGGCCAGGACTCCTGGAATACCGATGCTGACGCGGCTTATCTGCACTACACGCCAAACGAGACCATCGGCGGTCTGGAGTTTGACTTCATCCCCGACAGCGGCAGCGTGCCCCTGGTGGCGGATCTCTCGTCCACCATGCTGTCGCGCCCGCTGGACGTGTCGAAATTCGGTCTGATCTACGCCGGCGCCCAGAAGAATATCGGGCCGTCCGGTCTGGTGGTGATCATCATCCGTAAGGACTTGCTGGGTAAGGCCCGCAAGGAAACCCCAACGATGATGAACTATCAGGTCATCGCCGATAACAACTCTATGTACAACACGCCGGCTACCTATTCCTGGTATCTGGCCGGGCTGGTGTTCAAATGGCTGAAAGCCCAGGGTGGTGTGCAGGCCATGGGTGAAATCAACCTGCGCAAGGCGAAAAAGCTGTACGATTTCATTGATGACAATGATTTCTACGCCAACCCGATTGATCCCCGTTTCCGCTCTTGGATGAACGTGCCGTTCACACTGGGGGATGCTGCCCTGAACAGCGACTTCCTCAAAGGTGCGGATGCCCGTGGGCTGTTGAACCTGAAAGGTCACCGCTCGGTGGGCGGTATGCGCGCCAGCATCTATAACGCCATGCCGGAAGCCGGTGTGGACGCCCTGATCGCCTATATGGCGGAATTTGCGAAGGAGCGGGGCTGATCATGACTGACGAGCAGACCCGCCTGGCCGAACTGAGGGACGAAATCGATCAGCTTGACCAGAAGATCATGGAGCTGATCAGCGCCCGTGCCCAATGCGCTCAGGAAGTGGCGAACGTCAAATTGACGGCTAACCCGGGGCAGGATGTGTTCTTCTACCGTCCGGAGCGGGAAGCCCAGGTGCTGCGCCGCATCAAGGAGCAGAATCCCGGCCCGCTATCCGGTGAAGAAATGGCCCGGCTGTTCCGGGAGATTATGTCCGCCTGCCTGGCGCTGGAAAAGCCCATGCACATTGCCTTCCTGGGGCCTGTGGGGACCTTCACCCAGTCTGCGGCCCTGAAGCACTTCGGGCATTCCGTGGTCAGTGTTCCGCTACCGGCGATTGATGCGGTATTCCGTGAAGTGGAATCCGGCGCAGCCCATTATGGAGTGGTGCCGGTGGAAAATTCCACCGAAGGCATGATCAATCACACCCTTGATATGTTCATGTCGTCGCCCCTGAAAATCTGTGGCGAGGTGCAGCTGCGCATCCACCACCATCTGCTGGTATCGCCTGCCAACAAGGATCAGGAAATAACCCGCATATACTCTCACCAGCAGTCGTTTGCCCAGTGCCGCCAGTGGCTGGACACTCATCGCTACGGCATTGAGCGCGTGACGGTGAGCAGTAATGCCGAAGCCGCACGTCGGGCAGCGGAAGAGCCGGGAACCGCAGCTATCGCCGGTGATATGGCGGCGGAGTTGTACGGGCTCGAGGTTGTGGCCAACAGCATTGAAGATCGCCCGGACAACACCACCCGGTTCCTGATTATCGGCCGGGAAGAAGTGCCCGCCAGTGGTCATGACAAGTCTTCCATCCTGGTGTCCATGCGTAACAAGCCAGGGGCGTTGTACCAGTTGCTGGAGCCTTTCCATCGCCACGGTCTCAGCCTGACGCGCATCGAAACCCGGCCGTCACCCAGCGGCACCTGGGCCTACGTTTTCTATATCGACTTTGAAGGCCACGTGGAAGACGAGCAGGTGCGCAAGGTGCTGGCGGACGTGGACGACGAAGCCGTGGAGCTCAAGCGTCTGGGGTCTTACCCCATAGGTGTGCTTTAACGGAAGTTCTGGCAGCGAAACGATTCGGACAGGCGTTGAGGAAGGTGTGATGTCGATTGATTACCAAAGTCTGGCGGTGGCAGGGGTGCAGGCGCTGTCTCCCTACCAGCCCGGCAAGCCCATCGATGAGCTGGCCCGTGAGCTGGGCCTGGATCCCGCCGATATCATCAAGCTGGCCAGTAACGAGAATCCCCTGGGGCCCAGTGAAAAAGCGCTGGCCGCAGCCCGGGAAGCCCTAAGCGAGTTGTGCCTTTACCCCGACGGTAATGGTTTTGACCTCAAGCAGGCACTGGCGGCCCGTTTCGGCGTGGACATGTCTCAGATTACCCTGGGCAATGGCTCCAATGATTTACTGGAAGTGATTGTCCGCTGCTTTGCGGATGCGGAGTCGGAGGTGGTTTTCTCTGAGTACGCGTTTGCGATTTATTCGCTGGTCACCCAGGCGATTGGCGCCAAAGGCGTGTCCGTTCCTGCGAAAGACTGGGGTCACGACCTGGATGCGATGGCGGCGGCAGTCACGGACCGCACAAAGCTGGTGTTTGTGGCCAACCCCAATAACCCGACCGGCACGGTGCATGGCGCCGAAGCCATTCTGGCGTTTCTTGAGAAGATCCCCGAGCGGGTTGTCGTGGTATTGGACGAAGCTTACTGCGAATATCTACAGGGTGAGGGCTACGCTGACGGTGTTGAAATGCTGTCCCGGTTCCCGAATCTGATCGTTTGCCGCACTTTCTCCAAGGCCTGGGGGCTGGCGGCATTGCGGGTTGGTTACAGTATCAGTTCCCCTGAAATCGCGGATATCCTTAACCGGGTACGCCAGCCGTTCAATGTGGACGCCGTTGCGCTGGCCGCCGCGACAGCAGTATTGGAGGATGAGGCCTACGTCCAGCGTTCCCGCGAGGTCAATGCCAGTGGTATGGCGCAGCTGGAATCCGGCTTTCGCGAACTTGGCCTGTCATTTATTCCCTCTGCGGGCAACTTCATCGCGGTGGATGTTGGAAGTAACGCCATGGGTATTTACCAGTCGTTGCTGGAGCAGGGCGTGATCGTGCGCCCGGTCGCCGGGTATGGCATGCCCCGGCACCTGCGGGTGTCCATCGGTCTTGAGTGGGAAAACGCAAAGTTGTTAACGGCCCTGGCCAATGCGCTCGGTCAGCCGGGGCAGGGGGCGTAACGTGGCGACGACCAAGCCACTGTTCAGCCGGGTTGCCGTTATTGGTCTGGGATTGATTGGCGGCTCATTGGCAAAAGCCATGCGTGAGAACGGGCTGGCCGAAACCGTCATTGGTACCGACAAGCGAGAAGACGAACTGTCGCTGGGGGTGGAGCTGGGCGTCATTGACCAGGCCGCCGGCACCATTGCCGAAGCAGTTGCCGGCTGTGAACTGATCATCCTTGCCGTGCCGGTTCGCGCAACCCGTACGGTTCTGGAAGAACTGAAATCCCACTTGCCCGCTGACGCGATTCTTACCGACGTGGGCAGCACCAAGACCAGTTTTGTTGAGGATGTACGGGCAGTTTTCGGCGATCTCTCTCACCGCGTGATCCCCGGTCATCCAATCGCGGGGTCCGAAAAGAGCGGAATCCGGGCAGCAAATTCCGGAATGTTCGCCAATCACAAGGTCATCCTTACCCCGCCGGATAACGTCATGGCCGGGGATCTGGCGCGGTTGAAAGCGCTGTGGGAAGGTTGTGGCGCTACGGTCCTGACCATGTCCGTGGCGTATCATGATGAAGTGCTGGCGGCGACCAGTCATCTGCCGCATCTTATTGCATTTTCACTGGTGGACACACTGGCCGGTGAGGATGAGAATCTCGATATTTTCCGCTACGCGGCGGGTGGTTTCCGCGACTTTACCCGGATCGCCGCCAGTGATCCGGTGATGTGGCATGACATCTTTCTCTCTAACCGGGATGCCGTGTTACGGGTCGTTGATCATTTTACACACGATCTTGACCAGCTTCGTACCGCCATTGCCAGCGGGGACGGAGCGACCATGCTCAGGGTGTTCAGTCGCGCCAAGGCGGCGCGGGAACATTTTTCGAAAATGCTTTCAGGACAGGCTTACGTGACAAACAACAGTCAGAAACAGGTAACGTTCCGTCTTCAGCCCGGTGGCAGTATTGCCGGCGATATCCGGGTGCCGGGGGACAAATCCATTTCCCACCGCTCCATCATGCTGGGTGCGCTGGCTGATGGCATCACCGAAGTAAAGGGATTCCTGGAGGGGGAGGACAGCCTCGCGACCCTGCAGGCGTTCCGCGATATGGGTGTCACCATCGAAGGGCCGGATAACGGTTTCGTGCGCATCCACGGCGTTGGCGTAAATGGTTTGCAGGCGCCCCGTGGTCCCCTGTATCTGGGGAATTCCGGCACCGCCATGCGCCTGTTTGCAGGCTTGCTAGCCGCGCAACCCTTTGATTCCGAACTGACCGGCGACAGCAGCCTGTCCAAGCGCCCGATGGGACGCATTGCCGATCCCCTTCGAGCGATGGGGGCAGTGATTGATACCGCCGACGGTGGTCGTCCGCCACTGAAAGTCCGTGGTGGTCAGCCACTGACCGGCATCCATTATGAAATGCCGGTGGCCTCGGCCCAGGTAAAATCCTGCCTGTTGCTGGCGGGTCTGTACGCCGAAGGCGTAACGTCGGTAACCGAGCCGGCGCCTACCCGTGACCACACCGAACGTATGCTGGCAGGATTTGGCTACCATGTGCACCGGGACGGCGCTACCGCCAGTGTCACCGGTGGCGGAACATTGACAGCTACCGCCATTGACGTGCCTGCGGATATTTCCTCTGCGGCGTTTTTCCTGGTGGCGGCCAGTATTGCCCCGGATTCCGAGCTGACGTTACGGCACGTCGGTATGAATCCGACCCGGGTCGGGGTGATCAATATCCTGCAGAAGATGGGTGCGGATATCGAGGTGCTGGAAGAGCGTGAAATCGGTGGTGAGCCGGTCGCGGATCTGAAGGTACGTTCCGCCCGACTCAAGGGGATTGATATTCCTGAAGATCAGGTGCCTCTGGCCATTGATGAATTCCCGGTGCTGTTCATTGCCGCCGCCTGTGCTGAAGGTCGCACAGTCTTGCGTGGTGCGGAAGAGCTCCGGGTGAAGGAGAGTGACCGGATTCAGGTGATGGCGGATGGTCTGGCGGCACTTGGCGTTGAAACCACGGTGACGCCTGATGGCATTGTTATCGACGGCGGTCAGCCGATCGGTGGTGGCAAGGTCGATAGCCACGGAGATCACCGCATTGCCATGTCTTTTGCCGTGGCATCCCTGCGGGCAACCGGAGACATTGAGGTGACGGATTGCGCCAATGTGGCGACTTCATTCCCGGGATTTGTGGAACTTGCCTGCGACACCGGCATCCGGATTACCACCGAAGGAGGGGAGTGATGTCCAGCACCAAGGCTCCGGTCATCACCATTGACGGCCCGGGCGGTTCCGGCAAGGGCACGGTCACCCAGATGCTCGCCCGCAAGCTGGGCTGGCACCTGTTGGACAGCGGTGCGCTCTATCGCCTGACGGCTCTGGCCGCCGTGCGTCAGGGCGTTGCCCTGGACGACGAGGCGGGCCTGGTGAAGGTGGCCGCAAGTCTGGATGTGGCTTTTGAGCCAACGGATGCGGGGGAGCCGGTCAAGGTGATCCTGGCTGGTAAAGATGTGACCGCAGATATACGTACGGAAGCCACCGGCGATAACGCCTCCCGGGTGGCAGTGATTCAACCGGTTCGTGATGCCCTGCTGCAACGGCAGCGGGATTTCCGGCAGGCTCCCGGCCTGGTGGCCGATGGCCGTGACATGGGCACCGTGGTTTTTCCGGATGCCCCGGTCAAGATTTTCCTGACGGCCAGTGCCGAGGAACGTGCGAGAAGGCGCTACAGCCAGTTGAAGGACGCAGGTGTCGATGTTAATATTGACGCCCTTTTAGAGGAGATACGGGTTCGTGATGAACGGGATATGAACCGTTCCGCAGCCCCTCTCAAGCCCGCGGATGATGCGCAAGTCATTGATTCTACGGGATTGAGTATAGAAGAGGTGTTAGACAGGTGTATGGCCGCAGCAGGCCAGGCCTGACTACACCTTTTTGTCGTTGAAATGCCGGATGTAGCGTTATCTGCCAGCCTCAGGCTGCCTCCGGAACTTATTAACAGACCGTGTTGCTGGTGGCACGGAGCACACTTGCGTTGATCATATAGGACACATAATGAGCGAGAGCTTTGCGGATCTTTTTGAAGAAAGCCTAAAAGAAATTGACATGCAACCGGGTTCCATCGTCCAGGGAACCGTAGTTGACGTCGACAACGACTGGGTCACCGTTAACGCCGGACTGAAGTCCGAAGGCGTTATCCCCGCCTCCCAGTTTCTGAACGAAAAAGGCGAGTTGGAAGTTGCTATTGGCGACGTTGTCGATGTAGCTCTCGACGCTGTTGAAGACGGTTTCGGTGAAACCCGTCTGTCCCGCGAGAAGGCCAAGCGCGCTGAAGCCTGGAAGGTACTCGAGAAGTCCTTCGAAGCTGAAGAAGTGGTCAAGGGTGTTATCAATGGCAAGGTCAAGGGTGGTTTCACCGTCGATCTGGCCGGCATCCGCGCCTTCCTGCCAGGCTCTCTGGTAGACGTTCGTCCGGTTCGCGACACCGCGCACCTGGAGAACAAAGAGCTGGAATTCAAGGTTATCAAGCTGGACCAGAAGCGTAACAACGTGGTTGTTTCCCGCCGCGCCGTTCTGGAAGCTGAAAACAGCGCCGAGCGTGAAGCTCTGCTCGAAACCCTGACCGAAGGTCTGGAAATCAAGGGTATCGTCAAGAACCTGACCGACTACGGCGCGTTCGTGGATCTGGGTGGTGTTGACGGCCTGCTGCACATCACTGATATGGCCTGGAAGCGCATCAAGCATCCGAGCGAAATCGTGAATGTGGGCGACGAGATCAACGTCAAGGTTCTGAAGTTCGACCGTGAGCGTAACCGTGTATCCCTCGGCCTGAAGCAGCTGGGCGAAGATCCCTGGGTTGATATCAAGGGTCGTTATCCGGAAGGCAGCAAGGTCACCGCACGCGTTACCAACCTGACCGACTACGGCTGCTTTGCCGAGCTGGAAGAGGGTGTTGAAGGTCTGGTTCACGTATCCGAAATGGATTGGACCAACAAGAACATCCATCCGTCCAAGGTTGTCCAGGTGGGCGACGAAGTGGGCGTGATGATTCTGGATATCGACGAAGAGCGTCGTCGTATCTCCCTGGGTATCAAGCAGTGCGTATCCAACCCGTGGGAAGATTTCTCCGGCAACTTCAACAAAGGCGACCGTATCTCCGGCAAGATCAAGTCAATCACTGACTTTGGTATCTTCATCGGTCTGGACGGCGGCATTGATGGTCTGGTTCACCTGTCCGACATCAGCTGGAACGAAACTGGCGAAGAAGCCGTTCGTGAATACAAGAAGGGCGACGAAGTTGAAACCGTTATCCTGTCTGTTGACCCGGAGCGCGAGCGCATCTCCCTGGGCATCAAGCAGCTGGAAAGCGATCCGTTCGCCGAGTTTGTTCAGCTGAACGACAAGGGCTCCATCGTTAAGGGCACCGTATCCGCCGTTGACGCCAAGGCTGCCACTATCTCTCTGAACGACGAAGTTGAAGCTGTTCTGAAGGCTTCCGAAATCAGCCGCGACAAGGTAGAAGATGCCCGCAACGCGCTGAAGGAAGGCGAAGAAGTTGAAGCGAAGATCATCAGCATCGATCGCAAGAACCGCATCATCAACCTGTCTGTGAAGTCCAAAGACGTTGAGGACGACAAGCAGGCACTTGAGAGCGTGCGCAGCAAGACCGCTGAAACTTCTGGTGCGACCACCATCGGTGATCTCATCAAGGAGCAGATGCAGCAGCAAAACGCCAACAAGGAATAAGTTTTCCGGTTGGTATGAAAAAAACGGGCTCTAAGAGCCCGTTTTTTTTGTGTTTTTTTCTGGTTTGGCTAAACTAGGGACATGGAGCTGGTAACCGGCTATCCAATAATAAAGAAGAGGGATGAGCCTGATGACGAAGTCCGAACTGGTTGAGCTGATCGCGTCCAAGCAAAGTCAGCTTTCCGTGAAAGATGTGGAACTGGCCGTAAAAACCATTATTGAACATATGTCCCAGTCGCTGTCCAATGGTCAGCGGATTGAGATTCGCGGGTTTGGCAGCTTTTCACTGCACCATCGTGCGGCGAGAACCGGGCGGAATCCGAAAACCGGCGAGGCCGTGCAACTGCCCGCCAAGTTCGTGCCGCATTTCAAGCCAGGCAAGGAATTGCGCGAACAGGTTAACGACAGCTTGAAGAAAGGCTTCTGATCACCTTTTTCCGGGAACGACACTAGCCAGGGTTTATACACCCTTTGGGGAGCGATACATCGATGGCAGGATTGCAGAAAATTCTCATTGTTCTGTTGGTTTTGTTCCTGGTCCTCCTGGCGCTGGTCTTTTCCCTTAATAATCAGATGGCGGTCTCCCTGAACTTCCTGGTGTTTGAGACCCAGCCCCATGGTGTTGCCGTCTGGATTATCATGTCCTTTGTCATTGGTGCGCTGATTGGTGTTCTGATTACCATGCTGGCGACTTTCCGAACGTCTGTTTCCCGTCGCAACCTTCAGAAACGACTTGCTCGTACCGAGCAGGCATTGGAGAAATCCAGGGCCGAGAACGACCGGACTCTTTAATGGACATAGTGCTTCAATGGCTGCTGCTGACAATCGCTGTCGCGGCCGGTTGGTTTGCTGGGCGCCTCGGCAGTTCCTCGCGGCGTTCAAAGAAAACCATTTCCGATGAAGAATCGGTGCGGGATCGTCTCCAGTTCCTGTTTACCAATTACTCCGACCAGGCCGTGGAGAACTTCGTACAGTCCCTCGCGGTTAACCGCGACACGGTCAGTCTTCATCTTTCCGTTGGCGCCCACTTCCGTCACAAGGGTGAAACCGACAGGGCCATCCTGATTCACCAGAACCTCCTTGCCCGCCCGGAGCTTCCGCCCCGATTTTCCCCCCAGGTCACCTTTGAACTGGCCCTGGACTACCTGAATGCCGGTCTTCTGGACCGGGCTGAAGCTTTGCTACACGAGCTGATGGGCGATCGGGAATACGGCCGCAAGTCTGCCCTTCAGCTGATTGAGCTCTACCAGCAGGAAAAAGAGTGGGAGAAAGCCGCGCAGGTTGCCAGAACCCTGACCAATGGCCAGACCGACCCGGCGGTACTCAAAATGCTGGCGTACATCACCTGTGAGCTAGCGGACGACGCTCTCAAGAATGACGATCGCTGGGGTGCTCAGAAGCTGGCCAAAGAAGCGCTGGATCATGACCGGTCCTGCGTTCGCGCCACATTTATTATCATGAAATTGCAGGTCCGCCAGGGCAGCTTCAAGGACGCCGCCAACCAGAGTCTCAAGGTGTTTGATCAGAACCCGGAGTTTGGTTCCGAAGCGGTCGATCGCCTGATGAAGCTGGAGCATGAACACGGCGACATCGGTCGCCTGGTGAAAAAGCTTCGCAAGTTTTACGAGACCTGGCCCAGCACCAGTTTGTTGTTGGCGCTGGTGGAATCGGTGGAACGCGCGTCTGGCCGGCCAGCCGCCATTGACCTTCTGCGCCTCGAACTGGAGGTCCGACCCAGTGTCCGGGGGTTATTGCGCCTGGTGGAGCTGGCTGGCTATGAGAAAGGCATGACCACCGACGAAGGTCGCCTCGTCAGCCGTATCGGCCACTTGATTCTGGCTAACCGCCCGGTTTATCGATGCGTCAGCTGCGGTTTCTCCGGCCGCCAGCTGCACTGGCTCTGTCCCAGCTGTAAGCAGTGGGAAACCGTTCGCCCGATCCAGGGCGTGGAAGCCGAATAGCTCTTTTTAACCCGATTACCCGCAGGACCTGACCGTGCAAACCAATAACGACCCGAAGATCATCGTTGCCCTAGATTTCCCTTCAGAAAACCCGGCGCTGGCGCTGGTCGATCAACTGGACCCGGCCAAGTGCCGCCTGAAAGTCGGCAAGGAGCTCTTCACCCGCTCCGGCCCGTCGCTGGTGCGCAGCCTGCAGGATCGCGGCTTCGATGTGTTCCTGGATCTCAAATTCCACGACATCCCCAATACCACCTCTGCGGCGGTAGCGGCTGCAGCTGATCTTGGCGTGTGGATGGTGAACGTCCACGCCTCCGGCGGCGAAAACATGATGGTCGCCTGCCGCGAACGCCTGGAAGCCTTCGGTGCCGACCGCCCGCTGCTGATCGCCGTCACCGTGCTCACCAGCATGTCAGCCGACGACCTGGCAGGCATCGGCATCACCGAAAGCCCGGAGGCCCACGTCTCCCGCCTGGCCACCCTCACCAAAAACTGCGGCCTCGACGGTGTCGTCTGCTCCGCTCAGGAAGCCCCCAAACTGAAAGCCGAGCAGGGCGCCGACTTCAAACTGATCACCCCGGGAATCCGACCCCTGACCGCCGCCAAAGGCGATCAACAACGCATCATGACTCCCACGGATGCCCTCAAGGCCGGGTCCGATTACCTGGTTATCGGCCGTCCGATTACCCAGGCGGCTGATCCTCTGGCGGCTTTGGAGGCTATTCATTCTGAGGTTGTTGGTCTCTGACTTTGGTGCCTGGCATTCTAGTTCGGCCCTAGCCTTTGAGGCTTGGTGTCAGGGGTGATGGGGCCTTTCTCCCAAAAACCGCTACGAGCACATCCATGTGCGCTTCTTTCGGGCCATCCTTGGCCCTCAAAATTTTTGGGAGAAAGGCCCCATCACCCCAATTAAGCTTCAGAGATATAGTCCAGGAAAACGTAGGTCGGATTAGCGAAGCGTAATCCGACAGAACGTTTAACACCGAATATGCGATCAAAATTGTCGGATTACGGCTGCGCCTAATCCGACCTACGCTTTGGCATTTGTGAGATATATCTGAGAGGTCTGATAGGGGCGGTGGGAGCTTTCTCCCAAAAATTTCGGAGGCCATGGATGGCCGGAGAGAAGCGCACATGGATGTGCTCGTAGCGGTTTTTGGGAGAAA
>NZ_JBNRMG010000021.1:0-29083 GCF_050379435.1 Marinobacter sp. DUT-3
TGCCTTTTCTTATGGGAAAAGAACTCGCTTCGCTCAGACACCTTTGTCCCGTCAGAAAAGGCACCCCACCCCGGGGCCTGTCTGACATTGGTGGTATAGCCTTTGTCGGATTACGCTTTGCTAATCCGACAAACCCGGCATTAGGCTCTCGGAGCGTACTCCAATACATCGGAGAAAAACGCCGCTTTCGGCAAGCCAGCCTCAATCAGAGCATCCATCAGCGTATACACCATGGTCGGCGACCCGCTGGCATGCACTTCCACGTTGCTCCAATCCATCCCTGAGGCCAGTACAGCTCGTACCAACTGATCGTGATGGCCAGCCCAATCGTTATCCTCGTCATCACCGACGACGGGCAGAAACGTAAACGGCGGCCATTCCTGCTCCCATTTCTGGGCCATGCTCCGCAGGTACATGTCTTCGTGGCGACGCACGCCCCAGTAGAGTTTGACCGGTTGCTGGTAGCTGGTCGTCCTGAGGTAATCCACCAGGCTTTTCATCTGGGCAAAGCCGGTGCCCGCCGCCACCAGCAACAACGGTTTCTCCGGAGCTGCTGCCAGGCAGGCTTTGCCGTGAGGAAGTTCCACGGTGACATCTTTGCCCGAGGTCAGCGCTTCAATTACCTTCTGCGCCGACACCCAGTCCGGCGAGGCCTGGATATGCAGTTCTATGTCCGATTCGGACGGGCTGCTGGCGATGGAGAAGTAGCAGGGGTCGGTATCCGGAAGATTCACGGACAGGTACTGCCCCGCATGAAAGGACAGTTCCCGCCGGCGGGGCAGCTGAAGCTCGACCCGGTAGACGTCGTGGCTGATGGAACGAACGTCCACCACCTTTGCCTGGTACTTGCGAGGCTGATTGGTTCCTGCTGCCATAACGGCGTTAATCTCCAGTTCCAGGTCCCCGAGCGCAAGGGTTCTGCACATCATCAGTCGCTCGTTGACCGTCATCGTCTGTTGGTTGCGGGTGTTCAGTGCGCTGCCAGCCAGTAGCCGGGCTTCACAGATCTCACACACCCCATTGCGGCAGGCGGCGGGCACGGCGATCCCCGCCTCTGCGGCTGCATCGAGCAGGTCTGTTCCCGCACTGACGTTGTAGGCCAGTCCGGACGGTTTCAGGACAACCCGATACACATCGTTGTTCCTATTAGTCGGGGCGATCTGGCGAAGTTTCAATCCCCAGGCTGTCCCAGAGCTCATCCACGCGCTGTTTGACCTCGTCGGTCATGGTGATCGGCGTACCCCACTCCCGGTCGGTTTCACCGGGCCACTTATTGGTCGCGTCCATGCCCATCTTTGAGCCAAGGCCGGACACCGGCGAAGCAAAGTCCAGATAATCAATGGGCGTGCTTTCCACCATCGTGGTGTCACGGGCCGGGTCCATCCGGGTGGTCATCGCCCAGATAACATCCTTCCAGTCCCGGGCATTCACATCATCGTCCGTAACAATCACGAACTTGGTGTACATGAACTGCCGTAAAAATGACCATACCCCCATCATCACCCGTTTGGCATGGCCTGGGTACTGTTTCTTCATGGTCACCACTGCAAGGCGGTAGGAACAGCCTTCCGGCGGCAGGTAGAAATCCACAATTTCCGGGAACTGCTTCTGCAGGATCGGGATAAACACTTCGTTCAACGCCACACCGAGAATCGCCGGCTCATCGGGCGGGCGTCCGGTGTAGGTGCTGTGATAGATCGGATCCTTGCGATGGGTAATTCGCTCCACGGTGAACACCGGGAACTGATCCACTTCGTTGTAGTAGCCGGTGTGATCCCCGAACGGCCCTTCCGGCGCCATGTCGTCCGGATAGATAAACCCTTCCAGCACAATCTCGGCACTGGCCGGCACCTGCAGATCACTGAGGCGACACTGAACCAGCTCTGTGCGACTGCCCCGCAACAGGCCCGCAAAGGCGTATTCGGACAGGCTATCGGGCACCGGGGTCACAGCTCCCAGAATGGTGGCCGGATCGGCGCCCAAGGCGACCGCCACCGGATAAGGCTGGCCCGGGTTGGCTTTCTGGAACTCCTGAAAATCCAGCGCGCCACCACGATGGCTGAGCCAGCGCATAATCAGCCGGTTACGGCCGATCACCTGCTGACGATAGATCCCCAGGTTCTGCCTTTCCTTGTGGGGCCCACGGGTAATCACCAGCGGCCAGGTCACCAGCGGACCGGCATCCCCGGGCCAGCAGTGCTGAACCGGAATCTGGTACAGGTCGACCTGTTCTTTCTCGATCACCACATCCTGACAGGGTGCGGAGCGCAGCACCTTGGGGCTCATGCGCATGACCTGCCGGAACAGCGGCAACTTCTCGATGGCGTCTTTGAAGCCCTTGGGGGGATCCGGTTCCTTCAAGAAGGCCAGGAGCTTGCCAATCTCCCGCAAAGCGGTGACATTGTCCTGCCCCATGCCCAACGCCACCCGCTTTGGCGTGCCAAACAGGTTGGCCAGCACCGGCATGTCGTAACCTTTCGGATTCTCGAACAATAACGCCGGACCACCCGCCCGCAGGGTGCGATCGCAGATTTCAGTCATTTCCAGGTGGGGATCGACTTCAACGGAAATACGCTTGAGCTCGCCCAGATTTTCCAGCTGGCCGATAAAATCTCTGAGATCGTTGTATTTCATTCGGTGCTCCGTTCGCGCTTCTGTTACTACGGAGGTAAGCCCTTAGCGGACTTTTATTCGGGGCCGGAACGAGGTGTGGGGAAAGAGGGGACAAAAAACCCCAAGAAACACCACTTTCCCCTTTTTTTTCCCCCCCTCCCCCACACCTCACTCTTCGAGCTTCAGATACCTGCACCAGAAATCGGCAAGTACCTCAAAACCAGGATCAACGACGTTTCATGGACTGGAAGAATTCGTCGTTGGTCTTGGTGTCCTTGAGCTTATCCAGCAGGAACTCGATGGCGGCGGTATCGTCCTCCATGGAGTGCAGCAGCTTACGCAGAATCCACACGCGCTGGATATCCGCCTCGCTCATCAGCAGGTCTTCGCGGCGAGTGCCGGAGCTACGGATGTTGATGGCCGGATAAGTGCGCTTCTCGGCGATCTTGCGGTCCAGGTGCACTTCCATGTTACCGGTGCCCTTGAACTCCTCGTAGATCACCTCGTCCATCTTGGAACCGGTATTGACCAGTGCGGTGGCGAGGATGGTCAGGCTGCCGCCTTCTTCCACGTTACGGGCCGCACCGAAGAAACGCTTGGGCTTCTCGAGGGCGTGGGCGTCCACACCACCGGTCAGAACCTTGCCTGAGGACGGAATCACGGTGTTGTAGGCACGGGCCAGACGGGTGATGGAATCCAGCAGGATCACCACGTCTTTCTTGTGCTCAACCAGACGCTTGGCCTTTTCGATTACCATTTCCGCCACCTGAACGTGACGGGCCGGCGGCTCGTCGAAGGTGGAGGCGATGACTTCACCGCGTACCGTACGCTGCATTTCCGTCACTTCTTCCGGGCGCTCGTCGATGAGCAATACCATGACATGGCATTCCGGACTGTTGCGGGTGATGGACTGGGCGATGCTTTGCATCAGCAGCGTCTTACCGGCTTTGGGCGGGGAGACGATCAGGCCGCGCTGGCCCTTGCCGATGGGCGCCACCAGATCCAGAACCCGGGAAGAGAGATCCTCGGTGCTGCCGTTACCGGCTTCGAGCATAAGGCGCTCGTCCGGAAACAGCGGTGTGAGGTTCTCGAACAGGATCTTGTTTCGGGCGTTGTCCGGCTTGTCGAAGTTAATCTCGTTAACTTTCAGCAGGGCAAAGTAACGCTCGCCGTCTTTGGGCGGACGGATCTTGCCGGCAACGGTGTCACCAGTTCGCAGGTTAAAACGGCGAATCTGGCTCGGCGACACATAGATATCGTCGGGTCCGGCAAGGTATGAGGCATCGGCGGAACGGAGAAAGCCGAAACCGTCCTGCAGAATTTCCAGTACGCCATCACCGTAGATGTCTTCGCCGCTCTTGGCATGCTTCTTCAGGATCGTGAAGATGACATCCTGCTTGCGCGAACGAGCCAGGTTATCAAGGCCCATCTCTTGCGCAATATCGAGCAATTCGGGCACGGACTTCTGCTTGAGTTCAGTAAGATTCATAGGTTGTTAGATTTTCGGAATGGAAGTAAACGAATATTGGAATGACAGGAATGCCCCTGAACGAATTGATCGGATACTAGTTGAACTTGGTGCTGGCCAGATGGAGCAACCGGTATAGATGAAAGCCGGAAAAGTACTGAAGCCAGAGACAGGAAGAACAACCGTTCGCCGGGCAACACGGATAATCGGCCACCTGACCTGTGAATGTCAAGTGATGCTGACCAAATTTACACCAATCGCCGCTCATGTCAAAGGAGAAATACCACCACACACGCCCTTCTCCCTCTGATGGGATACTCCCCTTCCATTCCCATGCAGCTACGGGGATACTGACCACAATCAGTGATTTAACCTGCGGAGTAACACCATGAGCAGCGATAAAAGCGACGAACTCAAACCCCTGAACATTGCCATCCTGACAGTATCCGACACTCGCGGGGCCGATGAGGACACCTCCGGCCAGTTTCTTGAGGACAGCGTTGTTGAGGCCGGTCACCAATTGATCGCACGGCGAATTCTCCCGGACGATGTGTATCTGGTTCGCGCGTTGATGTCCGGCTGGATCGCCGATGCGGACATCCACGCAATCATTATTACCGGCGGGACCGGTTTCCATGAGCGCGATAGTACTCCGGAAGCCGTCGCACCACTGCTGGATAAAACCATTGATGGCTTTGGCGAGGAATTTCGCCGACTGTCGGCCTCGGAGATTGGCACTTCCACGATCCAGTCCCGCGCATTTGGGGGGCTGGCCAACCACACCGTCATTTTCTGCCTGCCCGGATCAACCGGCGCGTGTCGCACCGGCTGGAACGGCATTCTGAGTACGCAGCTGGACAGCCGTCACGGACCGTGCAACTTCTCGGCACTGGCGCTGCGCAAACCGGACCGCCCCCATCATCGGCTGCATGAAAAGATTGGCAACAGGGGGCAGCGATAGTCATGGCAGGCCAACAGTTAACGCCGGTCGAGGAAGCCCTCGCCCGGCTACTGACACAGGCAACCCCGCTGACCGGGTCGGAAACCGTGCCGCTGACCGAGTGTCTTGGCAGGGTGCTGGCAGAGGACCATCACGTGCCGGCGGATGTGCCCCCAGCGGACAACAGCGCGGTGGACGGGTACGCCCTGAGAACACAGGACTTCGTCCCTGACAGCCCCCTCGCGGTGTCGGCCCGGGTGCCCGCGGGGCAGGCCCCGGCAGCGATTGAAGCCGGCACGGCGGTTCGTATTTTTACCGGCTCAGAGATTCCCGAAGGCGCGAATGCGGTGGTGATGCAGGAACGGGTGGAGGTGACCGATGCCGGCATAGTGATCCGCGCCGATGTCAGCGAGGGCCAGAATATCCGCCGCCGTGGACAGGACCTGAGCCAGGGGGATCTGGCCCTCGCGCGGGGCACCCGCCTGCGTCCCCAGGAAATGGGGCTACTGGCGTCCATGGGCATCGCCCGCGTGCCGGTATTCCCCCGCCTGAAAGTTGCGATCCTGAGCACAGGCGATGAACTGGTTGAACCGGGCACCGCTCTAAACCCCGGACAGATCTACAACACGAACCGGTTTACCCTGCTCGGTTTGCTGGCTGAAACCTGTTGCGACGTGGTGTTGTGTGAAACGCTCCGGGACTCGCGGGAAGCCACTCAGACAACCCTGAAGCGCGCGGCCAGCGAGGCAGACCTGGTGATTACCAGCGGCGGCGTCTCGGTGGGCGAAGAGGATCATGTGCGGGCGGTGCTGGAGGAATCCGGCGAGCTGTCCCTGTGGCGCCTGGCCATCAAGCCGGGCAAGCCACTGGCTTTTGGCTCGATCGATGGCACGCCGGTTCTGGGGCTGCCGGGCAATCCGGCGGCGGTGCTGGTCACCTTCCTGGTGGTGGCAATTCCTTACATCCGCAAGCGCCAGGGCGCCTCGGATTATCGGGTTTCCGGTGAACAGCTGCCAGCAGCCTTCAAGGTGAACTCGGCCTCCGTTCGCAGGGAGTTTGTCCGGGCGCGGAAAGAGACCCATGGGCAGCGGGTGGAAGTGGCGGCCTATCCGAATCAGAGTTCCGGAATGCTGAGTTCCGCCTGCTGGGCCGATGGCCTGGCGGTGGTGCCGGAGCACACAACCGTCAGTCCCGGTGATATGATTACGTATTATTCTTTTGCAGAGCTTCTGGGGTAACCATGAGTAACGAGAACACCCTGACTGTTCATTTTTTTGCCCGCCTGCGGGAGGAGCTGGCGACTGACAGCCTGACTCTTCCGGCGCGGCCCGACGCCACCGCCGGTCAGGTGTTGTCTGAACTGGCGGCGAAAGGCGGCCCGTGGGCCCAGCTGGATGGCGGTCAGCCGGTGATGATTGCGGTCAACCAGGCCATGGCCAAGCCGGAAACGCCACTCAAGGCGGGGGATGAGGTGGCCTTCTTCCCGCCGGTGACAGGAGGCTGAAGTGAATCATTCCGTTACGGTTCAACACGAGGATTTCGATGCCGCCGTGGAGTACCAGGCATTGCGGGGCAGTGGCGCCGGCACGGGGGCTATTGCGACGTTTACCGGGCTGGTGCGGGACAGTGGCGATATGCAAGGCGTGACTGGGCTGTTTCTTGAGCATTATCCGGGCATGACGGAGCAGGTGATCGAGGATCTGATGGAGCAGGCGGCCGAGCGCTGGGATGTGCGCAAGGCGCGTGTGGTTCATCGGGTGGGTGAGTTGGCGCTTTCCGATCAGATTGTGTTTGTGGGGGTGTGCAGTGCCCATCGGGTGGATGCGTTTGCGGCCTGTGCGTTCATTATGGACGCTTTGAAGACGTCGGCGCCGTTCTGGAAGAAGGAGATTACGGAGTCCGGGGAGCACTGGGTAGAGCAGAAGGACGCTGATCTGGCTCGTAGTCAGAGTTGGGAATTGTAGGCTCCCTGCAGGCCTCATATTGGAGTGCGCCGGCCGGTCACTAATGCGGGTGGGTGGTTCCGAAAAACGCTTTGAATACGTCCGTGTACGCTTGGGCTCCGCCATCCATGGCTCCGCACATTTTCGGAACCACCCACCCGCATTAGCGCCCTGCTTCTGAGTTATCTTCCAGATCTTCGGGACGGTTTCTGTTTTTGAACGCCTCGGCTGCGCTTTCACATTTCACTTTTACCACTCCAGCCGCCTCGGCAAAGACCATCACGCGGCGGTTGCCTTCCCCATGAAGCTGTTTTTCCAATAACGGCACCAGCGATACCGGATAGACGCCGTGCAGCGGATGCGCCCTGCCCTCGCATTCGGCGATGACGGGGTTGTCAGGGGCTTTTCGCCAGGCACTCACCAAGTGTGAGAGTACGTCGGGGGTAATTTCCGGGGTGTCGCAGGGGCAGACCAGGACCGCGTCAGCGCCGAGGGCTGCGGCCTGTTTCATGCCGGTCAGCAGGCCTGCCAGGGGGCCCTGACCGCGAACGGCTTCTTCGTCTTCGAAAACCCGGTTGGGAGCGAGCTGTCGGTAGTCGTCCAGGGATCGGTTGGCGCTGATCAGGACGGGGCTGGCGACGGTTGAGAGGGTGCTGTGTACCCAGGCGGTCATGGGGCGACCTTGCCAGAAGACCATGCCTTTGTCGCGGCCTCCCAGGCGGCGGCCTTCGCCTCCGGCCAGGAGCAGGCCGGCGATGTGTTTTTGGTCAGTCTGTTTTTTCATGGCCATAAAAAACCGCCCGTGAACGCTGGCTCAGGGGCGGTTTCGGGCGTCCGGTCAGCAATCAGAGATTGCTGTCCAGGAAGGCCGCCAGCTGGGACTTGGACAGTGCGCCCACTTTGGTGGCGTCCACGTTGCCGTTCTTGAACAGCATCAGGGTGGGAATGCCGCGGATGTTGAACTTGGGCGGAGTCTGTTCGTTTTCGTCAATGTTCAGCTTACAGATTTTCAGCTTGCCGTCGTACTCATCGGCGATTTCTTCCAGTACCGGCGCGATCATTTTGCAGGGGCCACACCACTCTGCCCAGTAGTCCACCAGTACAGGTACGTCAGACTGCAGTACGTCCTGCTCAAAAGATGCGTCAGTTACGTTTACGATATTTCCGCTCATTACCATTTCCTGAATCAGGCACCTTTCGCTCTTGATACCAAGCGGATACTGCTCGGAACCATACGGCCCATGCCGCAGCGATTGGTGCTGTTGAACGTTGCTGAAGGCTGCATTCTGTTCAAAAGCAGCCGTTCACCCTCATCTCAATACGCAATACTTTACGCGATTGATCAGCTGTCTGTGAAGCGGTTCTGCCCGTCTCTCGGTTTCTCGCTATACTGGCGGTGAGTAAAATCCGATGGCGACCATTACTGACAGGTCCGCCGGAATTCGCTTATAGTACCGGCACATGCCTAGAGGAATTCTTCACACGTGACGGCCACCCCCTCTGCCGAATCCAATGCCACATCGCCCGAGCTGCTTGCGGCTATCGACATGGGCTCCAACAGTTTCCATATGGTGGTTGCCCGGCTGGTACACGGGGAAATCCGCACCCTGGAGAAAATGGGCGAGAAGGTTCAGCTCGGCGCCGGGCTGGATAGCCATAACCGTCTCACCGAGGAAGCCCAGCAACGCGCCCTGGCCTGTCTGGGCCGGTTTGCCCAGCGCCTCCGCGGGATGCCGCCCGAGGCGGTGCAGATTGTCGGCACCAATGCCCTGCGGGTCGCCCGCAATGCCCAGGAATTCATGGCCCGCGCGGAGGAGGTTCTGGGCTATCCGGTGGAGATCATTGCCGGGCGCGAGGAAGCCCGTCTCATTTACCTTGGGGTGTCCCATACCCTATCCGACGATGTTGGCCGGCGGCTGGTGATTGATATTGGCGGCGGTAGTACCGAGTTCATCATCGGCGAGCGCTTTGAACCCCAGGAACTGGAAAGCCTGCACATGGGTTGTGTGTCGTTCCGCAACCGGTATTTCGCCGATGGCAAGATCACTCGTCGCCAGATGGACAAGGCGGTCACCCATGCCCAGCAGGAGCTGTTGAATATCCGCCAGCATTTTCGCAATGTCGGCTGGCAGAGTTCTGTCGGCTCGTCCGGCTCCATCAAGGCGATCGCCAGTGTTCTGGCGAGCCTGAAGATCACCGACGGCACCATCACCCTCGCCGCAATGAATGAGCTGCGCCAGCGCCTGGTCAGCATGGGCAAGGTGGAGAAGCTGTCGGATCTTGGCGTGCGCACGGACCGCCAGAGCATCTTTCCGGCGGGTTTCGCCATTCTGATGGGCGCGTTCCAGTCGCTTCAGATCGAGGAGATGACCTTCACCGAAGGCGCCCTGCGGGAGGGGTTGCTCTACGATATTGTCGGTCGCATCCAGCATGAGGATGTGCGTGAGCGGACCATCACGGCGCTCCAGGAACGCTACCATGTGGATCAGGAACATGGCCGTGCGGTGGAGGAAACGACAATTGCGGCCTGGGACCAGGTGGCGGATACCTGGGCACTCCGCACCCTGCCGGATGAGGAAGTTCTGCGCTGGGCCTGTCGCCTGCACGAGATCGGGCTGACCATTTCCCACAGCCAGTACCACAAGCACGGCGCCTACCTGTTGCGCTACTCCGACCTGCCGGGTTTCAGCCAGCAATTCCAGCGGGATCTGGCCACTCTGGTGAGAGGCCACCGGCGCAAGTTCTCCTCGGCCATTTTCGAAGAGCTCGACCCCGAGGACGTACCGCGACTCAAGTACCTCTGCGTGCTGGTGCGGCTCGGGGTGCTGCTTCAGCACCCCAGGAATATGGAACCGCCGCCCGCCTTTCGACTCCATGCCGGCGAGAACCGGCTGGCGATCGAATTTCCCGATAGCTGGTTTGATGAGCGCCCGCTGACTCTGGCGGACCTGGAAAATGAGCGGGACTATCTGTCGAAGCAGGGCTTCAAGCTGGAGCTGACTCCTGACGCCTAGGCAACCAGCTCCGCTTCCAGGCTTTCCACGGTTTCGCTGATCTCCAGCCATTCGGCTTCCACGTCTTCCAGACGCCCATTGAGCCGGGCCTGTTTCCCCAGCAACTCCTTCAGTTGCTGTTTGCCCTCATCCTGATAGAGCTCTGGTGCGGACAACGCCTCTTCCAGGGTCGAAAGGCTCTGTTGCAGCTGCTCCATCTCCTTCTCAAGCGCGGATTGCTGTTTACGATAAGGGCTCAGTTTCTGCCGTATGGCCGCTTCGGCGCGCTTGCGCGCCTTGCGGTCATCGGCGCTCTCACCAACCACACTCGATTCAACCGCCGATTGCCCCTGGGCTCCGCCTTGCTGCGGCTCCCTCCTCGGCGGTTCGGATTCGTCCTTGCGGCGGTCTGCCAGCCAGCGCTCGTAATCTTCCAGATCGCCATCGTATTCCGCCACCCGACCATCGTTAACCAGCCAGAACTCGTCCACCGTATTACGCAGCAGGTGGCGGTCGTGAGAAACCACCACAATGGCCCCGGCAAAGTTCTGTAATGCCATGGTCAGGGCCTGGCGCATTTCCAGGTCCAGGTGGTTGGTAGGCTCATCCAGCAACAACAGGTTCGGCTTCTGCCATGCAATGACGGCCAGGGCAACCCGGGCCTTCTCCCCGCCGGAGAATGAGCGGATCGCAGTCAGGGCCTCATCGCCGTGGAAGTCAAAACCACCGAGAAAGTTACGAATACTCTGCTCGGACGCTTTGGGCGACAATCGTTGCAGGTGCAGGAACGGGCTGGCGTCCAGATCCAGGGATTCCAGCTGGTGCTGGGCAAAATAACCCACAGACAGATTCTCGCCGCAGGTGCGCTCACCCGCCACCAGGGTGGTCTGCCCCCGCAATGCATCCATCAGGGTCGATTTGCCGGCGCCGTTGGGGCCAAGCAGACCGATCCGACTCCCGGATAACAGTGACAGGTTAATACCCCTGAGAATCACGGTGTCTCCGTACCCGGCGGCGCCATGTCGAATCGACAGCAGCGGGTTGGACACTTTGTCTGCTACCGGAAACTCGAAACTGAACGGTGAATCTATATGCGCCGGTGCTATTTTTTCCATGCGCTCAAGCGCCTTGACCCGGCTCTGGGCCTGACGGGCCTTGGTGGCCTTGGCCTTGAAGCGGTCGATGAAACGCTGAATCTCGGCAATCCGTGCCTGCTGGCGCTCGAAGCCGGCCTGCTGCTGGGCCAGGCGCTCACCACGCTGACCCTCGAATGCTGAGTAATTACCCGTATAGAGTTCCAGCTTACGCTGGTCGAAACGAACCACATGGGTCGCTACCCGATCCATGAAATCCCGGTCATGGGAGATAAACAGCAAGGTACCACTGTACCGGCGCAGCCAGTTCTCAAGCCAGAGACAGGCATCCAGATCCAGGTGGTTGGTGGGTTCGTCCAGCAATAACAGGTCGGACGGTCTCATCAGCGCCTGGGCCAGATTCAGACGAATTCGCCAGCCGCCGGAAAACGCCGACACAGGTCGTTCGGTATCGGCGTCGGAGAAGCCCAGCCCTCGCAGCAATATCTCGGCCCGGCGCGGTGCAGACCAGGCTTCATGCACATCAAGCTCGCCGTGGATGCGAGCCTGGGCGTGATCATCACCCCGCCGTTCCGCCTCGGCCAGCTCCCGCTCCATTCGTCGCAGGTCGTGGTCACCATCCAGCACGAAATCACGGGCGCTTCGCCCGGATGCCTCGACCTCCTGGGCCATATGGGCAATGCGACATCCACCGGGGAGTGACACACTGCCCTGCTCGGGAGAGAGCTGCCCCAATAAAAGCTGGAACAGACTGGATTTGCCAGCGCCGTTGGCGCCGACAATGGCAACCCGCTGCCCCGGCTGAATGGCGAGGCCGACGGTGTCTAGCAACCAGACACCGCCCCGTTGTAAACTGAGATCCGTTATCGTTAACATGCTGTCATTTTATCAGGGTACGTTCCACAGAGAAGACACAGGGCCAAGATGCAGGACAACCGGGAACAGCCGTCACTGGAAATGGAACCGGATAACCCGCTCTGGCGTTTTGCTCTGGCATTCTGGAAATATCCGGGCATTGAGTCGACCTGCCTGGCGTTACAGGGTAAAGGCTGGAGCGTTACACGGATTTTAGGCGCCTGCTGGCTTACCATTTCGGGCCAGAAATACATCGGCAAAGAAAGCGATACGGTAACAGAGTGGCGCGCCCATGTAACCGGGGCCCTGCGCTCAGCCCGACAATTTATTCCCCGGAGCAACCCGGAGACAGACAGCTTGCGAGCCAGCATCGCCAAAAACGAACTGGAAGCCGAGCGGATTGAGCTGGCTTTGAGCTATCAAAGCCTCGCCAACAGCCAACAAGAGAGCGTCGGTATGTATGAATCGGAACAACTGGCCCGTACCAACCTCGAAGCGGCAGCACCGGAGACGGTTATGGACATGGAAACCGGACAACTGTTAAACGCCCTCACCCGCGGCCTTCTTGCTTTTGCGGCCGAGAATCAGGGGGCATGATCATGAAATGGCTTATCCGTCTCGCTTTTCCTGCGCTTGGCGTTCTGCTTGTGCTGATTTTCTTCGGCATCAACGGGCCGGAACCCAAAGCCGTGGAAAGCACGCCAAAGGAAACGGACAGCAACGAGATCCCGGCCTTTGAGGGTCTGGTGCCATCACCGGTGCCAGTAGAAGGCCCGGACATAGTCTTCAAGTGGCAGGACCGCAACGGCAGCTGGCACTATGCCGACAAGCCCCCCGCAGACGGCCCGTGGAATGCGCTGGCGATCGAGCGCCAAAGCAACGGCGGCACGTCACGCCCGGCGGAACCGGATCCGGAAACTGACTGGCAATCACCCTACAGCGCTCCTTTCTCCCTCGCTCCTTCCTCGCCCACCAACAACGGCAGCTGAGCCGCTAGCCAGTTTCTTAACACATGTTCAGTGGCATCTGGCTACAGAACCCGTTACCTTTCCCCTTTTCAGATAAACACAATATGGGGCTCCCCAGGAGTCCCCGCTCACAACATAGGACTCTGCAATGAAGAAAATACTGCTCGCACTGGCAGTATCCGGCGTTGTTGCCGGCTGCTCCACGCAAACCGACTCCAAGAAAGATCCCGGCCTGGAATCCACTGACCAGAAAGTCAGTTACGGTATGGGCCTGGTGCTCGGTGAACGCATGAGGAATGACCTGCCGGACCTGCAGATGGAACAATTCCTCCAGGGTATCGAACACGGTCACGAGGGTGACGAGGAAGTGAGCCGGATGAGCCGGGAGGAAATCCAGGAGGCGCTGATGGCTTACCAGAAGCAGCTCCAGGAGCGTGACAACGCCCAGAGGGACGAACTGGCCAAGAAAAACAGTGAAGCTGGCGAAGCCTTCCTCGCCGAGAATTCAGAACGTGACGGCGTGGAAACCACTGAATCCGGGCTGCAATACGAAATCCTGGAAGAAGGCGACGGCGAAAAGCCGGCTGAAAGCGACCAGGTCAAGGTCCATTACACCGGCGAACTGCTGTCTGGCGAAGTGTTTGACAGCTCCCGTGAGCGTGGCGAGCCAGTCACCTTTGGTCTCAACCAGGTCATTCCGGGCTGGACCGAAGGTCTTCAGCTAATGAACGAAGGCAGCCGGGTAAAACTGTACATCCCCTCCGACCTGGCCTATGGCCCAGGCGGTAACCACAGCATCGGGCCGAACGAGACCCTGGTGTTTGATGTGGAGCTGATCGAAGTCAACCCGGAGTAATCCGTTATACTGCCTGCAGCCTCGGCGCTAATTGCCACGGGCTGCGGGCATCCATCCTTCCCCGAGGCCGTCAGGCCGAGGACATCACCTTCTCTGCATGCACGTTGTGCAGGTGCTCGATGAGATAATCTTCCATCTCGAACCGGCTCTCCAGAATTTCTCCCAGTTCGGACAATTGATCGAACAGCTCCCGGACGTCACTCTCGTTCAAGGCCTTTCCATCCAGGCGATCATTGAAATTCAGCGCCGTCTCCGTGGTCTGTGTGATGCGCGGATACAGCTTGGCGGCCAGCTCCAGACCACCGTCGTTGAATTCCCGGGCTTCCTGAATCAACTGCTCATAGATTTCAAAATGACCAGCCGAAACGTAATCCACAAGGACTTCACAGAGCCGGACAAATTTCTCCCGCAGGGCTTCTGTCTGGGTGAAATCGCTTTCTCCGGACAACTCGCAATAGTGCACCAGCAACTCCTGGCGCTCCTTCAACCAGCGATCAATCAGGTCGCTGACACCACCCCAACGTTCCCTGGCATTACGGCAATTTTCCAACATGACGCCTTTCTCCAGTTACCAGACATACCCGGTGTTCGGATTCGATTTTTTGTTATGTCGAGACTCAAGGTACCCCATGGCCATAGTTGGCCGCAACCGTTTCAGCCACCAACCCAATCAGACCTTTTGCCAGTATTAAACAGCATAACCAGCCCCGTAATGACCAGCAGCGAGAAAAACACTGCCGTCCACCCGGGGATGCTCAAACCGAGGAAACGCCAGGTGACTTCCGCGCAGTCACCGGTGCCCCGGAGCGCGGTGGTCAATACTTCTGTCAGGGGCAGGACATCCAGCATGTAATCCACGGAAGGACCGCACGCGGGCACCTGATCCGCGGGCAGGCTCTGCAGCCACAACTGCCGCCCGGCCACTGCCAGCCCTGCACCGGAGGTGACAGCCAACAGCAAGCCGTACAGGCGCACACCAAGGCCTTTCGGGTTATGCAGTATCGCCAGCAGACTCACCACACCCGCGCCCATAAACCCGAACCGCTGAAGCCAGCACAAGGGGCAGGGTTCCAGCCCCATGACATGCTCCATGTAAAAAGCCACACCCAGCAGCGCGACGCACACAACAAAGATTACTGAAAACACCAGTCTGGAAGTCAAATGCACACCTCGGAAATGACATTCTGGCCCCGTGTCCCCGACCACGGCTGGTCAGGGCGTCAGCGAATGCTGCAAGTGGTCACCGGGCCTGTTATTCTGCGAAAACCAAGCGGTTATCGCCGTAGCTTCGTCACTAAACCCTAAACCATAGCGAACTTCAAGCCTATGACACTTCAGCTAAAGCGCTTTTTTCTGGTCCTGCTGTGCCTGCTCCCCACACTGCCAGCCATAACAACCGCACAGGAAGAAGAGGCGGAGGAGACCGGGGAGACCCAGGAAGCCACCATCACCGATTACATAGAGATGGATCCGTCGTTTGTTACCCATGTCGGCGAACCCGGCAATAAGCTCACCTACCTGAAGGCCTCGGTCACCCTTCGTGCGTCAAAGGAAACCACACGCCCGGCCGTCGAAGCCCACATGCCAAGGCTGAGGCACGAGCTGGTGATGCTGTTCGGGGAACAGACCGATGCTGACCAACTGGCGACCAGCGACGGGCAGACCGCCCTGAGGGAAGAAGCAAAACAGCGGATAAATGCGGTGTTGGAAGAACAGCAAACCGGCGAGGAAATCACTGGCGTCCTGTTTACCGAGTTCGTGGTGCAGAAATAAACGGGCGCTGGTGAGGCGGCTCAGGCAATCCTGGAGAACAGGTCATCACTGATCGACGCCTGCTCGCTGGCAAGCTGCCACGCATCCTCCCAGCCAGCCTCCCAGGCTGCTATAACCACATCCCCCTGGTATGGGCAGCGGCTTCGCGCCATGCCCATGGAGGCCGCCATATACCCCTGGCGATAAGCCTTGTTCAGCGACTCAACATCCCACCCAAGCTTGAAATCCCTGGCCATGCCCATTCTCCCTGATCCTGATTGCCGAGGTAACAAACAGTGATACACCTGTTACAAAAGCTAACAGCAGGTGCCGGAGCCTGACAAATATTTGTTCACATTTTGTGCGACAGGTCCGGACCCGGTGTGAACCGGGCCGGTATCAGCACCGATCAGGAACGCAGGTACTGCGCCAGGAACTCGTCAAAGGGCTGGGTATCGGCGGCTTCCATTCTCTCCTGCGCTTCCAGGGACTCCGCGCTCATGCGTTCAAAGTCCGCGAGCGTGGTCTCGGAGAATGGCTCCTCGCGCAGAGTCTGCTGATGCTGGCGCGACATTTCCTGAACCCACTCCCGGTGGCCAAGGCCGGATTGTGACATGGCTTCCGTCACCCTGGCGGATGGCACCAGGCCCGGTGACGTCAGCTTTTCGCTCTGAGCTTCGAGCGCACGGCGGTAGGCTTCGCCACCCGTCCAGCTATCGAGCCGTTCCGCCAGGGGCTCCAGTTCCGACAGTATACTGGCAGCCGCTTCGCTCGCCGGGGCTCTACGACCCTCACGGCACAGCGCCAGCTCAACATTGCGACCATGGGCCACCACGTCCTTGTAATTGTCATCAAGCCGTTCACATTCGGCGTCGCCAATGCGGGGGCTATCCGCCAGCAGGCAATCCAGCAGGAACAGATCCAGGAAATCGATCTGGCTTTCGGTCACGCCCACCGGAGAGAACGGATCCAGGTCGAGACAGCGCACCTCAATGTACTCCACACCCCGGGCTTCCAATGCCTGTATCGGCTTCTCTTCCCGCTCGGTGGTACGTTTCGGGCGCACCGCACTGTAATACTCGTTCTCGATCTGCAGCACGCTGGTGTTGATCTGGATAAATTCGCCACCCCGGCGCGTACCAATCGCTTCGTAATCCGGCCAGGGCGTGTGGATCGCACGATCCAGGGTCCGGGTGTAGGTGCTCAGTTCGTTAAAACAGATATTCAGGGAGGACTGGGCATTATTGTGATAGCCCAGGTCTCCCATCCGCAATGATGTGGCATCCGGACCGTGCCAGGTGTTGTCATTGAAACGGGCCAGATCGTGTTTCACACCGGCGACAAAGCTGGCGTCCAGAGCAGGCGACGCTCCGAACAACAGCATCAGCAGCCAGCTGCGGCGACGGAAGTTCCGGATCAGCCAGAAATACTGGTCTGACTTGAAATCCTTCAGGCTCTGCTGGTTCCCCAGGGCCTGCTGCCACAGTGACCAGAAATCGTCCGGCAACGACAGGTTATAGTGGGCGCCGGCAATGCTTTGCATCATCCGCCCATACCGTACCGCCAGGCCCTGGCGGTACACGTGCTTGAGACGGCCGATATTCGACGTTCCATATTCCGCGATAGGAATACTGGCATCACCGTCCAGCTCGCTGGGCATGCTCGCCGCCCAGAACACTTCATCACCCAGGTTCTGCTGCACAAACCGGTGCACATCCCGCAACGAGGACAGCAATCCGCCCGTGCTGTCGCACACCGGCGTAATCAGCTCCAGCAGGGCTTCTGAATAGTCGGTGGTAATTCGTGGATGGGTCAGCGCGGACCCCAGGGCCCTGGGGTGGGGGGTCTGGGCAATAAAGCCGTTACGGTCAACCCGCAGGCCTTCCTTCTCCACCCCCTTCAGAAAACCGCCCCAGTCATTGGCTGAGAACTGGTGAAAGATATGATGGCGGGATTCAGCCATGAATGACTCCTGCTATAGCGGGTAACGGCCTTGTGAGCCTTACCCGCCTGTGGAATGGGTGTCGGCGCCGCCGGTTAACGGTCGCCTTTCCGTGCCGAGGCCAGCGCCTGGGCCAGTGCGCCGGCCATGGCGCCCTGCTGGGGCTGCTGCCCACCCTGGGGGCGGCTGTTACGACCACCAGACCGGTTCTCACCACGACCTCGACTCGCCGAGGCACCCGGTTTGCTGTCTGTTTTTTCGCCCGGCTGGTCGTCCATCCGCATGGACAGAGCGATCCGCTTGCGGGGAATGTCCACATCCATCACTTTGACCTTGACGATGTCCCCGGCTTTCACCACCTCACGCGGGTCCTTCACAAAGGTGTTGGACAGCGCGGAGATGTGTACCAGGCCATCCTGGTGCACCCCGATATCCACGAACGCACCAAAGTTGGTAACGTTAGTGACCGAACCTTCCAGCACCATGCCCGGCTTGAGGTCGTTCAGGGTTTCCACCCCTTCCTCGAAGCTGGCAAAACGGAATTCCGGGCGGGGATCACGGCCAGGCTTCTCCAGTTCGGAAATAATATCCTTAATCGTCGGCAGACCAAACTGCTCGGTGACATAGTCCTGGGGATTCAGTGACCGCAGGAACGTTGCATCACCGATGATATTCTCCACCTTCCGGTTGTTTTTCGCCGCAATGGCTTCCACCACTCCGTAGGCTTCCGGGTGCACCGAGGACCGGTCAAGCGGGTTTTCACCGCTGGCAATTCTCAAAAAGCCCGCAGCCTGCTCAAAGGTGCGATCGCCAAGGCGAGAGACTTTCAGCAATTGCTTGCGGTTTTTGAACACCCCATTCTGGTTGCGGAAATCGACGATGTTCTGGGCGATGCTCTGGTTCAAGCCAGACACCCGCGCCAGCAGCGGCACGGACGCTGTATTCAGATCCACCCCCACGCCGTTTACACAATCTTCCACCACCGCATCCAGACTGCGGGCTAACTGTACCTGAGAAACGTCGTGCTGGTATTGCCCCACGCCGATGGATTTGGGCTCGATCTTGACCATTTCCGCCAACGGGTCCTGAAGGCGACGCGCAATCGACACAGCACCACGAATGGTCACGTCCAGATCCGGCAGTTCCCTTGAGGCAAATTCCGAGGCGGAGTAAATGGAGGCGCCCGACTCGCTTACCACGATTCGGGCCAGCTTCAGTTCCGGATATTTCTTGCACAGGTCGGCCACCAGCTTCTCGGTTTCCCGGGAGGCAGTGCCGTTGCCGATAGCAATCAACTCAATTTTGTACTCACGACACCAGGCCGCCAGTTGCTCAATAGACTGAGCCCACTGATTGCGAGGCGCATGAGGGAAAATGCCACCGTGGCCGACAACTTGCCCGGTGCCATCAATAACCGCGACCTTGACGCCGGTACGCAGCCCGGGATCCAGGCCCAGCGTCGGACGCGGCCCTGCCGGCGCCAGCAACAACAGATCCTTGAGGTTGTTGGCGAACACGTTGATGGCCTCGGTCTCGGCGGCTTCCCGTACCTGGGCCATCAGGTCGGTTTCAATCTGGGTGGAGAGTTTCACCCGCCAGGTCCAGCGCACCACGTCCGACAACCACTTGTCGGCGGGACGACCGTTATCACGGATATTCCAGCGCGCGGCAATGCGCTGTTCCGCCGGGTGAGGCTGGCGGCGGTTATCTTCGGCATCTCCCACCACAATGGAGTAGCCCAGAATGCCCTCGTTGCGGCCACGCAGGATCGCCAGTGCGCGATGCGACGGCACCTTCTTCAGGGGCTCGACGTGATCAAAGTAGTCGCGGAACTTGGCGCCCTCGTTTTCCTTGCCCTCAATCACGGTGACCTTGAGCTGGCCTTCCTGCCAGATGAAGTCCCGCAGGTTGCCAAGCAATTCGGCATCCTCGGCGAAACGCTCCATCAGGATATAGCGTGCGCCATCCAGGGCGGCCTTGGTATCCGCCACACCGGCTTCGGTGTTGACGTAGCTGGCCGCGGTGGTTTCCGGATCCAGGGTCGGATCGTCGTAGAGGGCATCCGCCAGGGGTTCAAGGCCGGCTTCTCTGGCAATCTGGGCCTTGGTACGGCGCTTGGGCTTGTAGGGCAGGTACAGATCTTCCAGGCGGTTCTTGGTGTCCGCCTCGTTGATGCTGGCCCGCAGCTCGTCGGTCAGTTTGCCCTGCTCCTCAATGCTGTTGAGGATGGTGGACCGGCGATCTTCCAGCTCCCGCAGGTAACGCAGGCGCTCCTCCAGGTTACGCAACTGGCTGTCATCCAGCGAGCCGGTAACCTCTTTGCGGTAACGGGCAATAAATGGAACGGTGGCACCCTCATCCAACAGGGCGACGGTGGCATTAACCTGTTGCTCGCGTACGCCGAGCTCGTCGGCGATGCGCCTGGAGATACTGTTCATGCAACCTCTGTGATGCTTTCTGGATCAAAGCGCAAAGGTACAGCGGCTTACTGCTGCAGGCAAGCGGCCTCGCCCCGGTTGTTCAGGAAATGCACAAGTTCCTGCCAGGGCATAGGGGTGGCGTAGTAATAGCCCTGAATTTCATCGCAATGCTGCTGGCGCAGGAATTCCAGCTGCCCCTCGGTTTCCACCCCCTCGGCCACCACACTGATCTGCAGGCTGTGGGCAAGGCTGATGATGGCGCGAATGATGTGTTCCGCATCGGCGGAGTGCCCCAGTTCCTGCACGAAGGACTTGTCGATCTTGACCAGCGAAATCGGCAGGTGCTGAAGATTGCTGAGGGAAGAAAATCCGGTGCCGAAATCGTCGAGGGCAAAACTGATCCCCAGCTGATTGAGCTCCCGCAGGCAGCGCTGGGCGTATTCCGGATCGTGCATCATGGCGCTCTCGGTCAGCTCCAGCTCCAGCAGGCTGGTATCCACATTGGCGTTGAAGATAATACGGAAGATGGTCTCCGTCATCTTGCGGTCGTGGAACTGACGGAACGACAGGTTAACCGCGAACACCAGCCCCGGGAAGCCAAGCTCCGCCGACTCCTGCAGGCGCTTGCAGGCCTGTTCGATGACCCAGTAACCGATGGGTACGATCAGACCGCTGCGCTCCGCCACCGGAATGAATTCGTCCGGAGCCACCAGCCCCCGCTCCGGATGGTTCCAGCGCAGGAGACATTCCACGCCACGAACCTCCTCGGTGGCCAGGTCGATACGCGGCTGGTAATACAACTCCAGCTCCTTGCCTCGCAACGCATTGCGCAAATCCGCCTCCAGGCGCAGCTGGTAACCGGCACGGACATGCAACTGCTGATCATAGAACCGGTAACTGGTGCCCGGATCACGCTTGGCTTCAAACATCGCGCGGTTGGCCCGGCGCATCAGGTTCTCAGGGCTGTCCCCCGCTTCCGGATAGGTCGCCACCCCCAGACTGGCGCTGATGACCATGCTCTGGCCATCCACCGTGATCGGGTCATTCAGCGCATTCACCACCTTGCGGATGATCTGGGTAATATCGAGAGAGTCTTCCACCTTTTCCACGATGACGGCCAGCTCATCGCCGCCAATGCGCATCAGCGAGTCCACACGGCGGAGACTGTGACGCAGGCGATCCGCCAGCTTCAGCACCAGCTGGTCACTCTTCTGGTAGCCAAAGGATTCGTTGAAACTGCGAAAATCGTCCAGGTTGAGATGCAACAGGGCCAGGCGGTGGCCGCCCCGCTCCGCCCTCAACAACGCCTGCTGGAGTCGGTCAAAGAACAAGTCGCGGTTGATGAATCCACTGGCCACCTCCCGACCCAGGTGACCATGGGCGGAGGCTGCCAGCTGTTCGCGATACCAGAGACATTTGACCGCCCGGGCCAGACTCCAGGCATCCAGGGCCTGGCGACAAAGGTAATCTGCTGCACCATTGGCGATGAGTTCGGACGCACGCTCGGCACTGGGCTCGGCACTGAGCGCCAGGACAGGTTTATCATTACTGGCGACATTGAGGTATTGCAGAAACGACGCCTCGGAGTCGCCGTGGAACACACAGTCCCAGAGAATGACATCGAAGTGGGTGTTACGGATCAGGTCATCACAGTCAATCAGGTCCGGGCACCAGACCATGTCCGGCACCAGTTCCCGATCACCGGAAAGCGTTGCCTCCAGCCACAGGAAGTCAGCGTATTCCGGCGTCAGTACCAGCAAGCGCACCTGGCTGGAACTCATTGTTTCCATTGGCAGTGTCATTAAAGGTGCCTGATCTCCATGATGAACAACATTCGATCTTCCAAGGATAGCCGATAGATCGTCAAGGTACAGAATCTCTCGCTGGTGTAGAATGCGCGGATGAATAAACTCAACCCCAGACAGAATGAAGCAGTGCGCTACGCCGACGGCCCCCTGCTGGTTCTGGCCGGTGCCGGCAGTGGCAAAACCAGCGTTATTACCCGCAAAATCGCCTATCTGATTGAACAGCTGGGCATTCCGGGGCGCCACATTGCCGCTGTTACCTTCACCAACAAGGCGGCGCGCGAGATGAAAGAGCGCGTGGGCCGCATTGTAGACCGAAAACAGACCCGCGGGTTGATCGTGTCCACGTTCCACAATCTCGGCCTGAACATGATCCGGGAGGAGCACCCGCACCTGGGCTACCACCCCGGCTTTTCCATCTTTGACGCCGAGGATGCCAAAGCATTGTTACAGGATCTGATGATGCGGGAGGACAGCGCCGACGCCGGCGATGAACTCTCCGACATCCAGATGACCATTTCCTCCTGGAAAAACGCCATGCGCGGGCCGGAGGAAGCCTGGAGCAAGGCGGCGGATGAACGCGAGCAACGTATTGCCCTCATCTACAAAAGGTACAACGAATACCTCAAGGCCTACAACGCGGTGGATTTCGACGACCTGATCCTGCTGCCGGTGCAACTGTTCCGTAGCCACCCGGACGTGTTGGCCAAATGGCGCCGCAAGATCCGTTACATGCTGGTAGACGAGTACCAGGACACCAACGTGTGCCAGTACGAACTGGTCAAACTGCTGGTGGCGGAACGGGCGGCGTTTACCGTGGTCGGCGACGACGACCAGTCCATCTACGCCTGGCGTGGCGCGCGCCCGGAGAACCTGGCGCAGCTCAAGGAAGACTTCCCCAGCCTGAAAATCGTCAAGCTGGAGCAGAACTACCGTTCCACCGGGCGGATTCTGCGCAGCGCCAACACGGTGATCGCCAATAACCCCCACGCGTTTGAAAAGGCCCTGTGGAGTGACCACACCATTGGCGAAGAAATCCGCATCGTCCGTTGTCGTAGCGAGGACGCCGAAGCCGACCGCGTGGCCACTGAAATTCTCGACCAGAAGCTGAAAAAAGGCCTGGCCTTCAAGGATTTTTCGGTGCTTTATCGCGGCAACCACCAGGCGCGGCTACTGGAGATGAAGCTGCAGGCTTACCAGATCCCCTATCGCATCTCCGGCGGCCAGTCGTTCTTCTCGAAAAACGAAATCAAGGACGCCATGTCGTACCTGCGGCTGCTGATCAACCCCGATGACGACGCCGCGTTCCTGCGGGTGGTCAACGTGCCGCGCCGGGAAATCGGACCGCGCACCCTGGAACAGCTCAGCCACTACGCCCGCGCCCGCAACGTCAGCCTGTTCAAGGCCCTGGGCGATATGGGAGCGGAAACCCACGTGACCGAGAAAGGCCTGGACCGTCTGCGGCGTTTTGCCCACTGGGTCGACTACATCTGCGAGCGGGTACACAGGGAAGATCCGATACCGGTGATCAAACAGCTGTTTACCGACATTGAATACGAGGAATGGCTCCACCAGCACTCCGGCACGCCCAAACAGGCGGAGCGCCGCATGCAGAACATATGGTACCTGGTGGAGTCGATCCAGCGCATGCTCGATGACGGCAAAGGCACCGCCGACGAACTGGGCATCGAGGATGCCATCAGCAAGCTGATCCTCCGCGATATGATGGAACAGCGGGAAGAAGAGGATGACAGCGATAAAGTCCAGCTCCTCACCCTGCACGCGTCCAAGGGCCTGGAATTCCCCCACGTCTTCATCATGGGGCTGGAAGAGGAAATCCTGCCCCACCGCGCCAGCATCGAAGAAGGTAATATTGAGGAAGAGCGGCGGCTTATGTACGTGGGCATCACCCGTGCCAGGGAGACGCTGACTCTCACCTACGCTGCCCAGCGCAAGCAGTACGGCGAAAAGATCGAAACCATTCCCAGCCGGTTTCTAGACGAACTGCCGGAAGAAGACCTGAAATGGGAAGGTCTGGGCGACCTGGATGTCGAAGCCAACCAGAAAAAAGGCAAAGCCACCCTGAGCGCGCTGCTGGGGGATCTCGGTACCTAGTTATCGATTTCTGTCAGACAATATTTCAAAAAACTGCCGAACAACTGAAACCATTTCTGCTCCCCGAACGTAGGGTATATGGGTTGGGCTGTAACCGCCCCGCCCTCCTTACCGACAAAAACAAGATCGAGGAGCACAGGATGAACTGGAACAAGAACCTTCTGCACCGTCATATCGCTCTGGCCCTAGGCACACTGGCCCTGTCCGCTTGTGGCGGTTCGTCCGGCGATGACAACGCATCATCCGAGCCGAGCCAAAGCCAGCAGGAGTCAGCCGTTGCCGGGGATCAGGCCAGGGCGGAAAGCGAGCCCCTGCCGACCTTCAAAGATGACTACTCCCCCACCGGCGCCTTCAGCGACCCCTTTGCCGAGCCCACTATTATCGTGGATGGCAACGCCGTGGAAACTGACGAGAAATGCGTGACCAACGCCGAGGGCCTGCAGGAATGCAAGCCCGCGGCCGGTACCATGGCACTGCTGGAGGATGGCCGCATTCTTTACCTGAACGCCCTGGAAGGCACCGAGAACGTGGAGCTTTCCATCGTCGCCGAATTCGGCGAGGTGTCCATCAACGATCAAAGCCGGTTACTGTCATTTGATGACAACGAGCAGCCCCAATGGTTCAAGCCCAACCCACTGCGTGCGGGAGCCAACCCCGACGGCAATGACAGTGAAACCCTGCTCAACGGCACGCCGCTTGATGGCGTGATTGATACCGCCGACAACACCGACAAGAACGATGGCGCCTTGTTCTGTTCGGACGTCATTGGCCTGGCCGATGGCAGTGTTATGGCCGTCGGTGGCACGGATTACTACTCCGAGCCGGGCGTTGACGGTCTGCCCCTGGGTGCCGCGGAGCTTGAGGGTATCAAGAACTCCCGCATCTTTGACGCCGAAACCAACACCTGGACGCAAAGCGGCGACATGAATTACGGCCGCTGGTATCCCTCCCTGGTCACCCTGCCGGACAGCAAAGTTTTTGTCGCCAGTGGCGTCACCAAACTGCTGAAACCCGTCTATCCGGAAGACCCGCTGAATTCCGGCCGCAACGTGGTTCAGACCGAAACCTACGATCCGTGCAGCGGGACCTGGACCCAGAACCCGTCCACGGCTGACCGCTCCCTGCCGCTGTATCCTCGCCTGCACCTGCTCCCCAACGGGCACGTGCTCTACAACGCCGGCGGCCAGGCCTTCAACCCGTTTGGCCAGGGTTACGACCAGGCCCTGTGGAACATCGTGGCCACTTTTAATCCGGAGGAACAGAGCTGGACCGATATCGGCTACGCCGGCCTGCCCCTGCGATTGGACGAAATCGGTCTGGGCGAACTCAGCAGCACTCTGAACATCACCAACCTATCGCAGGAGCAAGGCTCTTCACTGCTGGGCGACGTCCTGGGTTCGGCCTCGGACCTGCTGACAGCCGCCAGCGAGCTGAACGTGGATGAAGAAACGTTGAAAACCGCTATTGCTGGCGGCATGCGAGGCTCCACCTCTTCCACCATGCTGCCGCTGAAGCCCAATGAAAACGGCGAGTACACGGATGTCGAACTGTTGACCGCAGGCGGCGTACCCAGCTATGCCCTGCTCACCAACCCGGGCGGTTACCTGCCAACCGACCAGAGCCGCATCGACACCGTGCGCACCAATGGCGACGACATCGAATACGAGTCTCGCCTGACCGGATCGCTGAATCAACCGCGCTGGTATGGCACTAACGTGGTCATGCCCGACGGTACGGTCATGGTGTTCAGCGGCGGCACACGGGATGGCGTGGTGGCGCCGGGCCTGGAAGGCCCGATCATGACCGCGGAGAAGTTTGATCCGGAAACCGGTACCTGGACGGAAATGGCCATGGGTAAACGCCCACGGACCTACCACAATACCGCTGTGCTGTTGCCGGATGGCCGGGTTCTGGTTGGCGGTCACGCGCCGATCAACACCGCCTACCTGTCCCACATCAATCTGGAAGATTTTGGCCTATCTCCAAACGATGGCCGCGATCCCAGCTTCGAGATCTATACCCCGCCGTACGCCATGCGTAACGACCGCCCGGAAATCCTCAGTGCGCCGGAAAGTCTCGAGCCAGGGGATGAGTTCACCATTCAGGTGGACCAGGCCGAAGCGATCGACAAAGTGCTGCTGATGCGCCGTACCGTCATGACCCACCTGATTGACGGCGACCAGCGCACCATTGAACTGCCGGTACAGTCCCGCAACGGTCGTAACCTGCGCCTGAAAATGCCGGAGACCAGCAGTGTTGTTCCCGCCGGTAAATACATGCTGTTCGCCAGTAAAAACACCGATGAAGGTCGCGTGCCGTCGGTTTCCGCCCCGGTCACGGTGACCAACAGCGCCCTGGAGTGCAGCGGTGACACCCAGATGGTGGACGATACCAGCGATGACGATAGCCTGATCGACAATCTGGTTGGCCAGCTGTAGGAGGAAGTATGAGACGCAAGGTCCTTCAGCGCGCACGATCCGCCAGCATAACAATGCTGACGACTGGCGCGGTCATTGCCACTCTGGCGCCCGTACCGGGCATGGCTCACCAACCTCCGGGCGCCGAGGGCGCCCCGGAGGGGATCCTTCGGGCCAGCATCGTCCATGAGGGCGGGGTCGACGCCATGCAGGTGATGATCCTCGACGCACCACAACCGGCGATCATGTTGAGCTATCGGGGTGAGGAGACCCTGACCGTTCTTGACAGCGACAACCAGCCGTTCCTGCGTTTCCACGGCGATCGTGTCGAAGCGAGTACGCAAAGTCGTCACTGGCAGACGCTGCCACAGAGCAAGGGCAGCGAGCCGGGTTCAGAAACTTCCTGGGTGCAGGTGTCAGGGTCCGGCAGCTTTGGCTGGGTAGACCCCAGACTTACGGCGCACACCGAGGGCCGCCCGGACCAGACTACTGACTGGCACATTCCTGTCAAACCCGAAGCAAGCGACAGCACCGCCATCACCGGACGTCTGTCCTGGCGACCACTGGCTAACCACGCCAGTAACACCCAGCCCTGAACGAAGAAAGCCCCGCATCAGCGGGGCTTTCTTTACATTACCGAGGCAGTGAATTATTCGCTCTCGGACACCATATATTCTACCGCAGCCTGAATTTCCTCATCGGAACAGTTGCTACAGGCACCTCTGGGGGGCATGGCGTTAAAGCCGTTAATGGCGTGATCTACCAGAGTTTCCAGTCCCTTGTCGATGCGGCCACTCCAGGCGGCGGCGTCACCCTTCTTAGGTGCACCAGCGGCGCCAGTCCCATGACAGGCCACACAGGCGGCATCGTAAACTTCGTTACCAGCGCGAGGTCCCGAGCTGGCGTCTGCTGCAGGCGCTGCCGCGGATCCGCAATCATCGCCCTGTACACAAACTTCACCCACCGGGGCAATGCGTGCACGGATTTCGTCTTCAACACTTGCCATTACGGCACCCGCTGTCAGGCCGAAGCCAAGCAATACAGCAGCCAGGACTCTCTTCATCTTCACAATGCACCTCGCATTTGAGCGTTATAATAATCAGTCGCCGCATTATAGCGACTGCGGCAAGGCAAAAAAACCAAAGAGCAAAATCATCGACTGATTTCAACCATTTTAGTTGCCGTTTCGTAAGCATCTGAGCCTTTGACGCTCATTCCGGGTACCATAGTAACCACCCATTCATCGGGGAACACAGGATTATGCGACAAGCCGAACAATCACCCCACCCACTTCGCAAACCCTTGCTGATACTGGAATTTGCCTCGCTGGCACTGTTGCTCGTTTCCATGGCGTGGTTTTCGGGACGTGCCGATGATGGCGCCGCACTGAGCCCCGGATGGCTGTTAATTCCGGCCATCGCCAGCCTCGCGGTTTTCTGCAGCTTTATCGGCCTGATGTATCTGCGCTGGGTTGCCGCGGCACAAGCCGACCACAAGACCCGTCACAAGATCGTCTTCGCGTTGCTCGCCCTCACCCTTATGGGTGTCTGGTTATACGGCATCGTTAATACCTGGATCAGCCTGAACGTCTAATAAGGAATAGCGGATATGGATACATCCCGCGGCGCTTCGTCCCGATTTAGCTTTGCGCTCATCCTGCTGGCCACAGCCTGCCTGCTCCCTGCCCTGGCCCATGGGCAGTCTGGTGAAGAAGTCGCGACCATGGATGATCTGACCCTGGAAGACTGTGCACTGATTGACGACGGCATTCAGCGCCTGGCCTGCTACGATCGCATTAACGCTCCCGGGAAAGCGCAGGAAACGGCCGAACCGGAAGAAACACGACAAGCGCAAGAAGCTACCGATACTCTCGAATATGACGAGCCAGGCGAGGTCGCGGAGGATGAAGCGGTTGTCGAGGACGCTACCGCCGACGCCGGGGATGAGGATAGCGGTGTCATGGCCGCGCTGGTCAAGCGCTACACCGCCACAGAAAAGGCGATCTTTTCCTTCTCTGGCAGTTTTGTGGGTCACCGCCCCACCTATATCCTGCCCTTTACCTGGGTGGACACACCGAATGAGGTTCCCGTCAGCCCACGACTGGGAGGAAGCCCCTACGACCATTCCGTCAACAATGAGGAAGCCAAGTACCAAATCAGTTTCAAGGTGCCGTTGCTGACAGGCATGCTGGATGATCGCACCACGCTGTGGTTTGGCTACACCCAGCAATCCTTCTGGCAGGTGTACAACACCGATGAATCGGCACCTTTCCGGGAAACCAACTACGAGCCGGAAGTCTTCCTGCGCTACCAGGCGAACTACGATATCGGCCCGGGCACCCTCAGCGGTGTCACCCTGGGCATTAACCATCAGTCCAATGGGCAATCGGAGCCCCGTTCCCGCAGTTGGAACCGAATCATGACTTCTATCGGGTACAGTTACGATCGCTGGCTCTTTCTGGTGCAGCCTTGGTATCGAATACCGGAAGACGAGAGTGAGGATGACAACCCCGACATTGAACGCTTTGTTGGTCACGCGGACTATCTGGCGGTCTACAAGCTGACCGAGGACCGCACGCTTTCCCTGAAGCTGCGAAACAATCTGCGCTCCGAGGATAACAAGACGTCGGTGGAGTTTGGTTACAGCTTTCCGATGGGGGACACCCTCAGGGGGTTCTTCCAGTACTACAACGGGTATGGGGAGAGTCTGATTGATTACAACGAGAGGATTCAGCGGATTGGTATTGGCATTATGCTGAATGACTGGCTCTGAGGCTCCTTACAATACCAATCAGAACAACCAGCTCTGAGCTTTCGGTGCGAGGCCAGTCAGGCGGAGATCTTTGTCAGAAACACGCTGTAAATACATCCCTGTACGCTTGGGCTCCGCCATCCATGGCTCC
>NZ_JBNRMG010000022.1:0-15328 GCF_050379435.1 Marinobacter sp. DUT-3
ATGGCGAGTATACGTAACAGGTCAGACGAGGCGGATATGGGGGGTACCCTTTTTTAAAATGACCGCCTGTCTGAGCGAAGCGAGTTCAAGCGGCCATTTTCAAAAAGGGTACCCCCTGTAGCCGCCGATCCCCCACCATTAGCAGGCTACTTTTTAACGAGCCGAAACACACTCTCAGTAGCCCCGGCCAGCCCCTTGCGCTTGGTAAACGGATGGTCCTTGGCCAGAGTGTTGGTCAGGATATGTTCGATGTCGTAGTCGTCGGAATAGAGCTCCCGGACTTCCTCATCGCTGACGTTGAACGGCGGCCCCTTGATCTCGGTATCGTAGTCCAGCGTGATCAGCAGGATGCGGGTACCGTCGGGGATAACCGCCGTCAGGTGCTCCACATACTCCTTGCGCATTTTCGGGGGCATGGCGATCAGGGCGGCGCGGTCGTAGACCAGGCGGATGTGTTTCAGGTCATCGGGCACCAACTGGAAAAAATCGCCGCACCAGAGTTCCAGATCATCGTTCTTGAAACGGGTAAACGGCTCGCCCGGTCGAACCAGGGCCTTCTCGCCGGCTTCCTCAAAGAAATCCTTACAGGCAATATCGCTCAGCTCCACGCCAATGATCGGATGGCCGCGATCGTGCAGCCACCACATATCGTGCGCCTTGCCGCACAGCGGGACGAACACCGCTTGTGTGCCTTCGCCCGCCAGTTCCGGCCAGTGGTCGTGAAGATAGTTATTGATCGTCCCCTCGTGGAAGCCGATTTCCTTCTTTGCCCAGCGCTCGTGCCAGAATTCGTGTTCCATCGTCTACCCATCCTTACAATTGGAGGTTTTTCTCAGTCTATCCTAATCTGTGGCTTTCTTGGTTAAGGAGAAACGAATGAAAGCGGTTTTCCTCGATGCTGATACGCTCGGAAACGACGTTGACCTGACGCCCATCGAAACCGTTGCCGGCGGCCTGGTAAAGCATGAACGGACGGCGCCTGAGCAGGTGCTTGAACGGATTCAGGGCTTTGATACCGTTGTCGTCAACAAGGTCTTCCTCACGCGTGAACATTTTGAGGCCTGCCCGGAACTTGAAACCATAGCCGTGGTAGCGACCGGACTCAATAATATTGACCAGACCGCAGCCAGAGAACACGGTATCCGGGTGATGAATGTCACCAACTACGGCCGTTCCACCGTGGCGCAGCACACCATGGCGCTGATGCTGGCACTGGCGACGCGAATGCTGGACTACGACCGCGATGTGCGGGCTGGGCGTTGGGGGCAAAGTTCGATGTTCTGCCTGATGGATCATCCGATTATGGAGCTGGAGGGTCGCACCCTGGGGATTGTTGGTTACGGAGATCTGGGGCAGGGTGTCGCGGAGCGGGCCAGGGCTTTTGGTATGAAGATTCTGCTGGGGGCACGCCCCGGGCAGGCGCGGGGCGAGGTAGACGGATACCCCCGGGTACCGCTGGATGAGTTGCTGCCGCAGGTGGATGTGCTGTCGCTGCATTGTCTGCTGACCGATGAAACCCGTAACCTGATCGGTGCCGACGAACTGAAGAAGATGAAGCGTGACGCGCTGCTGATTAACACCTCCCGCGGCGGGCTGGTGGATGAACAGGCGCTGGCGGACGCACTAAGAGCCGAAACCATCGCCGGTGCAGGCTTTGATGTGCTGACAGAGGAACCGCCCCGCGATGGCAATCCGCTGCTGGCGGATGACATTCCCAACCTGATTGTGACGCCGCATTCCGCCTGGGCAAGCCGGGAGGCCAGGCAGAGGATCGTTGAGATTACGGCCCGCAATCTGTCTTCTGTCTGATTTATCGGGTACTTCCCCTTACTCACCCCCGAAAAAATGACAGCCGTATGACGCGGCTGCCGTTCCCTGTTGCTTAAACTGCCCGTGAAATGCCCCAAATGAGGGCATGTATTTCACTAACGCTCCAACAATAACAACAGGGCGATATTATGATCAGACCCATCCTGGCGCTTGCGCTTTCTTCCGTTTTCTTTTCCGTGCCAGTTCTTGCCTTTGAGCGCGACGAGCTGCTTATCTGGATCAACTCCGACAAGGGGCACCGGGGCCTCGCCGAAGTAGGCCGGCGCTTCGAGGCGGAAACCGGCATCCCGGTCACCGTGGAAACCCCGGATGATCTCACGTCCGAGTACGATCACTACGGCTACTCCTCAAAGGCGCCGGACATTGTGATCTGGCCCCACGATCGCTTCGGTAGCTGGATCAACGAGGGGCACCTGCGGCCCATCGAACCTTCGGCGCAGGTTCGTGAAACCATCGCCCCCTTCGCCTGGCAGGCGGTTTCCGTGGGGGAGCGGGTGTATGGCTATCCGATTGCCCTGGAGGTGGTCAGCCTGCTCTATAACAGGGACCTCGTGGCAAACCCGCCTGCCACCCTGGAAGAGGTAAAAGCCGAGCACCATCGGCTGAGCGACCAGGGCATTGAGGCCATCTCCTGGGATTACAAAAACGTGTACTTTTCCTGGCCGGTTTTTGCCGGTTCGGGCGGGTACAGCTTTGGTCTGGAGAGCCAGGTTTATGACCTTTCCGATGTGGGTGTGGCCACCGATGGCGCTATCCGCGCGGTGGCGGGCATCAAGGATCTGCTGGATTCCGGTGTGCTGGCCAAAGACGCGGATTATGGCTCCATGATGGATGGCTTCAAAGCCGGCGAGACGGCGATGATCATCAATGGCCCCTGGGCCTGGAGTGAGATACGGGATGCCGGCATCAATGTGGGCATTGCCGATGTACCCACCACGACAGGTGACCCCGGCAAGCCGTTCGTGGGTGTGCTGGCGGCAGGTATCAGTGCCGTCTCCACCAATCACCAGCTGGCCAGGCAGTTCCTTGAGGACTACCTGCTGACCGAAGACGGCCTGCACGCGGTGAATGACGACAAGCCGCTGGGCGCCGTGGCTCATCTGGATGTGGTGGAAACCCTCAGTGAGGATCCGTTCATCGATCACACATTCCGGTCCGCCAGCCGAGGCGAAATCATGCCCAACATCCCTGAAATGAAACGCTTCTGGGACCTGATGACCATCCGCTTTGACGGCATGCTGGAAGGCGAATACCCAATAACGTCCACGTTGAATGGAGCCGCCGACCGGCTAAGGCGGCTGGATGAAATGCGGGGCTGGACGCGCCGGCACTATGTGACAAACTGAGTGAGCTTCCGCTCCTGACACGAAACCGCTAGTAAAAGCCACGCAATCGGCCATACTTTGTTGTGATTTGGTATCTGACTGATAATCTGTACAAAACACTGGCAAGCAGGATGTTGTGTGGCTTCTTTTCAACTGAAAGAGCGGCTGAATGCCGCGGAAAAGTGGATTCTCGCCAATCCCAACCCACCCCAGCACTGGCCGTGGACCTGGCTCTACAAAACCGGGCGTAGTCTGTACGCGCTGATCCGGGATGTGGTCAGTGGCAACCTGACGCTGCACTCCATGAGCCTGGTGTACACCACGCTGCTCAGTATCGTGCCACTGCTGGCCCTGAGCTTCTCGGTGCTCAAGGCCATGGGTGTCCACCAGAAAATGGAGCCCTTTCTGTTCCAGTTCTTTGAGCCCATGGGGCCTCAGGGGCTGGACATTGCTGAGCAGATCCTGAGCTTTGTCGACAACATGAAGGTCGGGGTGCTGGGGTCCGTGGGGCTGGCGTTGCTGGTGTATACGGTGATTTCGCTGGTCCAGAAAATCGAGCGTTCCTTCAACATGATCTGGCGTGTGCCGGACATGCGCTCCATGGCGCAACGGTTCAGCAATTACCTGAGTGTGATCATGGTCGGTCCCCTGCTGATGGTGTCCGCCATCGGCGCGACCGCCACCATTTTTTCTTCAGAATTCGTACAGACGTTGGTCGAGATTGAACCGTTTGGTTCGCTAATCATTGCCATCACCCGTTTTACTCCGTTCTTCCTGGTGGTGGGAGCATTCACCTTCGTTTATGTGTTTATCCCCAACACCCGGGTCAAACTGCGCTATGCCTTTATCGGTGGCCTGGTGGCAGGGGTATCCTGGCAGGCTGCGGGGATGCTGTTCGCTTCCTTTGTGGCAGGTTCCGCCAAGTACGAGGCGATCTATTCCAGTTTCGCCATCGGTATCATTCTGCTGATCTGGATTTATCTCAACTGGATGATTCTGCTACTTGGCGCCAGTTTATCGTTCTACCTGCAGAATCCCGGTTCGGTGGCGAAGCGCCATCAGGTGCAGCTGTCTCCCGAGCTGCAGGAAAAAGTGGCCCTGGCGTTGATGTGGATGGTCGCCAAACCGTTCAGTGAAGGTAAGCCGGCGCCTCAGCAGGAGTGGCTGGAGCACCAGCTGCGGGTGCCCGGGGAGGTGACCCGGGGCGTGAGCGACAAACTGATCCGTGCGGGATTCCTGACTCTGGCGGGCAGTCAGGGCGATAAGTTGACCCCCGGGCGGGCACTGAACCTGATCACCGTTGGCAATGTTCTGGACGCTGTCCGTCACGATGAGGACCGGGTGGTGGATCGTCTGCCGGCGGTGTTGCCGGCATGGTTGCGGAACCGTTCAGCGGCGGATGAGTCAGAAACCTTTGCCGAACTGCTGGATAATGAGTCCCCTGGTGGTAATCCCTGAGTCTCTTGTGGGGGCGCTGTCAGCTATGGGGCTGATTGCCCCCGTCGAGCATCTGGATCAGAGCCTTGCGGACCCGGACAAACTGTTCCTCGTCCAGGCGAACCAGGCTGAGTAGCTTTTCTTCCGCCATATTGCGCTGGTGGGCGTGGCGAAGCGCTTCACGGGTGCCGATGATCATGCCGTCATTCAAAGGGGTATGGACCTGCCCGGGGGCAGGACGTTCCGCCGCCAGCAGGTATGCGTGGTATTTGGGCGGAAGGTTCCATTCATTGGCGACTAGCTGGGACGTTGTCCACTGATAGCGTGCCAGTGCGTGCCTTATGAGAGCCGGTTCTGGCTCGATTCCGTACCGGCTGATCCGGCAGATACGGTGGATCTCCCGCCGCAGGGTGATGTAGGACAGTGCCGGCAAGAGGCCAACGATGAAATGTGCGCTGGTATCCTGGCCCTGAATTCTTGCTATCAGTTCCGCCGAGCGCGCGCACGCCAGCCCCCATCGCCAGACCCGCTGGGCAAACAGGGCCTCGCGGCTGTTACGGGCGACCATCATCGGCCGCATCACTGCGGCCGAGATGACATTCCGGATACCATCAATACCAAGCACAAATACCGCCTGGTCTACCGACTCGATGGGCTGATCTCCGGGCCGGAAGTAGGGGCTGTTGGCGATCTGAAGCAATTGGTCGGTCAGGGCCGGGTCGCTGAGAATGATATCGGTCAGACGGTGGCGATCGGAGGATTCGTCAGACAGGGCCCGCATCAGCTTGGGGAGGGTCAGCGGCTGGCGGGGCAGTTCTTCCAGAGTCTGGTCGTGGAGGCGGGTCTCAAGCTGGCTCAGGATGGCATCGAGGGAAGGCACGCCCGCCTTGAGTGCAGAAGGCGGTGAGTCAAGCAGCCAGCAGAACAGGTGGTTCTCCAGGTTCTGGATCAGTTGAGCGTCTTGTTCTGTAGTTGGCGCATCGTCTGTGACCGGGTTGAACAATCGTGGTTCGGCACCCTGAGGCTTTGGTCCGGCAGCAGAGAATAAGCCTGATATCCAGGATATAAAGCCTGGCATCCAGTGCCTCCAGGTAAATAGGTCGTCAAAGGTTACGCACCCGCTACCTGCCAGTATAGAGGCCTCAGTGTTTTATGCACAGGAAAACGCCCCGGTCAGCCCAGGGCGCCACCGAATACAAAGACCAGTTGGCCGACACCGGCTATCATGCCAAGGAATGCGCCCACCAGGATGAGTTTGATTTCGTCTTCCTGGAAACAGGGTCGGAGCAGGTCCTGGAATTCTTCCGATGACAGCGCAATCATCCGCTCTACCATGATGGATTCCACCGCCCGGGCACGGTCTTGTTCGAACATCGGGTTGTTGAAAGAGGACTGGGAAATTTCGATGGCTTTCAGTCCCACTTTGTTCTTCAGGGTGGCAAACCCGGTGGGGCCAAACGCCATCTGGGTCAGCGCCTTGCCCATGCCAGCGGTTTCATCCACCAGCGGTTTGATGTGTTTTTTCACCATGTTGCGGGCACGATCGCCTTTGGGGCCTTCAATGATGGCGTTGATGATGTTGCCGACCGTCAGGATCTCGTGGGTCACGATGTGGCAGAAGGACTCCGCCACTTCCTGCTGGCGTTTGAGGAACAGCCCCTGGAATCGTATTGGTCCGACTTTCTTTTCGTGTAAGGGGCGGAAAATCACGTTCAGCGCGATCCAGTTGGTAGCGTAACCGACCAATAAGCCGAAGAACGGTAGCACCCACCAGCTCTGATAGAAGTACCATACCGCCATTTGCACCAGACCAAACAGGAAACCGAAGTAGAGGCCTGAATTGACGATAAAGCGGAATTCTACTTCGCCGCATTCCAGGAAAATCCGATTCAGCAGCTGTTTGTCTTTGGCAAGACGCTCGATGACCATGCCTTTTATATCCAGCAGGTCTTCGATGTTGGTGGAGATGTCGTCCACCAGGTTGTCCACCAGTTGGGGGGTGGCTTTGCGTACCCGGTCATAGACCATGTTGCGGGCAGACGAGGGCAGGTTTTCCCAGAATGTGGGGTATTCCCGCAGCATCATTTCGTCGACGTATTCTTCAATACGGGGGTCCGCGGAATGCACGATATGCGCGGCCAGTACCTTTGGGTCGATCTGTTGGAAGATTTCGTCGACGGTGCCGATTTTGGAGATGGTTGCATCCACGCTGATGGCGGCCATTTTCCGGGCCTTGGAGGGGATGATGCCCTGCCAGCCGAGCAATGGGGGTTTGCCGATGAACTCCAGGGGATAAAAGGTCATCTTGATGGCAAGCCAGTTGGTGGTCCAGCCGATCAGTGCGGCAATGACCGGGATGCTTAGGTATTGCCAGAATTCGGGATTGGTAAACAGACTTGTCATCCGGTACTCGCGTTTGTTCGTTTTTTATGCTCTGGAGTTTGCTGCGTTACGGGGAAGGTTCTCCAAAAACACGCTCCTTGCGGCACATCCATGTGGCGCTTGGGCTCCGCCATCCATGGCTCCGCACAGTTTTTGGAGAACCTTCCCCGTAACACAGCCCCAAATACGGTGTTGTTCTCAACCGCGATTTAGCTTGTCAGGGATAATGTTTGCCAGCACGCGCCCTGTCAATGACTGATACGCCAGCCAGGGGCGGCGGTACAGTCGGTACAGTCAGTTGCCGATATCGCCCCAAAGCCATTGGCACAGTGCCATGGCCGCAATAGGGGCGGTTTCTGTCCTGAGTACCCGTGGCCCGAGAGCCACCGGCAGGAAGCCGCTGTTTTCAGCTGCGGTTATTTCCTCGGGGCTCAGCCCCCCTTCCGGGCCGATCATCAGGGCGACGCGGGCTGGTTTGTTCATGGTGTCCAGGGACTGTTCCGTGCGGTGGTGCAGGACCAGTCTCAGGTCACAATCCTCAGTGTGTTCAAACCATTGCGCCAGAGTCATGACCGGGAGTATCTCCGGCACGCGGGCGCGGCCGCATTGTTCGGCGGCGCTGATGGCGACGGACTGCCAGTGGCGCAGGCGTTTTTCCTCGCGGTCACCTTTGAGCTTTACATCGCAACGTTCTGTAGTGAGCGGAACGATGCGGGTCACGCCCATTTCCACAGCTTTCTGCACAGCGTAGTCCATGCGGTCGCCTTTGGAGAGGGTCTGACCGAGGACGATGTCCAGGGAGGATTCGGTGGCGTTGGCAGCCGGGGCTCCCACCTGGACTTCGACCTGCTTCTTGCTGGCGCTGGTGATGGTGGCAGGGAAGTCGTTACCGTCACCGTTGAACAGCAGCAGTTCCTGGCCGGGCTGCATGCGCAGTACCCGGCCTACGTGCTGGGCCGCATTTTCGTCCAACTCGGTTGTGCCGCCCTCGCTCAGTGGCGAGCGGGTGTAGATTCTCGGAACGCGCATGCTCAGTCCCTGACGGCGATCTCAATGCCTTCGGTCGCCACCTGGCCGAGGTGGCGGATCTGCTCCTCGGTGATGATGTACGGCGGCATGAAATACACCACGTTACCCAGCGGACGAAGCAGCGCCTGGCGGGTGAGGGCGTGCTGGTAGACCTTGATGCCGCGCCTTTCCTGCCATGGGAACGGGGTTTTGTCGGCCTTGTTCTTGACCATTTCCACGGCCAGTGTCATGCCGTGCTGGCGGATGCCGCCGACGTTCGGGTGATCTGCCAGGTGGGCTACCGAGTCCGCCATGCAGGCGGACAGGCGCTTGTTGTTCTCGATGACGTTGTCATCCCGGAAGATGTCCAGGGTGGCCAGGGCGACGGCACAGCCGATGGGGTTGCCGGTGTAGCTGTGGGAATGGAGAAACGCGCGCAGTGTCTCGTAGTCGTCGTAGAAAGCCTGGTAGACGTCATCGGTGGTCAGCACCACGGATAGCGGCAGGTAGCCCGCCGTCAGTCCTTTCGACAGGCACATGAAATCCGGAGTGATATCTGCCTGTTCACAGGCGAACATTGTGCCGGTGCGGCCGAAGCCAACGGCAATCTCGTCGGCAATCAGGTGTACGCCGTAGCGAGTGCAGGCTTCCCGCAACTTGGTGTGGTAAATCGGATGGTGCATGCGCATGCCGCCGGCGCACTGAATGAGCGGCTCTACCACCACGGCACAGATTTCCTCGTGCTTCTCGGCCAGCAGTTTTTCCATGGCCTCGAACTGGCGCAGGGCGTATTCCTCGTCGGTTTCACCGGCTTCCTTGTTCCAGGCGTCCGGGGAGGGTGCCGTAAGGACTTCCATCAGTAGTGGTTGATAGGTGTCCTTGTACAGCGCAACATCGCCAAGCGCCAGGGCGCCCAGGGTTTCGCCATGATAGCTGTTGCCGAGGTTGACGAAGTTCTTCTTGCCGGGTTTGCCCTGGTTCTTCCAGTAGTGGTAGCTCATCTTCAGCGCCGCTTCGATGGCGGATGAACCGTTATCGGCATAAAAGCATTTATTGAGGCCCGGAGGGGTGACCTCGATCAGGCGCTCTGACAGGTTGACTACCGGTTCATGGCTGAAGCCGGCCAGGATCACATGTTCCAGCTTCCCGATCTGTTCCTGAATCGCGGCGTTGATACGCGGGTTGGCGTGGCCGAACAGGTTGACCCACCAGGAGCTGACGGCATCGATGTAGCGGTTGTTCTCGAAATCTTCCAGCCAGACCCCTTCACCCCGTTTCACCGGAATCAGTGGCAGGGTTTCGTGGTCTTTCATCTGGGTGCAGGGATGCCAGACGGATTTCAGGTCCCGTGCGACGAGATCGGCGTTGCGCATCTGTGAGTCTCCTATCGGCCCGGTAAAGGGATCGGTAGTTGATGAATCAAAAGGTTCACCATGATACTTGGCGGAGGTGAGGCCTGCTAGTGTCCCGTCCAGCTCATTCGTCAACCCACTGAGCCAGACGGGACACCAGAGTGTGATCTGAATCACTCTGGCTATGCAGCCATCACAGCCTGACCTGACGGCCAATGTTTGCAGGCAGCCCCCCCGTAACAATCTCCTTATACTTTACGGAGGCCGTTATGGAACTGGAGCTGAAACATCCTTACGAGGCAGGCCTTGAGCATGTGCTGGGCGCCTTCTTCGACGAGAGCCGCATCATTGAGAAAAACCGGAAGCTGGGTTCCCGGAATGTGCGTGTTGTGGAACTGAAGCGCGATGAGCTGTCAGCGAAACTGGTGGTGGAGCGCGAGATGATGACCTCGGCCGAAGTGCCGGGGATTCTCGCCAGTTTCCATCGTGAGTGGAACCAGGTGCGCCAGGAAGAACACTGGTTCCGCAAGGACGATTCCGAGTGGCACTGTGAATTCCGGGTGCGCATTGAACATGTGCCCGCGAAGATTCACGGCATCATGAAACTGAAAGGATCGGCGGAACGTTGCACCAACCACGTCAGTCTGAACGTGCGGTGTGATGTGCCGTTGCTGGGCAAAAAGGTAGCCAGGTTCCTGGCGGAAGACTCCCGCGCTAAAATCGAGCAGGAATACGACGCCCTCCGCCAGTTATTGTAGTCTCGGCACTAATGCGCCAGCACCCGGGACAGGAACGCCTGGGTCCGCTCGTTCTGTGGGTTGTCGAAAACATCGCCAGGCTTGCCTTCCTCGACAATCTGGCCCTCGTGGATGTAGATAACCCGATCCGCCACTTCCCGGGCGAAGCCCATTTCGTGGGTTACCACCATCATGGTCATGCCTTCTTTGGCCAGCTCCCGCATCACGTCCAGCACCTCACCGATCATTTCCGGGTCGAGCGCTGACGTTGGCTCATCGAACAGCATCAGCCGTGGTTCCATAGCCAGTGCCCGGGCGATGGCCACGCGCTGTTGCTGGCCGCCGGAGAGGTGGCTGGGGTACTTGTCCGCCTGGCTGCCGATGCCCACGCGATTGAGCAGGCGCTCGGCGGTGGCGTTGGCGATCACCTGGGAGGCGTTTTTCACCTTGATTGGCGCCAGCATGATGTTTCTTTTCACCGTCAGGTGAGGGAACAGGTTGAACTGCTGGAACACCATGCCCACTTCCTTGCGGATTTCGGCCAAAGATTTCGGATTGCCGCTCTTCGGTGCGAGCGGGTGTCCGTCCACTTCGAGTTTTCCGGACTCGAACTCCTCAAGGCCATTTACGCAGCGGATCAGGGTGGATTTGCCGGAGCCGCTGGCGCCGATGATAACGACAACCTCGCCGGCTTCCACAGTAAGGTTGATGTCCTTCAGAACATGAAGTTTACCGAAGTACTTGTTCATGTTCTTCATTTGCACAATGTGTGTCATGGGTACCTTTCCTTCAGACAGAAGCCAGCCCGCGACGCTCAATGAGTCGTAGCAGTAGTGAGAGGGAGAGGGTGATCATCAGGTAGAGGCAGGCCACCACAAAGTAGACCTCAAAGGCTGTAAAGGTGTTGGCAATATAAACCTGACCCTGGCGGACCAGTTCACCGACGCCGATGACTGAGAACAGGGAGGTGTCCTTGATACTGACAATCGCCTGGTTGCCAAGCGGCGGAATCATGCGCCGGAAAGCCTGAGGCCAGATGATGGACCAGAAAGTCTGGGACCGGGAGAGGCCCAGTGACAGACCCGCTTCGGTCTGGCCCTTGTCGATTGACTGGACGCCGCCCCGTACGACTTCCGAGATGTAAGCACCGGAGTTGAGGGCAATGGCCGCGATGCCTGCAACCAGAGGATCAATCGGGCTGCCAACCAGGTCGGGCAGACCGTAGAAGATAAACAGCACCTGGACCAGGATGGGGGTGCCGCGGAATATCTCGATGTAAGCGGTGGCCGGCCAGCGCAGGAACCATTTCTTGTTAATGCTCAGCAGGCCGAAAATAATGCCCAGCACAAAGCCGATGGCGAGACCGCCAAACGATATCAGCAGAGTGTAGGGGATCCCTTTAAGCAGGAAAGGAATGGAGTTTATGGCCGCTTGCCAGTCAAACTGAAACTGGAATTCCACAGTGGTTGTCTCCGTTGTATGGGGAGTTACCTGCCGGGGCGCCTGGCGCCCCGGCTATGGTGCCGGACGGTTACATGTCTTCCGGCATTGGGCCAAACCACTTCTCGTAAATGGTTTTGTAGGTGCCGTCTTCCTTGATGGAGGCGAGTGCTTCGTTGACTTCATCGAGCCATTCGCTGCCTTTCTTCAGGGCGATGCCATATTGCTGGCCTTCGTACAGCGGACCAACGGTTTTAACCTTGCCTTCGCCCTTGGTACTGGCGAAATAGCCAACGTTGGGTGCGTCATAGAAAACCGCGTCCACAGCACGGGACATCAGTGCCATGTACATATCGGAGCTGCCTGGGTAAGGGGTAACCCCATCGTTCTCATCCAGGGTCTTGGTCAGGTAGTCATAGCTGGTGCTACCGATCTTGGTGCCGATTTTCTGGCCGTTCAGGTCGTCCATGGTTTCCACGGAGTCGTTGTCTTTGCGGACCAGAATACGCAAACCGGAATCGTAATATGGATCGGAGAAATCAACGATTTCCTGACGCTCTTCGGTAATGGTGATACCGGCAATGGCGATATCCACGTTACCCGTCTGCAGAGCCGGAATGATGCCATTGAAATCCATGGTGTTGAGGTCAATCTCGAACCCGGCACGGTCGGCCACCTCACGGATGATCTCCATATCGAAACCGATCATCTCCCCGGTTTCCTGATCCATCATCTCGAAGGGTACGAAGCTGGGGTCGGTCACGACTCTCAGGGTTTCAGCGCTCACGGTTCCCGCGGCCACGGTCATCGCGAGTGTGGCGCCGAGGGTTTTCAGCCATTTCGTGCTCATGCTTTCTCCTTGTCTTCTTATGGAGCTCCGATTGCCCGGTAAGGCAAGCCAAAAGGCACGGTTGGTGACAGTGCCTGTCGGGGAGCGTTAATGGAACTGCATCAAATTAACTCTAGACCATTAAACGGAGAAATGCAGGAAATCAAATGCTTGGGGCGGAGGTGCTGCGAAGGAAGGGTTGGTGGATTACGGTCCTGCGGACCTAATCCAACCTACGGTTAAGGAAGAACTCCGTAGGCCGGGTTACCGGTGAACCCGTAGGTCGGATTAGGCCCAACGGGCCGTAATCCGACATTGGAAAGGCAATCAGAAAGCAATCTTCTCCCGCTCACCAATCCCCAGGTTCTCCCAGATGCGAATGCTGGGCTGGGCCAGGTTCAGGGTATAGAAATGCAACCCGGGCGCACCGGCCCTGAGCAGCTTCTCACACATCTCTGTCACCACTTCCTCGCCGAACTTGCGGATCGAATCACTGTCGTCACCGTAGGCTTCGAGCTGCTTGCGGATCCAGCGGGGAATTTCCGCGCCGCACATGTCGGAGAAGCGCACCAGGTTGGAGAAATTGACGATGGGCATGATGCCCGGCACCACCGGAATGGTGATGCCCATCTTCTCCAGGCGGTCGATGAAGTAGAAGTAGCTGTCCGCATTGAAGAAGTATTGGGTGATGGCGCTGTTGGCGCCGGCATCCACTTTGCGGGCAAAATTCTTCAGGTCTTCCTCGGCACTGCGGGCCTGGGGGTGAAACTCCGGGTAGGCCGCCACTTCAACCTGGAAGTGGTCGCCGCTGTGCTCGCGGATGAACTCCACCAGCTCGTTGGCGTAACGAAGTTCACCGGCGGCGCCCATACCGGAAGGCATGTCGCCCCGGAGGGCGACAATCCGGTTGATCCCGTTCTCTTTGTACAAATCCAGCAGCTCGCCAATGTCCTGGCGGGTACCACCCACGCAGGACAGGTGCGGAGCCGTGGAAATGCCCTGCTTGTGCAGGCTCAACACGGTTTCAATGGTGCGGTCCCGTGTGGAACCGCCGGCGCCAAAGGTGACCGAGAAGAAATCCGGGTTCTCCCCGGCGAGCTGGTTTCGCACGTTCTGCAGCTTTTCCTTGCCCTGGTCGGTCTTGGGCGGGAAAAATTCAAAGCTGAAACGGCGTTTGAACTGTTTCTGGGATTCCATCTTGATATCCGATCAGTACTTGTAGCTTTCCGGCTTGTACGGGCCTTCGACCGGTACACCGATGTATTTGGCCTGCTCCGGGGTCATTTTGGTGATGACGCCATCAAAGCCTTCCACCATCGCGCGGGCGACTTCTTCGTCCAGCTGCTTCGGCAGTACCTGAACGTATACACCTTTGGAGCGGGCGTCTTCCGGCAGATCGGCGAACTTACGCTCAAACAGGTACATCTGCGCCAGCACCTGGTTGGCAAAGGAGCCGTCCATGATCCGTGACGGGTGACCGGTGGCGTTGCCCAGGTTTACCAGGCGGCCTTCGGACAGCAGAATCAGGTGGTCGTTGACGGCCTTGTCGCGATACACCACGTGCACCTGCGGTTTGACCTCGTCCCACTCCCAGTTCTTGCGCATGTAGGCGGTGTCGATTTCGTTGTCGAAGTGGCCGATGTTGCACACCACGGCGCCGCTCTTGAGGGCCTTGAGCATGTGAGCGTCGCACACGTTCATGTTGCCGGTGGTGGTGACCAGAAGGTCGGTGTTCTGCAGCAGATCACGATTGATGCCGGCCTCGGTGCCGGTGTTGACGCCGTTGATGTACGGGGACACCACTTCGAAACCGTCCATGCAGGCCTGCATGGCACAGATCGGGTCAGCTTCGGTGACTTTTACGATCATGCCTTCCTGGCGCAGGGAAGCGGCGGAGCCTTTGCCCACGTCACCGTAGCCGATCACCAGGGCTTTCTTGCCGGCCAGCAGGTGGTCGGTGGCGCGCTTGATGGCGTCGTTCAGGCTGTGGCGACAACCGTACTTGTTGTCGTTCTTGGATTTGGTGACGGCGTCGTTGACGTTGATGGCCGGCACTTTCAGAGTGCCTTCGCGCAGCATTTCCTGCAGGCGGTGTACGCCGGTGGTGGTTTCTTCGGTGACGCCGTGGCAGTTGGTCAGGACTTCCGGGTACTTCTCATGGAGCAGGGCGGTAAGATCGCCGCCGTCGTCCAGGATCATGTTGGGTTCCCAGCCGTCTACGTCGGCGCCGACGGTACGCTCGAGGCACCAGTCGTATTCTTCGTCGGTTTCCCCTTTCCATGCGAACACGGGAATGCCCTGCGCGGCGATGGCGGCTGCGGCCTGGTCCTGGGTGGAGAAGATGTTGCACGATGACCAGCGTACGTTGGCGCCCAGCTCGACCAGTGTTTCGATCAGCACGGCGGTCTGGATGGTCATGTGGATGCAGCCCATGATGTTGGCGCCTTTCAGCGGCTGCTCGGCTTTATACTTCTCGCGGAGCTTCATCAGGGCAGGCATTTCGCCTTCTGCGATTTTGATCTCTTTCCGGCCCCAGTCGGCCAGGGTGATATCGCGGACTTTGTAGTCTTCTGCGTTGCTCAGCTTTTCTGCCGGAGTGCTCATATTGTGCTCCTGTCGGTTTGGCTTTGGGAGTTTGGTTCTCCCTGGCCTCTTGAATTGGTGGTATCGGGAGCGGGGATTTGCTTTCGCGGAACCGCTACGAGCACATCCATGTGCGCTTCTCTCAGGCCATCCATGGCCTTCGAAATTCCGCGAAAGCAAATCCCCGCTCCCTAGTTCAAACTGTGGGCGCATGTGGTTAAGCAATACGCCGTAAAGCGTGTTCTAGGCCTCCCGGAATTTGGAGGGAGGTATTAAGTATTTTTCGATCAGCCTTCACCAACTCTGCAAAGCGGTGGTGAGGTACGTCCTTCGGGGACTATCTTTGGCCAAGGATGGCCAAAGCTAAGCGGCCATGGATGGCTCGAGCGTGTCCCCGAAGGACGT
>NZ_JBNRMG010000023.1:0-8675 GCF_050379435.1 Marinobacter sp. DUT-3
GTTTTGCCTGACGACCATAGCGGTCTGGAACCACCTGATCCCATCCCGAACTCAGAAGTGAAACAGACCTGCGCCGATGGTAGTGTGGCGTTGCCCATGTGAGAGTAGGTCATCGTCAGGCTCCTAATACCGAAAACCCCAGCATCCTCGATGTTGGGGTTTTTTATTGCCTGAAAGAAAACTCACGATCTCTTCATTCTATGACGCCGCGCACAGTGACATTTTGTAGATAAAGGTAAGATTCTGTACACAAACTGGCCAAAAAATAAAAAGAGCCAGCTTCAGAGACACTCATTCAGCATCCGTAGTGCTTCATTGCCGCGCCAAAAAAACAACAGCGGCTTAAAGTGAGATGTGATTATGAGTAAGCAGGCCGGATTTATTCTGCTGCTGGCATTAATGGCCACCAGTATCAATGCAGAGTTGCGCCCGATATCCGACGATCAGCTATCGGAGGTTACCGGTCAGGCATTCGTGTCGATTGATCGCCAATACCATCCTGACGAGACGGACAATACGTCCTATACCAGGGTAAATCTTGGTATGGATGTCGATATCCAGACCAATATTGATGCCCTCGAAATCGGTCGATATGAGCGGGAGGGGGAAAACGCCGGCTCCTCAGATGTGCTCATCGAGAACTTTTCCCTGGGCTACATCAACAATCAGCCCTATTTTGACCGCAATCCGAAGTTCCCCAAGCAATACAAACCTGATGGATCTGCCTACGCCGAGGGAGAGATCGTTCCCTTTAGCCTCAGGAATCCGTTCTTTGAGTTTGCCTTCGATGAATCGACAGATGAGGTTGTCGGGGTGCGGCTTGGATTTGGCGAGGCCATGGGGGTGTTATCCGGTGATATCCAATCCCTGACCGGTAACGTGAATATCGACATTGTCGACCAGGGTGAGGGGCTCGCCGACGCCAACACCAACGGCAACCTTTTCGACTCGATCATCGTGGCACTGGCGCCTTATCTGGTTGGCAGTAATGCGATCACCAGTCGGGCCGAGCTGGTCTATGGCGCGGAGGGTGATCCCAGGCTCGGCGAGCTCGATCCGATCAGGGCGCAATACGCTGGCGTTCCCAACGGCGAAACCTTTGTCGTCGAAGATGTGCCTTTCTTTACTCGCCTGTTAATTCAGGGGGCGGGTGCCTTCAGTAGCTCCCAGATAGAAGTCCACGGGAGTGATGTCCATATTATTGCCCAGGATTGCCAGGTGCTGGGTATCCAGGCCTGTTTTTCGTTAACCGATTTCAAAAGTCTGCCTGTCGGTGAGCTCGGCGAAATAAATGGTGAACGGTCGATTATCGGTCCGGAATCCGGGTTGTTCCTTTCGTTCCAGACTCAGGATCTGGACTGGCTGGATGACGTGTCCAAGACGGACTTCACGCCGGAAGACTTCATTCGTGCGACCAGTGGTGGTTTTTTCAATATCCCCAATGGCTCGGTCGAGTTCAATCTCAATGAAGCGCTGGGCGGCATCGAGCGCCAGCGCGTGGAATACATAGACCGTGGGCAGGGGTTATTCTGATGGTTTCCCCGCTGAGAAAGCAGAGCCTAGTGGTAATGCCTCATGGCCTGTTCACACTCATGGCAGCGGCTTGCCTGCTTTTCTACTCGGACCTTGGCTGGTCAGAACTTGAACGGATGAATGATGCCGAGCTATCCGAAGTGGATGGCGCAGGTCTGGGGGTGGTTCTGGAAGCTTTCAAGTTCTCCCACGGCACTGACGTTCCCGGCGCAAACGGGGAGCAGGCCCGTATCTTCAAGATTGGCGGCATAACCAGCACGGATGGCCGGGACGTCGATATCACCGTCAACCACCTTTATATTTCCGGCAGCGGCAGCAACTATGGCCAAAATCTGGGTCCGGTTAACCTCGGGCGCCTGATCAACCCCTACCGGATTGATGTGGTTGATGGAAATACCATTGGCGTAAAAGACAAGGCCGTATTGGAGTTTGCCGCTCCCGCCATGGTGGATTCAGCCCAGGGCTTTGATTGTACCAGCGCCGCCGCTGTAGCGGGATCGGGCCCCTGCTCCAGCCGGCCTGCAACAACCGACTATATTGGTGAGCGCCCTGATGTGGGGCTGCAGATGAATGTGGCAGTGGGGAGCGACCGCTCAGCGAATATCAATATCCATGCGGTGAGTGCCGTGATCGACGGAAGTTACCTGCGCTTGTGGGGAGATAACGACCGTCGCCAGATGGTGGGGCAATTCAGACTCAATTTTTATTCCCCGGAACTCTCCATCCATGCCTGTGACCAGAACGGCGAGTCGTGCGGTTCCCGCGTGCTGCTCACGGACTTCGCCCTTGAGCTGGCTATTGGCAATGAGCTTCAGCCGGTGTTCTTTGATGTGGACGGTACCGGCAACTTTGTCGTGGAAGTGGCTGCGATTCAGCAGCCCGCCCAGGGGGATATCGGTGCCGACGGCCTGCGGGGCAGCAGTGATGCCGCCACATGGGATTTTTACGAGGACTATTACACCAACCCGGACTACCGCAGCAATCTCCGTATTGGCAACTTCAGTGTGAGTGACCGGGATTTTGGCTCGGCGAGGGTGGAAGGGATGTTGATCCAGCACCTCGAAATTCGAACCAGGGACCTTGCGCCATGAAGACATCTATTTCCATGCCCGTTCTCCTATTGTTGTGTGTACTTGGGCTCTCGATTCCGGGACAGGGTATTGCCGAGCTGAAGCGACTGGATGACGACGCGCTTGGCGATGTGTCGGGGCAGGGGGGCATTTATCTGTCCGGTGACGTCAGTATTAACGAACTCGGTGGCCCCATTGAGAACAGCTACTTTGGCCGCTGTGATGATGAAACCAGAAAATGCGGGGCCCGGCTCGCCTACCGCCTGAAGGAGAATGGCGGCTGGATGGTATTGGACGATATCCGCGGGAATCTTGCTTTCGAGGGGCTGACCCTCGGGGTGCGGTACATCGATTCGGGGTTCGGTGGCGACGGTGAGCTGTTTCGCCGGGACGTACTCGAGTTGGGGTTGCCGAATACCGTCAGGTTCAACGATGTACGGTTCAAGATTGCGGCCAGTAACACTGCACGACCGACGGATCCCGGATTTCAGCAAACGGACATCTTCTCTGTGGGAATGCGGGGGGAGGTGATTATGGAAGGAAATCTTCTGATATTTCCGGCGGGGAACCCATAGGAGAGCGCCATGAACAACCGTACTAGCGTGTTGTCTTGCCTTTGTTTCACGGCTGGCTCGGTGATGATGTTGCCTGGTTCGGTGACAGCGGAAATGCAGCGTCTCGATGACAGTGATCTTTCGGATATCAGAGGTCAGAGCGGCATTACTCTGGAAATGGATCTCGGAGTGACCGCTGACCGCCTTTCCTATATTGATGATGGCAACGGTATCCATCTGGAGGAATTCCGGGTTGGTTCGGCCAGCGATCCGGATGGTCAGGCGCACCACCGGGTGAAGATTGATGTTGGTGATGATGCCTCTCTGAACCTGGATTACCTGATTGAGGATCGCAGAATCGAGTTCGGTGACATCCGCCTCGCCGGTGCTCCCGGGCTGAGTATGGGGGGGGTGTTCTTCGATCACACCCTGGAAGGGCAGTTGCGTATTCGCCCGGGTGGCGCTTACGGAGGTTCCGGATACACATTTGATTCCGCCTACACCATGACGGGTGGTCGCCTGGGTTATCGCACCAATGGTAATGAAATCTTCCTGGATGATCTGACCATGGATGTGGAGGCTCTGGGCATTACCCTCGATGTGGTGGGTGAAACCCTTCAGCTCAAGGCGCCAAGGGTTGTGGGCTCCTACGACATTGGCGCGATTCGTTACAGTGACAACCCGCTCAATCATGGCAGAACCCGGGATTTGACCACGGGAGCTGAACTCCCCAGCTACGGCAGTATCAGCGGTGCGTTTGATATCACGACAGCTACCGGTATAAAGGCTGGGGGGCGATCCGGGGAAGGCCTTGGCATTAACCACGAAACAACCATCAACAGTGCCCGCTTTATCTACCGCGATGATGGTAACGCCCTTGCCTTGCGCGATATTACCGGGCATTACCGTTTGAACGACCTGCGCCTGGATGTCACTGAGGACTGGTACGGGCGTGCCGCGCTGGGTCTGACGCTGGGAGCGATGGATGGCGAACTGAATATTGGCGCCATTGAGGTGGGTGGCAATGGTCGCAGTCTGGGGGCAGTGAATGTCAGCTTTTTGCTGGAAGATTGGGAGTTCGACGGTCGGCGCTATACGAACGCCCTTTACCTGCAGGGTGGCGGCCATCGGGACGCAGGAGAGCAGGGGCTCAGGTTGGCGACGGAGTGGAGTCTGCGATCAGCGGACCTGAACTACACCGAGGACGGCAACCGTGTGATCTTCAGTGGCCTGCAATCATGGGGGCAGGGGGATGTTACGGTGAATGTGACCCGGGATGAAGTCATTAATGGCACCCGCTTCTACGATGGTCTCAGGATCGGCTTTGAAGACGTCCAGGCGGGGTACCGGATAAACGGTTTGCGGGTCGGCGATGACGATGCGCCGCTACAGGGTGGTACGGAATTGTTGCTGGCGCTGGGCGTCTACCCGGCCTATGAGTTTGAACTGGACGGCCACATGACCCTTGGTGCCGGTGGTGCGAGCGGGGAGGGGCTGACCATCAACTCGGATATTCGTATCCGGAACGGACGCGCCGCTTTAATTGCATCGCCCTATGACGACGGATCCGGTGAGGTCAGCCAGAAAGGGTTGTGGATCAGCGATCTCAGTTACGACGGCCATGTCAGGGATATGACGGTCGACGTGACCGAGGAAGGATTGGTGATGTTAACCGCAGAAGGCTGGAGCAAGATGGATGTCGGTAATCTCCGGCTGGGGGACAAGGATTCCGGTCAGAGCTTTGGTCGCTTTGTGGTGCAGAAATACGAAACTGGAAGCAGTATGACGATAGTGCCGGGTGGCGCAGGAGAGCTTTGTGCGGGCGGTGTCGGTACGACGGCCTCCACCTGCGCCGCGTCTGGTGGGATGTGGCAGGATCGGGGCGATGAAGGCATTACTGTCAGGATGAAGCAGGTTTTTGCCAGGGCCGTGGATGATTCCCGCAAGAATTCCTTTGCCTGGGAAACCAATCGCGAGATCGATGGCAGTGGCCAGGCGGTCAACGGTACAGGAACGCGGCTGGTGCTCAATGATATCCATACCAGCGACGGTGGGGATTTTGATAATGATGGCATCGAAGACAATACCTTTGGGGTCCGTACTGATGTGGCTGTCGATGTCTACCAGACCAGGGTCGTGAAAAAGAACGACGGGCCGGATTCTCTCGGGGTGTCAGGCCAGCGGGGGGATGAAAAGATCATGGATGCCGCAGCTGCTGCCGGTTATCGATACGAGGCCGCACCTTCCGCTGCAGATCTTGAGAACCGCCCGCTGGGCTTTGCTGTTCGGGCGCAGAGTCAGTTCAAGGAATTGTCCATTAACAATGTTGACCTTGTGCATCCGGTTGGTGGCGCGCAAACGGCGGTCTATGGGGTCAAGATGCAGAATTTTGATATCAGGGCGAACCTGACGGCTACGCCGATTCCCTAGTCAATCGCCGGGGCTGCCCGGCTTTTTGACGTCCTTCTTTGTTTTTTTGTGCCTGCTGTTGTTTAATCCCGGCTTGATCCTTTCAAACTCTCAGGCTTTATTCGATGAAATCCCGAGCTCTAATCAGTCTATTGGCGGATGGTAAGGTCCACTCCGGGGAATCCCTTGCGTCCAGCCTTGGAATCAGCCGAACGGCAATCTGGAAACAGGTCAGACGGGCTGCCGAGGAAGGTTATGAGATCGAAACGATCCGGGGCAAGGGATACCGTCTGGTGAACCCGGTTGATCTGCTCGACGGTAATGGGATTCTCGAGGGCATCCCGGAAGAGGTTCGTCGCCGTATTCGGCTGGATGTGCTGGATGAGGTGGACTCCACCAACGCAGAGATTATTCGCCAACGCCCCGGACCGGGGTCGTCGGTAATCCCGGTGTGTATCGCCGATTGTCAGACTGCCGGTCGGGGCCGTAGGGGGCGGGAATGGCAGAGTCCCCGGGGGCAAAACCTGTATCTCAGTCTCGGCCTGACATTCCACGGTGGATTCGCCATGCTCGATGGCTTGAGCCTGGTGCTGGGTGTGGCTGCGGCGGAGGCGCTGGAAGCATTGGGTGCTGACGGCGTAGGTCTGAAGTGGCCCAACGACATATTCCTGGGTAAAGGAAAAGTGGCCGGCATTCTGGTGGAACTGCAGGGAGAGCTGGAAGAGGGGGTTATTCAGGTTGTGGCCGGAATTGGGCTAAACGTACATATGAGAAAGGCGGAAGGCGTTACCCAGGCGTGGGACAGCCTCTCCGTTGCCAGTCCATCTGTGGATTGGGTGCGAAATGAATTGGCTGCCAATATGGTGAACTCCCTTATCACTGCGGCGGATGAGTTCTCGGCGAGCGGGTTTTCTGCTTTTCGTGAACGTTGGCAGCGTCGCGATATTTTTTCCGGGAAACCCCTGGTGGCCAACCAGGGTGATCTGGGTGGCCTTGGTGCCGGCATTGACGATGCTGGTAACTATTTGCTGGATACCGGGCAAGGCCTGACTCCGGTGCGTGCCGGGGAAATAAGTTTGCGGGTGCAGCCGTGAGATTATTGATTGATGCGGGCAACACCCGCGTGAAGTGGGTATTGCTCGATGGTGACGCCAGAGTGCTCGATGGTGTCGGAGAGCTTCAGGATGATCCGTTTTCCGCGTTGTCGACGATGGCCGGGGCGATTTCCCGTGTGGTCGTGTCGACCGTGGCATCGGAAAACAAGCGTTGCGACCTGGCGGACGTGTTGGCTCGCTATGTGGCGGTTAAGCCCGTATTTTATTGGTCGGAAACCAGAAGGGCGGGGCTGTCGAACGCCTATGCCGACCCTGGGAAGATGGGGGCGGATCGCTGGCACGGCATGTATGGAGCCTGGACCTTGCTTGGCGACAGTTTTGCGGTCATTGATGCGGGGAGTGCAATCACTGTCGACTATGTCGATGCTGATGGCGATCACCTTGGCGGCTACATTCTCCCGGGCCGCCGGATGATGCTGCGCAGCTTGAGAAACGACGCGGCCAGGATCGGCTTTGACGATCACAAGTCGGATGCGGGGGATCCCGGGAGTTCCACTACCGAGTGTGTTCACCACGGGCTGTTCTGGCTTTGGCAATCCATGGTAGCCCGGGTGCACGAGGATTGTCGTATCCAGGGTATTAAAAACGTTCTGGTTACCGGCGGTGATGCTTCGGGCCTGCTGGCCGCAGGGCTGAATGCCGATGAGATACCGGACCTGGTAATAAAAGGGCTGGCCACGATAGATGCGGAAGAGCAGGCGCGCTCATGAAGTGGCTGGCGATGACGTTGGTGCTGGCAAATGTTGCATTATGGTATCTTAGCAGCGGCGCGGTTCCGCCTTCCCGCGGCATCGAACAGGGCGAGGGTCGGTTGCCTCGAGTGGCAACCTTGAAGACGCCCCACGATAATGCCGCGGAGGCAGTGGTTCCCTCGCAGTCCATGCACTGTGCCCGCCTGGGCTGGTTTGAGTCAGAAGCCGACGTCGGGGACGCGGCCGAAGCGCTGGGAATGCCTGACGGAAAGTACAGGGTTGAAGAGCTTGAGCGGGAACAGGCCCCGCTGCATTGGGTGCTTATTCCGCCTCAGCCGGCAGATCAGGCTAGAGAGATGTTCCGTGATATTCAGCGCAGGGGGATTGACTCCTATCTTGTCACCGAAGGCGAAAACCGTAATGCCATCTCACTGGGGCTGTTTGAGTCGCGTGAAGCGGCAATTTCGGTGCTGGAAGAAAAAAAACGTCAGAATCTCAACGCAATACTGGCCATCTTCCCCCGAAATCAGATAAGCTACGCCCTCGTTTTTGAAGCGGGCCATTTTCAGGATTCTGAAGCGGTCGAGGTGGCGGAAGCGGATTATCAAAAGGATTTCGATTTAGTCGAAATCAGACGTTGTGAAGGTGTTGCAACGCCAGAAAAAACTCCGTAGTATACCGCCCTCGCTGACGAGGCGAATGTGAGCTGGCGTAGCTCAGTTGGTAGAGCAGCTGACTTGTAATCAGCAGGTCGGGGGTTCGATTCCGTCCGCCAGCTCCACTTTTAGTTTAGGCAGGTTCGCGTTAGCGAATCTGGCTCGGAGGGGTTCCCGAGTGGCCAAAGGGATCAGACTGTAAATCTGACGCGAAAGCTTCGCAGGTTCGAATCCTGCCCCCTCCACCACTTATTGCTCGCGGGCATCGTATAGTGGCTATTACCTCAGCCTTCCAAGCTGATGACGCGGGTTCGATTCCCGCTGCCCGCTCCAGTTTAGTTTGTAATGCTCATGTAGCTCAGTTGGTAGAGCACACCCTTGGTAAGGGTGAGGTCGGCGGTTCAAATCCGCCCATGAGCTCCATTATTAATCCGGTCAACGTTATGATCCAGGTTGATTAGGGAGATTGGTCGAATGTCTAAAGAAAAGTTTGATCGTAGTAAGCCGCACCTGAATGTCGGCACCATTGGTCACGTTGACCATGGTAAGACCACTCTGACAGCAGCACTGACTCGTGTATGTCACGAAGTCTGGGGTACAGGTACTGCCAGTGCATTCGACCAGATCGACAACGCACCGGAAGAGA
>NZ_JBNRMG010000024.1:0-2189 GCF_050379435.1 Marinobacter sp. DUT-3
AAAAGCTCGTTGACACCTCGCCTGAGCTCTGTAGAATGCGCATCTCTTTCGAGGGGTAAGCCACTTAGGCGGCTCCGGATTCGGAAGGCAACTGTTTGAAAGTATTGAAGAAAACGAGTTTCAAATTTCTTCAGAAAGCAGTTGACAAGGTGGCGGTTCAGTGTAGAATGCGCGCCTCGATACAGCAGTAAGCCGGTTCATTTTTCGGCGGTTTCCGGAGACGGAAACAACGGAAAATAAACGGTTGACAAGGCGGCGGAGCGATGTAGAATACGCCACCTTGATCGGGCAAGCCCCGAACGCTCTTTAAAAAGTTAACCAAGTAATTCGTGTGGGCGCTGGCCGAGGTATTTCGGATACGAAATATCAGGACAGTGACTCGTCGAAATTGAGTTTTGTCTTGAGCAAGAATAGAGAATCTTCGGATTCTTGTATGATTTAAACTGAAGAGTTTGATCATGGCTCAGATTGAACGCTGGCGGCAGGCTTAACACATGCAAGTCGAGCGGTAACAGGGGGAGCTTGCTCCCCGCTGACGAGCGGCGGACGGGTGAGTAATGCTTAGGAAACTGCCCAGTAGTGGGGGATAGCCCGGGGAAACCCGGATTAATACCGCGTACGCCCTTCGGGGGAAAGCAGGGGATCTTCGGACCTTGCGCTATTGGATGTGCCTAAGTCGGATTAGCTAGTTGGTGGGGTAAGAGCCTACCAAGGCGACGATCCGTAGCTGGTCTGAGAGGATGATCAGCCACATCGGGACTGAGACACGGCCCGAACTCCTACGGGAGGCAGCAGTGGGGAATATTGGACAATGGGGGCAACCCTGATCCAGCCATGCCGCGTGTGTGAAGAAGGCTTTCGGGTTGTAAAGCACTTTCAGTGAGGAGGAAAACCTTATGGCTAATACCCATGAGGCTTGACGTTACTCACAGAAGAAGCACCGGCTAACTCCGTGCCAGCAGCCGCGGTAATACGGAGGGTGCAAGCGTTAATCGGAATTACTGGGCGTAAAGCGCGCGTAGGTGGTTTGATAAGCGAGATGTGAAAGCCCCGGGCTTAACCTGGGAACGGCATTTCGAACTGTCAGGCTCGAGTGTGGTAGAGGGTAGTGGAATTTCCTGTGTAGCGGTGAAATGCGTAGATATAGGAAGGAACACCAGTGGCGAAGGCGGCTACCTGGACCAACACTGACACTGAGGTGCGAAAGCGTGGGGAGCAAACAGGATTAGATACCCTGGTAGTCCACGCCGTAAACGATGTCTACTAGCCGTTGGGACTCTTGAAGTCTTAGTGGCGCAGCTAACGCACTAAGTAGACCGCCTGGGGAGTACGGCCGCAAGGTTAAAACTCAAATGAATTGACGGGGGCCCGCACAAGCGGTGGAGCATGTGGTTTAATTCGACGCAACGCGAAGAACCTTACCTGGCCTTGACATGCAGAGAACTTTCCAGAGATGGATTGGTGCCTTCGGGAACTCTGACACAGGTGCTGCATGGCCGTCGTCAGCTCGTGTCGTGAGATGTTGGGTTAAGTCCCGTAACGAGCGCAACCCCTATCCCTAGTTGCTAGCAGTTCGGCTGAGAACTCTAGGGAGACTGCCGGTGACAAACCGGAGGAAGGTGGGGATGACGTCAGGTCATCATGGCCCTTACGGCCAGGGCTACACACGTGCTACAATGGTGCGCACAGAGGGCTGCAAACCCGCGAGGGGGAGCTAATCTCACAAAACGCATCGTAGTCCGGATCGGAGTCTGCAACTCGACTCCGTGAAGTCGGAATCGCTAGTAATCGTGAATCAGAATGTCACGGTGAATACGTTCCCGGGCCTTGTACACACCGCCCGTCACACCATGGGAGTGGATTGCACCAGAAGTGGTTAGTCTAACCTTCGGGAGGACGATCACCACGGTGTGGTTCATGACTGGGGTGAAGTCGTAACAAGGTAGCCGTAGGGGAACCTGCGGCTGGATCACCTCCTTAAACGAAGCCGAATGCTTCGGTCAGAGTCCACACGAATTACTTGGTTGGCTAATAAAGAGAGCAAAAGGGTCTTTCGGACCCGACTTGGCTTGTTGTAGGACAAGCAAAACCGGGTCTGTAGCTCAGGTGGTTAGAGCGCACCCCTGATAAGGGTGAGGTCGGTGGTTCAAGTCCACCCAGACCCACCAGAATTGCGTGGCTCGTCGTTG